>NC_019675.1:2714121-3028242 GCF_000316515.1 Cyanobium gracile PCC 6307 | reverse complement strand
GCCGGGCCGGCCGGGGCCCGGCCTGCCGCCTGGATCGACCTGGGCGGTCAGTGGGTGGGAGCCACCCACTCCCGCTTCCGCTCCCTGCTCGAGGAGCGGGGCCTGCGCCGGTTCCCCTCCCCCCACGACGGTGAGACCGTCCTCTGCTTCGGATCCCATCGCTGCACCTTCAGCGGTTTCTTCCAGGGGTTTCCGGAGGGGCAGCCGCCCTCGGTGCCCAGCGCGGACTGGGAGGACGCGATGCAGGCCCTCGG
This sequence comes from Cyanobium gracile PCC 6307, assembly GCF_000316515.1. Taxonomy (NCBI): domain Bacteria; kingdom Bacillati; phylum Cyanobacteriota; class Cyanophyceae; order Synechococcales; family Prochlorococcaceae; genus Cyanobium; species Cyanobium gracile. The sequence goes on along the minus strand of NC_019675.1, from coordinate 3,027,988 downwards.
GCGCTTCCAGGATCTGGTGGCGTCCCTGCCTGAGGGCCATCCCCATCACCATCCCGACGCCGCCGCCCTCGACCGGCTGAGCTTCCAGGACTGGATCGAGGCCCACACCCACACCCCCTTCGCCGCCTGGTACTTCGCCTATTTCTGCCGAGCCGTCGGTTTTCTCGGGCCGGCGGAGCCGGACCAGGTGTCGCTGCTGCATGTGGCCTGGGGCCAGCGCACGGCACCCCAGGGCGACCACCCCGAGGAGGAGCTGATCCACGGCGGTGCCGGCCAGCTGCCGGCGCTGCTGGCCAGAGAGCTGGGGGATGCCCTGGTGCTCGGGGAACCCGTGCGGTCCATCGAGCAGCCCGAAGATTTTTCCGGCCCCGATCCGGAGGGCGCCATCACGGTGACCACCGACAACGGCAACTACCACGGCCGGGCGGTGATCGTGGCCATGCCGCCGGCGATGGCGGGCGCGATCCGCTTCACGCCCGAGCTGCCGGCCGATCGGCTCGCCCTCCAGGAGGGCATGGGCATGGGCCGCTGCACCAAGGTGCTCGTTGCCTACGGGAGCCCCTGGTGGCGGGAGGCCGGACTGGCCGGCATCGGCATCGGTGATCGCCCCTGGGTGGAACTCTGCGCCGACAGCTCCGATCCCGAAACGGGCCTGGGGGTGATCGCCGCCTTCGTGGCGGGCCGCCGCCAGGAGCGCTGGTCGGCCCTGGACGCCGAGCAGCGGCGGGCGGCGGTGCTGGAAGACCTGGCCGCCTATTTCGGCTCGATGGCGCTGGAGCCGCTGGACTATGTGGAGAAGGACTGGCCGCGGGAGCCGTTTGTGGGTGGGGCCTTCGCCGGCTGGATGCCCCCCGGGCTGTGGACCCGCAGCGGCGATGCCCTGCTGCGGCCCCACGGCCGGATGTTCTGGGCCGGCACGGAGGTGGCGGAGCGCTGGCCGGGCTTCTTCGAGGGTGCGGTGGCCAGCGGCGAGCGGGCCGCGGCCGACGTGGTGGCCCTGCTGGGCTGAGCGACCGGAGCACCACGGCTGCCTACCATCCCCCCCAGTCAGGCGGCGGGTGTCGATGGGGGAAGCGGAGGACGCGAATCAGGCGGCCAAGCAGGCGGAGCCGCTGAACCCGCCGCCCATGCTGCCGCCGCTGGCCGACGCCCTGGCCCGGGGCATGGCCGACCTGTTCCCCGCCGGCCGGGATCCCGACCCGGATCAGCGTCTCGAGGCCCGGCTGGCGGAGGCGGAACGCCAGTGCCGGCCCCTGCGGGTGAAGCTGGGCATCGACCCCACCGGAAGCGACATCCACCTCGGCCACAGCATTCTGTTCCGCAAGCTGCGGGCCTTCCAGAACGCGGGCCACACGGCGGTGCTGATCATCGGCGACTTCACAGCCCGCATCGGTGATCCCACCGGCAAGAGCAGCACCCGCGTGCAGCTCGATGCGGCGGCGGTGGAGGCCAATGCCGCCACCTACCTGGCCCAGCTGGGTCAGGGCCAGCCCCCCGAGCGCTCCCTGCTCGACTTCGAGACCCCCGGCCGGCTGGAGGTACGGCGCAACTCCGAGTGGCTGGCCGGCCTGGCGCTGCCCCAGGTGATCGAGCTGCTGGGCATCAGCACCGTGGGCCAGATGCTGGCCAAGGAGGACTTCGCCAACCGCTACGGCTCCGGCACCCCCATCAGCCTGCACGAGTTCCTCTATCCCCTACTGCAGGGCTACGACTCGGTGGCCGTCGCGGCCGACCTGGAACTGGGCGGCACCGACCAGAAGTTCAACGTGGCCATGGGACGCGACATGCAGCGCCATTTCGGCCAGCGGCCCCAGTTCGGGCTGCTGCTGCCGATCCTGCCCGGCCTCGACGGGGTGCAGAAGATGAGCAAGAGCCTCGGCAACACCGTGGGGCTGATGGAGGACCCCCTGTCGATGTACTCCAAGCTCGAGAAGGTGCCGGACGCGGTGGTGGAGGACTACCTCACTCTGCTCACCGATCTGGACACGGCGGCCCTGCCCACCAACCCCCGGGAGCGGCAGAAGGCCATGGCCCTGGAGGTCACCGCCAGCCGCCACGGGCGCGACGCGGCGCTGCAGGCCCAGGCCGATGCGGCCGGACTGGTGGGCGCCGGCCTCTCTGGAGCTGGTGGGGCAGGGGACGGACTCCAGGCGGACAGCGTCCCCGAGGCCTCCCTGGCCGGGCTGGCCTTCCCCCTCAAGGCCTTCTATCTGCTCAGCGCCCTGCAGGTGTGCGCCAGCAGCAGCGAGGGGCGGCGCCAGATCCAGGGGGGCGGCGTCAAGCTCGACGGCGAGAAGCTCAGCGATCCCAACCAGGAGTTCGCCAGCGCCGAGGAACTGGCCGGCAAGGTGCTGCAGCTGGGCCGGAAAACCTTCCGGCGGCTGGTGGCCTGATGGCGGACACCGAGCGCCCCGCCACGGCCGTGGAGCCCACCGTTGACCCGGCAGAGCGGATCATCCTTGCCCTCGATCGCCCCGACGCGGACGCGGCCCTGGCCCTGGCGACGGCGGTGCCGGAACTGCGCTGGGTGAAGGTGGGCCTGGAGCTGTTCACCGCCGCCGGACCCGCCGTGGTGCGGGAGCTGCGGCGGCGGGGCCTGCGGGTGTTCCTGGATCTGAAGTTCCACGACATCCCCGCCACCATGGCCGGCGCCTGCCGCAGCGCCGCCCGCCTTGGGGCCGAACTGATCACCGTGCATGCCTGTGCCGGCAGCGAGGCCCTCGCCGCCGCCCAGGCCGCAGCCGAGGAGGGGGCTGGCCTCGAGGGCCTCGGCGCCCCCACCCTGCTGGCGGTGACCGTGCTCACCAGCTGGGATCCCGACCGCTTCCGCCGCGAACTGGCGGTCGACACGCCGCTGGACTCCTATGCCGGCCAATTGGCGACCCTGGCGGCGCGGGCGGGCCTCACCGGTGCGGTGTGCTCACCTCTGGAGGTGGCCCGGCTGCGGGCGGCCCACCCGCGGCCCTTCACCCTGGTGACCCCCGGGATCCGCCCCGCCGGCAGTGCCACGGGCGATCAGCGGCGGGTGATGACACCGGCGGAGGCGGTGGCGGCGGGTGCCAGCCAGCTGGTGATCGGGCGCCCGATCAGCGGCGCCGCCGATCCGGCGGCGGCCTTCGCAGCCTGCTGCGCCGAACTGAACTGAAGCGGCCGCCTACGGCTCCAGGGGAGCCGCCTTGCCGTAGAACCAGCCCTGACCGTGCAGCCAGCCCTGGGAGGTGAGCAGACGGGCTTCCTCGATCGTTTCCACCCCCTCGGCGACGGTGTCGAGCTCCAGGCCTTCGGCCACCCCCACCAGCGCCTGGGACAGCCTCAGGGTCTTGGTGTCCTTCGCCCGCATGGCACTGGTGAAGGACCGGTCCAGCTTCAGACCGGCGATGGGCAGGTCGCGGAGATGGCTGATCGAGGAGTAGCCGGTGCCGAAATCATCCACGTACCAGCGGATCCCACGGCCGGCGAGCTGCTGTATCTGCTGCCGGATCCGTTCGGTGACGGTGACCAGGGCCGTCTCGGTGACCTCCAGGTGCAGTCGTTCCGGGCTCACCCCGGCGGCCTCGAGAGCCTCAGCCACCAACTGGGGGTGATCGGGCTGGGCGAGGGTGGCCGCCGACACGTTCACCGCCATGGTGAGCTCATCGGGCAGCCGGGAGAGGGTCACCAGGGCCTGCCGCAGCACCAGCCGGTCGATCCGGACGATCAGGCCGCGGCGCTCGGCGCAGGGCAGGAACTCGGCGGGACCGACCTCGATGCCATCGGGCCGCACCCAGCGGGCCAGGGCCTCGTAGCCGGTGACCTCGCCGGTCTCGAAGCAGACGATCGGCATGAACCAGGCGGCGAACTCCTCCATCACCAGCCCCCGCTGGATCTCGGCTGCAAACAGCAGACGCGTATGGGCCTCGGTGGCCAGGGCGTCGTCGAGCAGGGCGAAGCAGTTGCGGCCCCGGGCCTTGGCCTGACGCATGGCGAGGCTGGCGTCCCGCAGCAGCTCGTCAGGGAGGGCACCGGCGGCGGAGGTGGCGATGCCGATGCTCACGGTGGGATCGATAGGCTGGCCACCGATGGTGATCGGCGCCCGGCAGGCCGTGAGGATCCGCTCGGCCCTGTGGGCGGCCTCGGCCGCGGACGCCAGATCGCTCAGTAGGACGATGAACTCGTCGCCGGTGCCACGGCCCACCCGGTCGGGCTCGCCGATCGCTCGGACGATCCTCCCCGCCAGGAAAGCGATCAGCTGGTCGCCGCCGGCATGGGTGAGGGCATCGTTCACCGGGGTGAGGCCGTCCACGCCGATGCTGAGCACCGCCAGCATCGAACCGGTGCCCGCCTGGCGATCGAGGGCCTCGCGGATCCGCCCCAGGGCGACATGGCGGACAGCCAGGCCGGTGACGGTGTCGTGGTGCTGGCTGTGGTCGAGCTCGGCGCGGATTGTCACCCGGTCCTGGATGTCGCGGAGGCAGAGCACCCAGGCACCGCCGCTCCCCTCCGGTGCCGGCCGGACGCTGCCCCCCATCGAGCACCAGCCGTCATCGGCACGGCGGATCCGCAGCTCGCCCTCGAAACGGCCCCGGTCGCGCGGACCGAGGCCGGTGCGCAGGGCCCGGCAGCGGTCGTCGCTGTGGACGAAGGCCATGGCGGGTCGGCCGACCAGGGCGGGGGGTGACCAGCCCAGGAGCTTCTGAACCGATTCCGAGACCCAGAGAATCCGGTGATCGGCGTCCACTTCGATCACCAGATCGGAGGCATGGCCGGCCAGCAGGTGATGGCGCCGCTCCAGCTCCGAGAGCCGCCGGCGCAGATCGGCCGGTTCGCTCGCCCCGCTCCAGAGGCAGCAGAGCCAACCGCCCGCGGGAAACAGACGCAGGGCACGGGGCGCCCCCGGGGCCTCCCCCGGGCGACCGGGGGCGGGGACCGCCACGGTCTGGCCCGCCTCGAAGGCCCGGAGGCCGTGCTCGAACAGGTCGCCGGCGCAGTGGGACGGATGGAGATCCCGCAGCCGCGCCCCCACGATCCGCTCCGGCTGGTGGCCATGGAGGCGGCAGGCCTCCCCGTTGGCATAGGTGCAGATGAAATCCGTGATGGTGCCGGCGACACCTCTCTCGGGCCGCAACAGCAGAAACGGATCCGGCAGGGCATCGAGGACCGGCTGACCCCCGGCCGGCGCGCCCGCAGCCGGCGGGGGAGGCTCGGGAAGGGAGAGTGCCGGGTCCTCCGGCATGAGCGTCAACCCCTCCAGGAGGGGTTCGCAATCACCAGCGGTATTGCTGATCACCTTTTTGTGGTTTCTCTGCCGGGAAACCGGATGCAAAAAGGGAAACGTATCGGAAAAACCCATCGAAACCGTTCACCATCTCCATGGGGCGTGATGCAGATCCAAAGCAGAAGCGCTGTGTTGAAGAAGCACTTCTGCGGTAAATCTCAAGGAATCACTCCAACAATGCTATGTGATGTTCCTGCTTCAGGCAGCGTCACGGGATCGGCGTTGGCGCCGGCAGAAGCGATCGATCCCCGGCAGATGTTGGTGCCAACGGGTGGTCCAGCAGCACAGGATCCAGGCCCATCAGGCATCCGGCCCCTCCAGCTGCCGGGCCGCCCAGCGCCCGAAACGTCCGGAGCCGGCCAGCTGCTGACGGAGCCGCTCCATCTCGGCGCGCTGCTGCCGCCGCTGCTCCTCGCTGGGCACCCGGTCCTCGAAGGGCACCCGGGAGCGCGCCGCCAGCCAGGCCCCCAGGTGGCGCAGGGAGGTGGGATCGCTGGCGTGGTCCTCCACCCGCAGGGGCGGATCGGGGGGCCGGGTGCCCTGCAGCCGGTAGGAGCGGTCGCCATCGGAGTCGACCCGCTCGACCAGCTCCAGGGCCCGCGCTTCCCCCAGGGTGCGCAGGCGGTTGCCGAAACGGCGCTGCAGCACCAGGACCCGTGGCTCCAGCCGCCACTCCAGGCGCCCCAAGGCCAGCCACAGCAGGCCCCATCCGCCGGCCAGGGCCACCAGCGCCAACGGAACCCCCAGGGCCCAGAACCCCGGCCCGGCGCGGCCGTTCTGCAGCAGCAGGGCCAGCAACCCCCACAGCACCAGGTTGACCAGGCCCATCACCAGGCGCTGCTGCCGCCGCAGGGCCAGGTCGGGCACCAGTAGCGGACTGCCGAAGGAGGGGGTGAGCTCCTGCCAGCCCGCCGGCAGAACCGCCGCCGCCGGGATCTGGTGCGGGCCCGGGGCCGGGGCCGGGTCCTCGGGGAGGGGGCGAAGGCCGAGCCGGCGGTTGAGCTGATCGGCCGCCTCCCGCCGCTGCCGCAGGCTGCCGAGCCGGGTGATCTCGATGCTGCGTCCGGGCAGCTCGGCCACCAGGGGCCCAGCGCCGACACCCGCCGCGCGCACCTGGAAGCAACGGATCTCCCGGCCGCTCAGGGCCCGGCGACGGCGGAAGGGGCCCCGCTGCACCAGGCGCTCCAGCTCCCCGTCCGCCGAGACGGTCAGCCGGTCCTCCGACCAGAGGGCCCGCAGCACCTCCCGCAGGGCGACAATGCCCCCCACACTCCAGAGGCCCAGCCACACCAGCAGGAACAGGGCCACCGGCAGGGGCCCTTCACCGCTGGCCAGAAACGCGGCCAGGATCCTCCAGAGAGCCCAGAGGGCGAACACCTCCCCCGCCAGCCAGCCGCAGAGCCACAGCGAGAGGAACCCTGCCACGAAGAACCGACCGGGGCCGACGGGCCGGAAACGGAAGCTGGTGGTGCCGCTGCTCACCCCGTCGTCCACCGACCCGCTCAACGTCTCGCTCATCGCCTGACCCACCGCGTCGCCCGACGTCGTCCGATGGGCCCATGCTGGCGAGGCGACGCCGGTGGGACATTCTCCCGAAACGAGAAAACCCCCGATCCGCGGACGGAACGGGGGTAAGGCGCTCAGCTGAGGTGAGGCCTCAGCCGACGAACTCGCGGCTGGGGGCGCAGACGCCGGCGGGGGCGGTGCCCTTCAGGTAAGCGAGCATCGTGTCGGCGTCGGAGCACTCGAAGGGATCGGTGGGGCAGTTGTCCTCGAGGCCGGGCTCCGCGAACAGCTTCTCGATGGTGCCGTCATTGACGAGCATTGAGTAGCGCCAGGAACGGGCACCGAAGCCCAGGTTGTCCTTCTCGACGAGCATGCCCATCTTGCGGCTGAACTCACCGTTGCCGTCGGGCAGCAGGAACACCTTGTCGGCGCCCACCTGCTTGCCCCACTGGAACATCACGAAGGCGTCGTTGACCGACACGCAGACGATGCTGTCCACACCCAGGGCCTTGAACTCGTCGTACAGGGCCTCGTAGCGGGGCAGGTGGTTGGAGGAGCAGGTCGGGGTGAAGGCACCGGGGAGGGAGAACACCACCACCTTCTTGCCCTTGAAGATGTCGTCGGTGGTGAGGTCCTGCCAGCGGAAGGGGTTGGGGCCGGGCACGGACTCATCGCGCACACGGGTCTTGAAGACGACGCTGGGGACCTTTTCGATGGCAGCCATGTGAATGTGTGAAGAACGACTTGACGACGCGCCGCCCGGAGCAGCGATCGCAGAGAGCTTAACTCGCAATCGGTCCGCTTTAGGGGGGAAACCGGCTGAGTGTTTCTGCTCATCGCCCCTCCTGGGCCACCCGCTCGACCGGCCTACAGTCCGCTTCGCCTGCCCCCGGCCTTCGCCCCAGCCATGACCCTCTCGATGTTCGAGGCGGCCGTTCCGCCCCTGGCCCGCAGCCTGCGCAACCTGGCGGCGATCCTGGCCAAGGCGGCCGCCCACGCCGAAGCCAAAGGGATCGACCCGGCTGTGCTGCTGCAGGCCCGCCTCTACCCCGACATGTTCCCCCTGGTGCGCCAGGTGCAGATCGCCACCGACATCGCCCGCCGCGGCCTGGCCCGGCTGGCCGGGGTGGAGAGCACGTCGCTGGAGGACAACGAAGCCAGCTTCGAGGACCTGATCGGCCGCATCGAGACGACCCTCGCCGGCCTCTCGGCCCTCTCCCCCGAGCAGATCGACGGCACCGAAACCAAGCCGATCGAACTGCCGATCCGCGGCGAGACGCTCCACTTCAGCGGCCAGAGCTTCCTGCTGTTCTTCGTGCTGCCCAACGTCTATTTCCACGTCACCACCGCTTACGACATCCTGCGCCACAACGGCGTGGAACTGGGCAAGCGGGACTTCCTCGGCGAGCCCTGAGTCCCCTCAGCCCGCTCCCCTGGCCTCCGGGAGGGGCCGCCGCAGGGCCGCCGGGTCAAGGCCCTCCCGCAAGGCCAGCACGATCCCGGCCGCCTCGGCATAGCTGGCGGCCGGGATCACCGGCAGCCCCAGGGCCTCGCCGCTGACCTGGAGCAGGCAGGGATTGCCTTCCACGGCGATCACGGGCACGCCCCGCTCGGCACAGGCCAGCACAGTCTCCCCGCCCAGGGCCCCGGCCGGCGCCACCACCGCCCCCACATCGGCGCCGTGCAGCAGCCCGTTGCCGGTGGCCGGTTCGGGCCGCAGCGAGGGGGCCCGGCTGAGGCCCACCAGCACGCAGGGCAGGAAGGTGTGGCCCAGCTCCTCGGCCGCCGCCCGCGGATCCAGCCCGGGGTCGGGCGGCAGCGGCGCCAGGGCGGGGGCATGGGCACAGGGCACCCCCAGGTGGCGCACCAGCAGGTGGCTGATCACCGCCTCCGCCCCGGCCAGGGCATCCACCCCCGTGCCGTGGCGGTAGGCCGCCAGGGCGTCGCTGCCCGGCTCGTCAGGGAAGCGGGCCACCACGGCGATGGCCGTGGCCCCGGCGGCCAGCAGCGCTTCACCGGCCCGCAGCAGGGCATCGGGGCGGCCCAGGCTGCCCCAGCTGCTGCCGCTGGGCCCGATCGAGAGGCTCACCTCCAGGGGCCGATCACTGCTGAGCACCGGGCCGATCGTCAGCCCCAGGCTGGCGCGGCAGGCGTCGATCACCTGGCGGTGGCGCAGCAGCAGCTCCGCCTCGATGCCCGCATCCAGCAGCACGCCCACCCGCTGGCTGGGCACCGGAGCGAGGGCCAGGTCCCCGGCGGCGAAGCGGTCGAGGCTCCAGCCCTCCACGTAGTGCAGGCGCCGGTCGCTCCAGTACAGGGAGGCGGCGTTCATCACGTTGGGGTGGGTGATCAGGCAGCCGCTGGCCGCCGCCAGCAACCGGGCCGCCGGCAGGCCGTCGCCGGCGAAGCCGCCCACGGCGCAGCCCACCCCGGTGGGAATCACCAGCAGGGTGGGCAGGGGCGGGACCGCCGGGCTCAAGGGCCGGGGACGGGGGCCGCCGTCGGCGCCGGCGCCACCACGACCCCCTCGAGCCGCAGGCCGCGGCGGGGATCCACCGCCGTGATCGCCCAGCGCAGGGGCTCGGCGCCCTCACCGGCCAGGCGGCGGGCCTCCCGCGCCAGACCCTGCCGCAGCTGGGGCAGCAGCGGACCGGGGGAGGCCTGCAGCCACAGCTCCAGGGGCACCAGGGCGCTCATTTCTGGAACTGACCGAACTGGGCCTCGTAGAGGGCGTCCTCCTGGCCGGCCACCAGGTCGAGGTCGGCAAGGGGATAGGAGACGCACAACAGGGCATAGCCCTTGGCCTGAAGGTCGGCCTTCACGCCCATGGCATCGGGCTGGTGCACCGTGCCACTGCGCAGCAGGGCGGCACAGGTGGTGCAGACGCCCGAGCAGCAGGAGCTGGGCAGGGGCACCCCGGCCGCCTCAGCGGCGCTCAGCACCGTCTGATCGCTGCGACAGGGAAAGCTGTAGGAGGTGCCATCCAGGCTGGCGCTGATCTGGAAGACGGAAAGCTCCGGCGTGGTGGCTGGGGTGGTCGCTGGGGTGGTCTCAGACACGGCGGGGGGATCGGGGAGGGGCGGCGTTGGCAGGGCGGCTCAGGCTCCCGGCTCGGTCCCATCCTCCCCGATCGCCAGCCAGCGACCGGGGTGGGGGGCAAGGTACTCACCCGGATCGGGCGCGTTCGCCGGGGCCGTGAGGACGAAGTCGATGCTGAGTGAGAAGCGGGTGTCCTCGGTGTCCCCGTTGGGCAGCACCGCATGGTCCACCGACGAGGGGAACAGCAGCAGCAGCCCCGCCCGGGGGGCCACGTCGTGCCAGGGGCGGTTGAGGGTGGCATCGGCCCCGATCGGCCCGTCCTGGCCCACCGCCAGCCCCGGCACCAGCTCGTTCACCTGCCGGGGGGCGAACAGGCGCAGGCAGCCGCTGCGGCCGCTGCCGTCGCCATTGAGGTAGTAGATGGCGCTGAGGTGGGCGTTGGGGTGGTGGTGGCGCCCCACCTGCTCACCGGCCTCGCTGATCACCGGCCAACTGCGCTGCACCTGCAGGGCCAGGCGCCGGCGATCGAACCCCAGCGCCGCCAGATACTCCCAGGCATGGAGCGCCAGCCGGCCGATCAGGGGGGCGAACAGGGGGTTGCGGTGCAACTCCCCGGCGCCGCGCACATCCCCGGTCCACGCCACCCCCTCTTCACTGGGGTCCCGCTCCCGCAGCTCCAGGGCCCGCTGCAGCAGCAGGGCGGTGTCGAGGGGATCGGGCGCCAGCTGCACCCGGCCCAGGGCCATCGGGAACAGGGGCTCGATCGCCAGGGCGGCAGGGGCGGCGGCATCGGCCATGGGCGAACGGGGAAAGAACGGGGAGGCAGCTGGCAGGGAACGGGACCATCATTCCCTGGCGCGACCTCACCCCTCCGGCTCCACCATGTTCACCCTGGATCAGGTCGTTCCCTGGGGCCGCTCCTTCGATGAGTACGGGGCCATGTTCGCCCTCACGGCGGACGACTTGGCGCGCCGGATCCTGGGCTGCGGGGATGGACCGGCCAGCTTCAACGCCGAAGCCAGCCGCAGGGGCACGACGGTGATCTCCTGCGATCCGATCTATCGCTTCAGCCGGGAGGCGATCGGCTCCCGCATCGCCGCCACCTACGACCAGGTCATTGAACAGATCCGGGAGAACCACAGCGACTTCGTCTGGGAGGCCATCCCCACGCCCGAGGAACTCGGCCGACGACGCCTGGAGGCCATGGGGGCCTTCCTGGACGACTATCCGGCCGGGGTGGCGCAGGGGCGCTATGTGGAAGCCACGCTGCCTTTCCTGCCCTTCGCCGACGCCAGCTTCGAGCTGGCGCTCTGCTCCCATCTGCTGTTTCTGTACAGCCTGCAGCTGGATGCCGCCTTCCATCGGGCCTCGCTGCTGGAGCTGGTCCGGGTGGCGCAGGAGGTGAGGGTGTTTCCGCTGCTCACCCTGGGCGGTGAATTGTCGCCCCATCTGGAGGAGAGTGGGGCAGCCCTGCGCGCGGAGGGTTGCACGGTGGCGATCGAACCGGTGCCCTACGAATTCCAGCGCGGCGGCAACGCGATGCTGCGGATTCGTCGCCCGGCCAGCTGACGCCAACCACCCGTTGGCCCAGGCCCTTACGTTTGGCCCAGCCATCGGCCACACCCATGCTGCGGCGCCTCGCCGATCATCTCTGGGTGGCCGAACAACCGCAGACCTACTTCGGCCTGAGCATCGGCACCCGGATGACGGTCATCCGCCTGGAGAACAGCAACCGGCTGGTGATTCTTTCGCCGATCCAGCCAACACCTGAGCTCGAAATCGAACTGGCCGCCATCGGTGTCGTCACCGACATCGTGGCGCCCAACGCCTTCCACCATCTCCATCTCCAGGCCTTCCAGCAGCGCTTTCCCCAGGCCATCTCCTGGGGTCCGCCCTTCCTGAGGCAGAAGTGTCCCCATCTGGAGCTGGACCGTCTGCTCAACGCGGAAGAGCCATCCCCATGGCCGGGATTGCTGCTGTGCAGCCTGAGCGGGCTCCACACCCTGGGGCCCACCGGCCCATCGCCGCTGCATGAGGTGGCCTTCTGCCACACCCCGAGCAGGACCCTCGTCCTGACGGACAGCGCCTTCCACTTCGATGCCTCCGCCCCCTGGCTCACCCGCTGGCTCACCCGGATCGGCGGCGGTTACGCTCGCCTGGAGCCCACCATTCTCGAGCGCCTGGCCACCTCCGACAGGACTTCGCTGCGGAGGGCCATGCAGGCTGTCCTGCAGTGGGACTTCGACAGGGTGATCGTGGCCCACGGCGCTGTGGTGGAAACCGGCGGCAAGGAAAGACTCACCAAGGCCTACGCGGCGTTTCTCGGCAGCGACCTCGGGCCCTGCGCCGGCGCCCCCCCAATCCCCAAGGACCACCAGCCATGAAAGCCGTCGTCGTTGAGCGCTACGGGCCACCCGAAGTGCTGCGCATCATCGAGATGCCCATACCCACCCCCAAAGACGACGAAATCCTGATCCGAATCAACGCCACCACCGTCACATCAGGGGACTGGCGCATTCGAAGCCAGACGGTTCCCACGGGGTTCGGGCTGATCATGCGGCTGGTGTTCGGCCTGCGGAAGCCCAGGCAACCGATCCTCGGTTCGGAGCTGGCCGGGGTGGTCGCGGCGATCGGCAGGGACGTCACCCGGTTCAAGGTGGGGGAGCGGGTGTTCGCCTTCAGCGACGTCCGCCTGGGCTGCCATGCCGAGTACATCGTCCTGCCGCAGGACGGCATGGTGGTGGCCACACCGCCCGCGCTCACGGATGAGACGGCCGCCGCCCTCTGCTTCGGCGGAACGACGGCCCTGGATTTCCTGCGGCGTGGCAAGGTTCAGCGCGGGGACAAGGTGCTGGTGAATGGGGCCTCCGGCGCGGTGGGGAGCGCCGTTGTGCAGCTGGCCCGCCACTTCGGGACCGAGTTGACCGGGGTGTGCAGCGGAGCCAGCATGGATCTGGTGCGCTCCCTGGGGGCGGCCCATGTCATCGACTACACCCAGGACGACTTCACCCGCAACGGCCAAACGTACGACCTCATCGTCGATACGGTCGGCACGGCGCCCTTTTCTCGCTGCAGGCGATCCCTGAAGGATGGGGGGCGGCTGTTGCTGGTGCTGGCCGGGTTGCCCGACATGCTGCGGAGCCTGTGGGTGTCGATGACGAGCTGCCACACGGTGATCGCCGGTCCCGCTGGCCTGAAACGCGACGATCTGCTCACGCTTGCCGCCCTGGCTGAGACGGGAGCGTTCCGACCCGTGATCGATCGGATCTATCCGATCGATCAGATTGTGGAAGCCCACCGTTATGTCGACACGGGACGAAAGAAGGGTAATGTCATCATCTCTGTGCGCGATCAGAACTAGTTCCCCATGACAAAGTCCGAGGCTTTCGCCCGCATCAAGGCACAGGTGCTCCGGATCGTCACGACGATTCCCGAATCGAAAATCACCACCTACCAATCCATCGGAGAACATCTGGCGGTGATGCCCAGACACGTCGCCTACATCCTCAGCCAGCTGGACGACAACGCGAAGATGGACGTTCCCTGGTATCGCGTCGTGTCAGGAGACGGAAGCCTGGGCGTGCCCAAACGGGATCCCAACGGCGACCCCCAGGCCTGCCTTCTCGAACGGGAAGGCATCGCCGTGGTGGGAAACGCCGTGCATCCTTCCCTCGAAGCATTCTTCCTGCCATGCCATGAACTGGGCCACGGGATCCCCAGGCAGGAGCGCCGTGCCGCGACGCCCGCCAGAGCGGTGGACGCTGGGGCGCGCAACGCGTGCGGGGTTACCGACAACGGTGGACGGTGAAGACGACAGAACAGCACCGACCACCGCTGCAGGAGCTTCCGTGAAAGTCTGTTCCTCTCGAAGGGAGGGCCAGATGAAGCCTGTCATCAAGTAAGGACATGGGCCCAGTGGCCCAGGCCACCGTGACGATGGCGAAGGAGCTGGCGCTGATGGGGCGGATCAAGGACCTCCACTGCCTCCATCAGATGGAGAAGATCATCGGCAACGATCAAGAAACACTCGACGACATTCTTCAAACGGTCGTTGAGGCCATCCCGGAAGCCTGTCTGCATTCCGCCAACACCGTTGCCAGAATTTCCCTTGGCGCGAAGGTGTATCAGACGGGTGATCTGGATGATGCCAATCGGTTCGCTCATCGGCGATCAGAGCCAACGCCGACGTCTACAGCTACGAGAACGTCGGCTAGATCGAACGCTGTGACGCCGCCATCAACGGGCCTTTTCTGGCGGAAGAACGTCTCCTGCTGGACACGATCGCCATCCGTCTCGGCAGCCTGACTGCCAGGGCGATCGCCGAAGAAGAGCAGCTCAGAACTCTCCGGGAGACCAAGAGGCTGTACAAGCAGTTGCTCACGGTCCCGGAGGGGGGATCCCTCCACCACAGGCGACCAGCACAGTGTGGAGAAAACTGGCCTCAGCCATCGGACAGAAACTGGGACAGCCAGTGCGGCAGCTGGAGGGACTGCAACTGGCCGCCTCCGTCCATGTCATCGGCAAGTTGAACGTGCCGGCGGAAATCCTCTGCAAGCCGAGGACACTGACCGATCATGAATCCGACCTGATCAGGGACCATGCCCAGGCTGGCCACAACGTCTTCAAGGACGTTGCCTCTTCCAGGCCGAGTGCCCGCATCATCCAGGAACACCACGAACGGATGGACGGCAGCGACGATCCGAATGGACTCTATGGCGACAAACTGATGCTGGAACCCCGGATCGTGGCGATCCCCGACGTGATGGAGGCCTGCCTGCGGCTGTTCAACGACAAGGGCTAGACCTGCGAGGATTGCCCCCTGGACGGATCCTTTTATGACGGCTGCGAACCGCCATTCTCTTTGTCTTCTGCCAGGGGTGGATCTGCTCAGCGAGCTCGAAACCATGGCCCAGGACAATCCGGAGCTCTGCGGCATCGGCAGCCTCAAGAGTCCAGCCCTACGCTTCCCATGGGGGCGGACGGGGGCGTTCTGGCCAGTCCCCACGAGGTCGTCTCCATGGCCGGCAGTGTGACCATGGAAGTGTCCATCTGCCCATGGTCGTGGCCGATGGGGAAGGATAAGACAGCGGTGATTCGGACTTCCCTGGATAGCGACGTCACAAGACGATGGACCTTGCTTGTCGCTCGCAGTCCTGGCGGCTGTGCAGGAGAACGGATGAAGCCTGCCAATACCTGGAATTGGAGATCACAAGCCTGGGCACCATCGAATCCTGGGGTGAGCGCCAGGGCAACCGGCCACGGGCAAAGGCGTCAGCAGACTTTCTGGAATTGTTGCAGCGTATAAAGCTGAATGTCCTGGGACCCATCCGGCCTTCTTGAGCGAGCAAGCTTGCATCAACTCGAGCTGCCCGATTCAATGACTTCAAGACGCAAGTTTCTACATCTGGCTGGAGCTGGCACCGTGGCACTGGGTGTGGCCAACGGATCGACATCGGGTGCCAGAGCATCGGTGGCGAGCGCTGCCAGCGCAGCGAAGGTTGCTGGTGCGTCCGGGGCTCAGCGCTACAACATCCTCTTCATTCTCACTGACCAGGAGCGCTTTTTTCAGCCCTGGGAACTGCCTGGGGATTTCAGCCTTCCCGGCCATGAACGTCTCATCAAGCAGGGCACCAGCTTCATCAATCACCGCATCAACTCCTGCGTCTGCACGCCTTCGCGGGCGGTGGCCTACACGGGCCAACACATCCAGCAGACGCGAATGTTCGACAACACGAATTTTCCGTGGGTCAGCAGCCTGTCCACCGATATCCGCACCGTCGGGCACATGCTGCGGGAGGCAGGCTATTACACGGCCTATAAAGGAAAATGGCATCTGACCAAGGAGTTCGAAACCGTCAACAAGCTGGGGACACCCACCAAGATCTTCACCGAGGAGATGGAAGCCTATGGGTTCTCCGACTACTTCGGAGTTGGCGACATCATTGCCCATACCCAGGGCGGCTATCTCCATGATGGCGTGATCACCGCCATGGGCATCAGTTGGTTACGCGGGAAGGGACGGGAGCTGGCGGCCCAGGGGAAGCCCTGGTTTCTCGCTGTCAATCTCGTGAATCCCCACGATGTGATGTTCTACGACACCGATGCCCCTGGTACCACGGTTCAGGCCCAACGGGGAATCGTCCATGTGGCCCGCGATCCGAAGGATCCCTTGTATGCCAGGCAATGGGCTTTCTCCCTTCCTCCCAGTCACACCCAGCCCTTGGATGTGCCCGGACGACCACCCGCCCATCGCGACTTCCTGAAATCACATGACGCGTTGGTTGGCGAGATCCCCAACGAGATCCCGCGCTGGAAGCGCAGGCATAACTACTATCTGAACTGCCTGCAGGATGTGGACCGCAACATCGTCACGCTGCTGGCCGAACTGGATGCGGCCGGCCTGAGGGAGCGAACGATCGTGATTCTGACCTCAGATCACGGGGACATGGATGGGGCACACCAGCTCCATGCCAAAGGCGCCGTCGCCTATCGGGAGCAGAATCATGTTCCCCTGATCGTTGCCCATCCGGCCTATCCAGGTGGCAACCGCTGCCAGGCCCTCACCTCCCATCTCGACCTCGCCCCGACCTTGGTGGGCCTGACTGGCGTCGCGCCCGACAGAAAAGCGGAGATCGTGAGAGGGCTGCCGGGCAAGGACTTCTCGACTCTGCTCGCCGCTCCCGAACGGGCAGCGATCGACAGCCTGCGGGAAGGAATCCTGTTCAACTACAACATGCTCGCCTACATCGATGGCGATTTCCTTTACAAAGCCGTTGGCCACCTGCAAAAGGGGGGCAAGCCGGATCAGCTCAAGCAGGTGGGTATCGTCCCCAACCTGATGAAACGGGGAGCCGTTCGATCGGTGTATGACGGGCGCCATGTCTTTTCTCGCTACTTCTCCCCGAAGCAGCACAACAGACCCCGTACCTATGAACAACTTGAGCAGTTCAACGATCTGGAGTTGTTTGATGTGCAGGCCGATCCCCATGAAATGAAGAACCTTGCCTCAACCGGGAAGAAGCATCGCGATCTCGTGATGGCCATGAACGAAAAGCTCAACCGTCTGATCGACCGCGAGGTGGGAGAGGATCTTGGCCAGATGCTTCCCGGGGGCATCGACGCCGGATGGGCGGTGAATGAACAGACGATGGCCCCCTGAACGGCCCTGTCGGAATCGCCGGGAGCCAGGCCTCCAGAGGGCTTCCGATGGTCGGACTTCCACCCATCGGCCGCCCTTTTCGCAGCGCCATCTCCTCCATAACGTTGATCCATTCTCTTCAACGTTCCCATGGAGAAGCGGAACAACAACACCGACTCCCTGGTCCCCGCCTCGGTGAGCTTCCGCCAGCTCGCGGCCATGCTGGGTAAGGCCCCCGTGGAAGCGGAGCAGCAGGGAGAGCTCCCCACGGCAGCCACCGCTGAACGTGAGGCTTTTGAGCGGCTGCTGGCCGAATGGAGCCGCAGCGGCCAGCGCCTCCTGGCAGCCCTCGGCAACGGCGGCCCCGCCACCACCGAAGGCCGCTCCCCACGCCAGCTGATCGCCCTCGGCGCCCTCCAGGCGCACCTCGCCTTGGCGCTCCAGGCCCACGCCGGCGCCAGCGGCCCCAACCCCGACTGATCCCAAGCCAACCTCCCCCAGAGACCGAAAACCCCGGACTTCCCGTAGGCGGCGTTGCGCGTGAAACGCGCATGGCCGCCAGAGGGAGATCCGGGGTTGTTGGTACGGCTGAACGTCAGCCCATGGCCGCCGCGCCACCCACCACTTCCAGGATTTCCTGGGTGATGGCCGCCTGCCGGGCCTTGTTGTAGTCGAGG
Source organism: Cyanobium gracile PCC 6307 (assembly GCF_000316515.1). Taxonomy (NCBI): domain Bacteria; kingdom Bacillati; phylum Cyanobacteriota; class Cyanophyceae; order Synechococcales; family Prochlorococcaceae; genus Cyanobium; species Cyanobium gracile. Next base: position 3,010,374 of record NC_019675.1, on the reverse strand, counting down.
GTGAGGGTCTTGGCGAGCGCCTTGGCGTTGTCGCTGGCGTTGTTCATGGCCGTCATCCGGCTGGCCAGTTCGCTGGCGGCCGCTTCCTGGAGGGAGCGCAGCAGCTGGTTGGCCAGGTAGAGGGGCAGCAGGGCATTGAGCAGCTGCTCCGGGCTCTGCTCGAACACGAAGTCCGGCTGCAGGGCCGGCTCGGCGTTCTCCACCTTGCCGATCTCCACCCCGAGGCGGCCGTCACGGGTGATGAGACGGAAGATCTCATCGTCGGAGCTGGCGATGCCCTGGGGATCGAGGGGCAGCAGGGTCTGGACCACCGGCTGGGAGCTCACCAGGTTGATGAAGCGGGTGAAGACGATCTCCACGCGGTCGGTGCTGGCGGAGAGGAACTCGGCGAGCACTTCGTTGGCGATCTCGCCCGCCTCCTGGGAGGTGGGCACCTGCTCCAGGCCGGTGAAGGTGGCCCGGATCGGGTAGGAGCGGTTGGTGAAGTAGGTGATGGCCTTGCGGCCCATCAGCACCATGTCCACCGTGAAGCCCTGTCCCTTGAGCTCGGCGAAGCGTTGTTCGGCCCTGCGGATCACGTTGGCGTTGTAGCCGCCGCAGAGACCCCGGTCGCCGGTGACCACCAGCAGGGTGATGGTGCTCACCGGACGGCGCTCTCCCAGCAGAGGGGAATCGGCCCCCTCGAAGCCCATGCGCGACTCGAGGTTCTGAAGCACCCGGGCCAGGCGATCGGCGAAGGGGCGGGTGCGCAGCACCTGCTCCTGGGCGCGACGCACCTTGGCGGCGGCCACCAGCCGCATGGCTTCGGTGATCTTGCGGGTGTTCTTGACCGAACTGATCCTGTCACGGATTGCCTTGAGATTGGCCATGGGGGACTCCTCAGGCGGCGGCCAGCATCGAGGAGGCGACCTCGGTGATCGCCTCCTTGAGCATGGCTTCGGATTCGTCGCTCAGCACCTTCTCGGTCTGAACCTTGTTGATGTACTCGGGCTTGTTGCTCTTGAGGTACTCGCGCAGCTCGCGGGCGAACTGGGGCACCAGCTCCACGGGCACATCGTCGATCAGCCCCTTGACACCCGCGTAGACCACCGCCACCTGCTCAGCCAGGATCAGGGGGCTGAACTGGGGCTGCTTGAGCAGTTCACGCAGACGCTTGCCCCGGGCCAGCTGGGCCTGGGTGGCGGCATCGAGATCGGAGGCGAACTGGGAGAAGGCGGCCAGTTCGTCGAACTGGGCCAGCTCCAGCTTCAGGGTGCCGGCGATCTTCTTGATGGCCTTGGTCTGGGCAGCGCCGCCCACCCGGCTCACGGAGATGCCCACGTTGATGGCGGGCCGCAGGCCGGAGTTGAACAGGTCGGAGCTGAGGAAGACCTGGCCGTCGGTGATCGAGATCACGTTGGTGGGGATGTAGGCCGAAACGTCGCCGGCCTGGGTCTCGATGATCGGCAGGGCGGTCATGCTGCCCTTGCCCATGGCGTCGGAAAGCTTGGCGGCCCGCTCCAGCAGGCGGCTGTGGCAGTAGAAGACGTCGCCGGGGTAGGCCTCACGGCCGGGGGGACGGCGCAGCAGCAGCGACATCTGGCGGTAGGCCTGGGCCTGCTTGGTGAGGTCGTCGTACACCACCAGGGTGGCTTTGCCCTTGTACATGAAGGACTCGGCGATGGCCGCGCCGGTGTAGGGGGCCAGGTACTGGAGGGCCGCCGCTTCCGAGGCGCTGGCCGCCACCACCACGGTGTAGTCGAGGGCGCCGCGCTCGCGGAGCACTTCCACCACGTTGGCCACCGAGGCGTTCTTCTGGCCGATGGCCACGTAGACGCAGACGACGTCCTCACCCTTCTGGTTGAGGATCGTGTCGATGCAGATGGCGGTCTTGCCGGTCTGGCGGTCGCCGATGATCAGCTCGCGCTGGCCCCGGCCGATGGGAATCATGGCGTCGATGGCCGTGATGCCGGTCTGCATGGGCTCATGCACCGACTTGCGCTGGATGATGCCGGGCGCCATCGACTCGATCAGGCGGGTCTCGGTGGTGGCGATCTCACCCTTGCCGTCGATCGGCTGACCCAGGGCGTTCACCACCCGGCCCAGCATGGCGTCGCCCACCGGCACGGCGGCGATGCGCCCGGTGGCCTTGACGGTGCTGCCCTCCTGGATACCCAGGCCCTCGCCCATCAGCACGACGCCGACGTTGTCGTCCTCCAGGTTCAGCGCCAGGCCCTCGGTGCCGTCTTCGAACAGCACCAGCTCGCCGGCCATCACCTGCTCCAGGCCGTAGACCCGGGCGATGCCATCACCGATCTGCAGGACGGTACCGACGTTGCTGACAGAGACCGACTTGTCGTAGTCGGCGATCTGTTTCTTGAGGATGGCGCTGATCTCGTCGGGGCGGATGGAAACCATGGATGGGAGTCCCCGGAGGGGAGGCGATGAAGTGAGGAGAGAAGGGGAGGGGGGGTAGGCGTCAGCTCACGTTGGCGAGCGTCAGGCCGAGGCGCCGCACCTGACCGGCGAGGCTGGCGTCGATCACCCGGGAACCGACACTGAGGACGAACCCACCGATCAGGGCAGGATCCACCGCGAGGCTGATCTCCACCTTGTCGGTGCCGGCCACGGCCTTGGCCTTCTCGGCAAGCAGCGCCTGCTGCTCGTCGCTCAGGGGACTCGCCGAGGTCACGGTGGCCAGGGCGATCTGGTTCTGCTCGCGGTAGAGATCCAGGAGCCGTTCCAGAACGGCATCGAGGAAGCCGATGCGCTGGCGGTCGGCCAGCAGCTTGAGCAGGTTGAGGAAGGAGGAGGAGATGTCCTTGCCGAAGAGTTGCTCGAGAGCTGCCTTCTTGCCTTCGACCTCAAGAACTGGGGAAGCCATCGCCTCACGCAGGTCGCTGGAGTCGTGCCAGAGGGCCAGGATCGCCCGGGCCTGATCGATCACCGCCTCGGTGTCGCCGTTGGCGTCGCACACCTGCAGGAAGGCGTCGGCGTAGGGGGTGGTGATGGTGTTGAGCAGAGGCATCAGGCGTTCCCCATCGATTGAATGGACTGATCGATCAGCTGGGCCTGGGTACTGGCGTCAAGGCGGCCGGGCAGGCTGACCAGGGCCTTGGCGATGGCCATCTCGGCGGCCTCGCGCTGCAGCAGCCGGCTGACGCGGGAAACCTCCGAATCCAGGTCGGACTGGGAGTCCTGCTTCAGGCGTGCCATCTCCTCGACGGTGCGCTTCTCGCTCTCGAAGCGGATGGCCTCGGCGCGGGCCTTGCCGTCGGCGCGGATCTTCTCGGCGCGGGTGCGGGCTTCACCCAGGCTCTTCTGGGCCTCGGCGAGGGAGGCGGTGGCGGCGTTCAGGCGCTCCTCAGCGTCCTTGAGTTCCCCCAGGATCCGCTCGCGGCGGCGCTCCAGGATGCCCCCGAGGAATCCCCTCAGGAACCACGTCAGACCGGCGATGACGATCGCCAGATTGATGATGTTGGTCTCGAAGATGTCGAAGTTGAGGCCGAAGCTGCCATGGCTCGCGAAGAGCGACGCCATCAGCGACGGGAGGGTGGAGGTGGTCATGAGGCGGTCAGGAGACGGTCGACGATGAGGTCGGCGAGCCTGTCGGCATCGGCCTCGAGAGCGCTCAGGGCTTCGGCGCGCTGAGCATCGATCTTGCTGCGGGCACTTTCGCGGCTCGCGATGGCGTCCGCCTGGGCCACCGCCAGGGCCTCACGGTAGAGACGGTCGGAATCCTGCTCGGCCTCCAGAATCACCTTCTGGGCCTCGAGCCGGGCCCCCTTCAGCTGCTCCTTGAGATCGGCCTCGAGGCGCTCGGCCTGGGCCAGCTTCTCCTTGGCCTGGGTCCGGCTTGTGGTGATGTAGCCCTCACGGTCCTCGACGGCCTTGCCGACGGGTCGGAAGAACAGGCTGTTGAGAATGAAGGTGAGGATCACCACCTGCAGCGCCATGAGCGGCAGGGTGGCGTCGAGGTCGAACAGACCTCCCTCGGGCGACCCTGCGGTCGCACCTGCCTCGGCAAGCAGAAGCCAGCTGGTCATGGGGCAATAAGGCGGGCGGTGGTGGAGGCGTGGATGGAGCCGGGGGTGGAGAAGGGCCGCGACGGACGGGCGGCCCTGTCATCCCCGCGATGGCCTCCGATCAGGAGAAGGGGTTGGCGAACAGGAGCACCAGGGCGACCACCAGGCCGTAGATGGTCAGCGATTCCATGAAGGCCAGGGACAGCAGCAGGGTGCCGCGGATCTTGCCTTCGGCTTCGGGCTGACGGGCGATGCCTTCGACGGCGCCGCCGGAAGCGGTGCCCTGGCCGATGCCAGGACCGATGGAGCCGAGACCGACGGCAAGACCAGCAGCCACGACGGACGCAGCGGAAGTAAGGGAATCCATGGTGGGGTTAGAAATGTGGGGCGCCGGGGAAGCGCGGAAGGAACCTTGTCGAGAACCCTGCGCCGGGGACACCTGGGAAGGCGGGCCCGGATCGAGCCGGACCTGCGCGCAGAGAGTTTGCCAGACCGGGGGAACGGCCCGGCCGAGGGGCCGACCTAGTGGTGCTCCTCGTGGACGGCCTCACCGATGTAGTAGGCCGCCAGGGTGGCGAAGATCAGGGCCTGGATGGCGCTGGTGAACAGGCCGAGGAACATCACCGGCAGGGGCACCACCAGGGGCACCAGGAAGGCCAGCACCGCCACCACCAGTTCGTCGGCAAGGATGTTGCCGAACAGACGGAAGGAGAGCGAGAGCGGCTTGGTGAAGTCCTCGACGATCTTGAACGGGAGCATGATCGGCGTGGGTTCCACGTAGTACTCGAAGTACCGGAAACCCTTGCGGCTCAGGCCCGCATAGAAGTAGGCCAGCGACACCAGCAGCGCCAGGGCGATGGTGGTGTTGATGTCGGCGGTGGGGGCGCCCAGTTCACCGTTGGGCAGGTGCACCAGCTTCCAGGGGATCAGGGCCCCGCCCCAGTTGCTCACGAAGATGAACAGGAACAGGGTGCCGATGAAGGGAAGCCAGTCGCGGTAGGCCTTCTCACCGATGTATTCGCGGGCGATGTCGCGCAGGTAATCCCAGAGGAACTCCAGCAGGTTCTGCACGCCCCGAGGGTCACGCTCCAGGCGGCGCGTACCCACCACCACCACGGCGAGCAGGGCGCCGATCACGACCCAGGAACTCAGGAAGACCTGGCCGTGGATCTTGTAATTGCCGAGCTGCCAGTAGAGGTGCTGGCCGACCTCGAGGGCGGCGAAGGGAAGGGCGTGGGGCAACGGAGCCATCGGGGGTAGGACCTGGCGGAACGTCGGGTGCCGCTAGGCGGCTGAAGAGGGCCGCCGGAGCGGCTGAACTTGTATCAGGTGTCGAGGACGGCCTGAACGATCAGAGCGGGCTTGTAGAGGAGAAAGCCCAGTACGGCGGGCAGGATCTCAAGGACGGGGAGCCGGGCGGCCGCGACCACCAGCACCACGGGCACCAGCAGCTGGGCCTTGCCCACCCCCTTGGTTTCGACGCCGAAGCGGGTGACGCTGCGGGCCAGGAGGCGGAGGTACAGGAGTCCTGCCAGGGCTCCCACCAGCAGGCTGAAAGCGGTGGGGAGGTCGAACCACAGGGCCGTGAGGGGCACCGCCAGGGCGGTGGCACAGACCGTGGAAAGGAGCAACCGGCGCTGCAGCCGCAGGTAACCGTCCATGCCGTTGTTCACCGTCGCCGAAGCGGCAGCGAGTTCAGGCTGGGGGGGAGGCTCGATGGTCGGATGAACTGCGACCTCTTCGGTCGACGTCTCCACGGGGGGGACGGCATCCGGGGAGGGGGTCAGGGCAGCCTGCAACCGACGAGGCTCCGTCTTGGCGTGCGGACTTTATCACTCGGCCCGTTCAGGCTCTAAGCAACAGAAGCACCCGCTCCTCCAGGAGCCGCCGCGCCGCCGCCAGCCGCTCGGCGGAGCCCTGGGCCAGGGGAAGCGCCCCGATCGGCGTGCCGGCGGGGGCCGCCTCCAGGGCCTCCATCAGGGCCAGCTCCTGCTCCGAGATGGTCAGGGGACGCAGGTCGGGACCCAGCAGCGCCGTCGAGGGCCAGCCCCACAGGCAGCGGTTGCGCTCGCCGCCGGCCGCCAGCAGGGCTTCATCGCTCAACGCCTCCGGCGCCGCGTCCGGCATCCCGTCGCCGTCCTGGCGCCGCAGGAAGAACTCGAAGTGGCTGATGTCGGGGTCGAGGCTCTCCACCAGGGCCCGCTGCTGCCGCGCCGGCAGCGCCCTGGCCCGCTCCAGCAGTTCCCCCTGCAGCAGCCGGGCCGGGTCCCACACCTCGGGATTGGAGAAGCCGGCGAAGTGGATGCCGGGCTGGTCGACGAAGCGGAACAGGCGCTCCAGGTCGTAGCTGGTCTCCTGGGGGTGGAGGTACATGTCGGCAAAGTTGGCATCAGCGGCGGTGTCGAGGGCCCAGCGCTGCTCGTGGTGCCGCCGCAGGCGGTTGGCCTCGGGCAGGGTGGCGAACAGCTCCCGGCCCAGCCGCAGACCCGCCGGTCCGGTGCCCACCCCCATCAGGGCCAGGGCCCGCTGGGTGCGGTGGATCTCCCAGCGGCCGCCGTCGGCATAGAGAAAGAGGTGCAGCAGCCCCCCCGGCCGGAGCAGGGGCACCAGGGCCCGCAGTCCCTCTTCGGGCCGGTCGAGGTGATGGAGCACCCCCACCGAGTTGATGTAGTCGAAGGGTCTCTCCCCCGCCAGGTCGAGCAGGCTGCGCTGCTCGATGCGCAGCTCCGCCACCCGGGCGGCGGCCCCGGATCGGGCGGTGCGCTCGCGGGCCACCGCCAGGGCACCGGCGCTGATGTCCACCGCCAGCACGGAGGCCCCCGGGTTGAGATGGCAGAGGTAGTCGGTGCTCACCCCTGTGCCGCAGCCGGCGTCGAGGATCCGCCAGGGCCGCGGCGCCGGCGGCAGGGCCCCGTCCACGGCCGCCACCACGCTGTCCACGCACCAGCGCCAGTTGTATCCCGGCGGCGGGCCGTCCTGAAGCGGGTCCCCCGGGTAGGGGAAGCGGTCGTAGAAGGCGCTGACCACCGGCGTGGCGGCATCCAGCGGGGCCTCCGGGGGGTGATCCATCAATGCCTGGGTGCGGGTTCCGGCAGCATTCCACGGCGCCGGCCGCCGTTCAGCGTGAGCGCCTCGGAAGGCTGCAAACATTTGTTCATGCCGCCCCGGGGGGCCAGGGGGCCAGCCGTAACGTGACCCAGCCCGGCTCGCTCTCGTTCATGACCGTGACCGCCAGCAGCGGCAGCACCAGGGTCGCCCCCCAGCGCTACGACACCCTGCCGCTCTCCAGCGTCCGGAAGGCGGAGCAGCAGGACCGTTTCCCCGACGGCGGCGAACTGGACGCCCTGACCACCTTCTTCCGCAGCGGCCAGATCCGCGTCGAAGCCGCCCGACGGATCTCCGCCAACGCCGACGCGATCGTGGCCAAGGCCGCCAACCGGATCTTCACCGGCGGCACGCCCCTCTCCTATCTCGACGCTCCCCTCAGCACCCCCAGCGCCGGTGCTGGCGATGGGGTCGCCCTCGCCGCCGACCAGGCCGCGTTCCAGCGTTCGGTGCGCACCTTCGCCCAGGGCTCCGGAGGCAGTGGTCTGCTCGGCCGCATTCTCGAAGGTGTCCAGGCCGACGCCGACGTGCGGGTGGTGCTGCCCAGCGGCTTCAACCCCATCTCGGTGGCGATCTACGGCAATGCCCGCATGCGCAAGTCGCTGCGGGACCTGGCCTGGTTCCTGCGCTACGTGGGCTATGCCGTGATCGCCGGCGATCCCAGCATCCTGGCGGTGAACACCCGCGGCCTGCGCGACGTGCTCGAGAAGGCCTGCTCCCTGGCCGCCACCAACGTGGCCCTGCAGGAGATGCGCGCTGCGGCCGCCGGTCTGTTCAAGGGGGAGCCGGACTCCCGCCAGCTGGTGATCGACTGCTTCAACGTGCTCCTCAAGGAGCTCGAGATCCCCACCCCCTCCACCCGGGCGCGCCTCGGTAGCCCGGTCAACCAGGGCCTGCAACTGCCGGCGATCTATGCCCTCGCCGCCGAAGGCGCCCAGCGCTTCGTGATGAAGCCGGGCCTCTCCGGTGCCGAGAAGGCCGAGGTCATCCGTGCCGCCTACCGCCAGGTGTTCGAGCGGGACATCGTCAAGGGCTACTCCCAGGTGGTGTGCCCGGTGGAGGCCACCCAGGTGCGCCAGGGCCAGCTCTCGATGCGGGAGTTCATCCGCGCCCTGGGCCGCAGCAAGGTCTACCGCCGCCAGTTCTACGGCCGCTTCTCCAACAGCCGGGTGGTGGAGCTCGCCTTCCGCCACTTCCTGGGCCGCGGCGTGAGCTCGATCGAGGAGTTCCGCCAGTACTTCGCCATCGTCAGTGCCAAGGGCCTGGCCGGCCTCGTCGATGCCCTGGTCAACGGCATGGAGTACGCCCGGGTCTTCGGTGAGGAAACGGTCCCCTACCTCCGCGACATCGGCGAAGAGGCCCAGGAGAGCGCCGGCTGGGGCTCCAACCGCAACCTCTTCCGCTTCAGCGCGCCGTTTGAGGGGGCGCCCCAGTACATCACCCTCTACGCCTCCTACCGCCAGCCCCTCGCCGACCAGCATCCCTACGGCGGCGGCAACGATCCCCTGGCCCTCACCTACGGGGCGATCTTCCCGTCCAGCACGGCCTCGGTGGCCACCCGCCCGGCCCCCTTCAGCTACGACACCCGCCGGATCCTGATCGGCAACGGCATGGCCCAGCCCGGGCCCATGGACAGTGCCCAGTTCCGCAAGGCCACCCCGCGCCGGGTGGGGCCGAAGGTGGTGCGCCTGCGCCAGATCGCCACCGGCGGCAGCTCCACCCCCCGCCGGGGCGGCCAGCCCAGCATCCGCGGCACCGAATCCAGCACCCAGGCCGTCATCAACGCGGTCTACGTGCAGGTGCTGGGCACCGCCGGCTACGCCGGTGAGCGCAACAAGGTGGAGGAGATCAAGCTCGAGAACGGCGACATCAGCCTGCGGGAGTTCGTGCGCCAGGTGGCCCGCTCCAACGCCTTCCGGCGCCGTTACTGGAGCGGCCTGTACATCACCAAGGCCATTGAGGTGATGCACCGCCGCATCCTCGGCCGGCCCACCTTCGGCCGCTGGGAGATCAACGCCTACTTCGACACCGCCGCCCGCAAGGGCTTCTACGGCGTCGTCGACGCCATGATCGAAGGCCGCGAGTACAACGACTGCTTCGGCGAGGACACCGTCCCCTACGAACGCTTCATCACCCCGGCCGATCGCAACGCCCGCCGCGTGCCCGGCTTGGTGCGCACCCTCGAGACGGTCGCCGACATCACGCCCCTGCAGCGGCCCAACGTGCCGGTGGCACAGGAGATCCGCACCGTCGGCGATCTGGTCCCCCGCAACCTGCCGGCCCGGCCCAAGGTGCGCGGCCAGTGGAAGGCGGAGGTGGCCGGCGGCCAGAGTTACACGGCCTCCACGGGTGCACCGAGCGGTCCCGGCACCCTCAGGCAGCCCCCGGCGCCCACCCGCAGCTGGAGCCAGTCCCCCTGGCAGCCCGGCGGTGGCGCCGCCCCCGTCTGGCGCAGTGGCGTCTCCAGCGCCGGCGGCGGCAATGGCTACATGTCCCCCGCCACCATCGGCATCGCCGGTGGCTGGAAGGCCTTGGTGGGCACCAACCTCCTGAGTGGTGTCGCTACAGCCCCCGACGGCGCCATGGCCAAGGCCCTGCGACCGGGCGCCCCCCAGGGCTTCCGTCGCCGTCAGAGCCTGTCCAGGCCCGTGCAGCTGCTCCGCGATCCCAGCGAGACCCAGGTGCAGGAGGTGGTGCAGGCGGTCTACCGCCAGCTCCTCAACCGCGTGCCCTTTGCGGCCGAGCGCCAGGTGGATCCCGAATCCCAGCTGCGCGACGGCCAGCTCTCGGTGGCCGAGTTCGTGGCCCAGATCGCCGGCAGCGATCTCTTCCAGCAGCGACTGCAGCGGATGGCCCCCCTTAGGGCCGCCTCGGCCGCCTACCTGGCCCTGCTCGGCCGCGCCGCCATGCCGGCGGAAGTGAGCCGGTTCCTGGCCACCCGCGCCACCGCCGGACAGCAGGCCGCCGTCGCCGAGCTGCTCAACGCCCGGGAGTACGCCACGGCCTTCGGCCAGGACACCGTGCCCTATCTGCGCGGCCTTGGCACCGAGGATGGCGTTCCCCTGACGACCGTGAACCGCACCGCCTCCCTTTATGGCGGCAACGCCGGGCTCACACCCTCGCTGAAGGGCGCGATCTGATCAGCCCCCGAGCCATACTGGGCGCTCCCCCCTGAGGGATGCCCAACCGCGCATCCGATGATCCCCCGGGTCTGACCCGGGGGGTTTCTTTTGGTCAGTCTCTACAACGAGACGAAGAGATTGGGCTGTCGATGCACCTGCGGCGCCGTGGACGGCAAGCTGAAAAGATGAACAATTGCTGCGCCTGGACGGTGATAACAACTCCCGCCAAAGCCGTTGCAAGCCAAGGGATCTCGCGGGCCGATCCGCCGTGAAGAACTGTTACCGGCCCCCATCGGAGCGACGGCCCTTGCCACAGAATGATGCGACGGTCGGCCAAGCCGATCACCCTTACCCACCGGATACCGGTCTCCTTCACGGTGACCGCTTGTTTCGAGGCAGAACTGCATGAGCATCGTCTCCAACTCGATCATCAACGCGGACGCCGAAGCCCGCTACCTCAGCCCTGGCGAACTTGACCAGATCAAGTCGTTCGTGGCAGGAGGTCAGCGTCGTCTGCGCGTCGCCCAGGTCCTGGCTGAAAGCCGGGAGCGCATCGTGAAGCAGGCCGGAGGCCAGCTTTTCCAGAAGCGCCCCGATCTCGTCTCCCCCGGCGGCAACGCCTACGGGGAAGAGATGACGGCTTCCTGCCTGCGCGACATGGACTACTACCTCCGCCTGGTCACCTACGGCGTGGTCGCCGGGGATGTGACCCCGATCGAAGAGATCGGCGTCATCGGGGCCCGCGAGATGTATCGCGCCCTCGGCACCCCCCTCGAAGCCATGGCGGAAGCCGTGCGCGAGATGAAGACCGCAGCCACGGGCCTTCTCACCGGCTCCGATGCCGAAGAGGCCGGCTTCTACTTCGACTACGTGGTCGGCGCCCTCTCCTGAGGTTTCACCTCCCTATCGTCCAAAGCCATCAAACCCAGGATCCATGCAAGACGCCATCACCAACGTCATCAACCAGGCCGACGTCCAGGGGCTCTATCTCGACGGCAGCTCCATGGGCCGCCTTGAGCAGTACTTCGCCAGCGGTGAGCTGCGGGTGCGTGCCGCCGCCACGATCAGCGCCAACGCTTCGGCCATCATCAAGGAAGCCGTCGCCAAGGCCCTGCTGTACTCGGACATCACCCGTCCGGGCGGCAACATGTACACCACCCGTCGTTACGCGGCCTGCATCCGCGACCTCGACTACTACCTGCGCTATGCCACCTACGCCATGCTGGCCGGTGACACGTCGATCCTCGACGAGCGTGTGCTGAACGGCCTCAAGGAGACCTACAACTCCCTGGGTGTGCCCATCGGCGCCACGGTGCAGTCGATCCAGGCCATGAAGGAAGCCACCGCCTCCCTCGTCGGTCCCGATGCCGGTCGTGAGATGGGCGTCTACTTCGACTACATCAGCTCCGGCCTGGGCAACTGATCCCCAGCAACGCCCTCACCACGGCACGTTTTCCGAGGATCACCCCATGCGCCTGTTCAAGATCACGGCCTGCATCCCCTGCCCCGAGAAGGTGCGCAGCCAGAGGGAACTGCAGAACACCTACTTCACCAAGTGGGTGCCCTACCACAGCTGGTTCGCCGAGCAGCAGCGGATCATGAAGCAGGGCGGCAGGATCCTGAAGGTGGAACTGGCCACCGGCCGTCGTCAGCAGAACTGCGGCAACTGAGGACGCCCAGCGCGCTCCCCCCCATCCGCCCGGCCTTTGGCCGGGCTTTTTTGTTGCCCTCGAGCGGCAGCAACGTCACAGGCGCCGAAATGTTCACTGCGGCTCGACAAACCCACCTCGGGCACGGCTGAATGGGCCATTCCCGGAACCCTCCCGCGGCCTTGTCCACCCCTGCCCCCCGCCTGCTCCACGGCCGTCCCGGCGCCGGCTTGCTGCCGCTGCCCTGGCAGCAGTGGCCGGCGGAAGCCCGCCTGCTGCTGGGCCTGGTGGCCCTCTGGAGCCTGGTGGGTCTGCTGGTGCTCACCTCCGCCAGCTGGTGGGTGGCCGAGCGGGAGATGGGGGACGGGGCCTACTACCTCAAGCGCCAGGCCATCTGGCTGGTGGCCAGCTGGGGGCTGCTCTGGCTGGCCATGCGCACGACGATGCGGCGCTGGCTGCACCTGGCGGCGCCGGCCCTGCTGGTGGGGGCCCTGATGGTGGCCGCCACCCTGGTGGTGGGCACCACCGTCAACGGGGCCAGCCGCTGGCTGGTGGTCGGCCCGGTGCAGCTGCAGCCCTCGGAGCTGATCAAGCCCTTCATCGTGCTGCAGGGAGCGGTGATCTTCTCCCACTGGCGCCGCATCGCCCTCGACCAGAAACTCCTCTGGATCGGCATCTTCGGGGTGGTGATCCTGCTGATCCTCAAGCAGCCCAACCTCAGCACCGCCGCCCTGCTGGGCCTGCTGCTGTGGCTGATGGCCCTGGCCGGCGGCCTGCCCCTGACACTGCTGCTGGGGGCCGCGGGCGGCGGGATCGCGCTGGGCAGCATCAGCATCATGATCAACCCCTACCAGCTCGACCGGGTCACCTCCTTCCTCAACCCCTGGCGCGTCGCCCAGGGGGACGGCTACCAGCTGGTGCAGAGCCTGCTGGCCATCGGTTCGGGGGGCGTGCTCGGCTCGGGCTTCGGTCTCTCCACCCAGAAGCTCCAGTATCTGCCCATCCAGACCACCGACTTCATCTTTGCCGTCTTCGCCGAGGAGTTCGGGTACGTCGGCTCGGTGATGCTGCTGCTGTTCCTGATGATCTTCGGCTTCGTGGGCCTGCGGGTGGCCCTGGCCTGCCGCAGCAACCAGCACCGCCTGGTGGCCATCGGCTGCACCACCCTGCTGGTGGGCCAGTCGATCCTCAACATCGCTGTGGCCAGCGGCTCGATGCCCACCACCGGCCTGCCCCTGCCGATGATCAGCTACGGCGGCAACTCCCTGCTCAGCAGCCTGTTCCTGGCGGGCCTGCTGCTGCGCTGCTCGCTGGAGTCCTCCGGACTCGAGCCGGTCCGGCCCCGGCGTCGGGCCCCCCGACCTGCCCCGATAGGCTGAGCCCTGCTGCCAACCTCGATCGGCCATGCTCAGCCCCGGGCTGCCCTTCGCCGACTGGGCCCGCAGCAGCGAACTGCTGCTCCAGGGCTCCCTGGCCCACCCCGGCCCCCTCACCCTGGCGGTGGTGTTCAGCGGCGGCCTGCTCACCAGCCTCGGTCCCTGCTCCCTCTCGCTGCTGCCCGTCACCCTGGCCTACCTGGCCGGCTTCGGCGCTGAGGGCCAGGGGCGTGCCCCCTGGCAGCGCAGCGTCAGCTTCGCGGCCGGGATCGTGGCGGCGCTGGTGCTGCTCGGCCTGGCCAGCGGCCTGATGGGCCGCCTCTACGGCCGCATCCCCGGCCAGCTGCCGCTGCTGGTGGCCGTCGTGGCCGTGGTCATGGGCCTCAACCTGCTGGGCCTGCTGCGGCTGCCGTTGCCGGCCGGGCCCGACCCCGAGCGCTGGCGGCGGCGGGTGCCGGCACCGCTGGCCCCGTTGGCGGCCGGCCTGGCCTTCGGCCTGGCGGCCACCCCCTGCACCACCCCGGTGCTGGCCGTGCTGCTGGCCTGGATGGCCCAGACCGGCCAGCCCCTGGTGGGCCTGGTGCTGCTCGCCTGCTTCGGTGCCGGCCAGGTGATGCCCCTGCTGCTGGCCGGCACGGTGGCCGCCTCCCTGCCCGGGCTGCTTCAGCTGCGCCGCCTCGGCCAGTGGGTGCCGCCGATCAGCGGCGTGGTGCTGCTCGCCAGCGGCGGCCTCACCCTGCTGTCGGTGCTGCCATGAGCGGCACGGCAGCCTCGCCCTGGCGCCCCCTGCAGCGCCTGGCCGCCTGGATCTCCGACCTGCGCCTGGCGATCGGCCTGCTGCTGGTCATCGCCATCGCCAGCGGCATCGGCACGGCCGTTCCCCAGAAGGAGGAGGCCGGCTTCTACCACCAGCTCTACGACCCCACCCCCTGGCTGGGGGTGCTCGACGGCGACGGGGTGCTGCGCCTGCAGCTCGATCACGTCTATTCCAGTGGCTGGTTCCTGGCCCTGCTCGCCTGGCTGGGCCTGTCGCTGATCCTGTGCAGCTGGCGCCGCCAGTGGCCCGCCCTGCAGGCCTCCCTGCGCTGGATCGACTACCGCAGCCCCCGGCAGCTCAGCAAGCTGAGCGTGGCCGAAACCCTCGTCACCGCCGAGCCCGTCGCCGGCCTTGAGCGGCTGGAGGCCGAACTGCGCGGTTCGGGCTGGCAGATCCATCGCCAGGACGACCGCCTGGCGGCCCGCCGGGGGGTGCTCGGCCGGGTGGGTCCCCTGCTGGTCCATGCCGGCATGGTGGTGCTGATGGTGGGGGCGGCCTGGGGCGCCCTGGGGGGCCAGCGGCTGGAGCGCTTCCTGGCCCCGGGTCGGGAGCTGGAGCTGCTCGACAGCCGCGGCAGCACCCAGGTGACCCTGGCCCTCGACGACTTCCGCATCCAGCGGGATCCGGCCGGCCGGCCGGAGCAGTTCTCCTCCAACCTGCGGCTGATCACCCCCGGCGATGCGGCCACCACCACCGAAGCCGCCATCAGCGTCAACCACCCCCTGCGCTACCGGGGCATGACGCTCTACCAGGCCGACTGGTCCCTGGCGACGATCAGCCTGCAGCTGGGCCGCAGCCCGGTGCTGGAGCTGCCGCTGCAGACCTTCCCCCAGCTGGGCGACCAGCTCTGGGGGCTGGTGCTGCCCACCCGCCCTGATGGCACCGAGCCGGTGCTGCTGAGCCTCACCAGCGAACAGGGGCCGGTGCAGGTGTTCGGCCCCGATGGCGTGGCCCTGGCCCAGCTGGTGCCGGGCGGCGATGCCCAGGAGGTGAAGGGTCTGCCGATCCGGGTGGCGAGCGTGCTGCCCGCCAGCGGCATCCTGTTCAAACGGGACCCCGGCGTGCCGCTCGTGTACACCGGTTTCGCCATCGCCCTGGCGGGCGGTGCCCTGAGCCTGGTGGCCACCCGTCAGCTCTGGGCCATCGCCGATGGGCCCGGCGGCCGGCTGCATGTGGCGGGCCTCTGCAACCGCAACCTCACCGCCTTCGCCGCCGAGCTGCCGGCGCTGCTGCAGCGGCTGGAACCCCAGCCCTGACTCAGCAGGGCCGGCGCTCGCCGTGGCTGACCCGCACCACGGTGTGGACGTTGCCGCGGGGATTGAAATCGGCCTCCAGCTGCATCCAGAGGGGATCGCAGGCGGCCACGAGGTCGTCGAGGATCCGGTTGGCCGCCTCCTCGTGGGAGATGGAGCGGTGGCGGTAGCTGTTGACGTAGAGCTTGAGGGCCTTGAGCTCCAGCACCCGGGGGCCGGGCTGGTACAGCAGCCGCAGGACGGCGAAATCGGGATAGCCGGAGAAGGGGCAGGTGCAGGTGAACTCCGGCAGTTCGATGGACACCTCGTAGGCGCGGCCCTCGCGGGGGTTGGCGAAGCAGACCAGCTGGGCCTCGGCGATGGCCCGCTCCCCGTAGAGGGGGGTCACGGTCTGGGGCTGGTCGGCGACACCGGAAGCCATGGTCAGCAGGACGGGGGAGACGGATTTTGACCGTACAGGAGCTGACCCATGGCGCGGAGCCCACGCCAGGAGCCCCGGCCGCCCGTCAGCGCCCCGGAGCGCGGGTAGCAACCGTTACGACGACCCCGGCAAGGCTCGGCGGTAATGGAGCCGTCCCCCCTCAGGCGGGGACTCTGAGAGACTCCAACCGTCGCCTTCCTGACCGCAGCACAGCCATGAAGAAAATCGAGGCCATCATCCGCCCCTTCAAACTCGAGGACGTGAAGATCGCCCTAGTCAATGCGGGCATCGTCGGCATGACCGTGAGCGAGGTGCGCGGATTCGGCCGGCAGAAGGGGCAGGTGGAGCGTTACCGCGGTTCGGAATTCACGGTGGAATTCCTGCAGAAACTCAAGCTCGAGATCGTCGTCGACGACGACCGGGTGGCCACGGTGGTCCAGGCGGTGCAGGACGCGGCCCGCACCGGCGAGATCGGTGACGGCAAGATCTTCATCAGCACCGTGGATTCGGTGATCCGGATCCGCACCGGCGACCTCGACAGCGGCGCCATCTGAGCTCGCGCTCCTGCCGCCCTGACCCTGGCCGTGGACCCCTCAGGACCCGGCCGGGGTTTCCTTCGTTGGGCGGTCCCCGGCCAGGGTCTGGTTCACCAGCGCCGCGATCCTGCCGGACCAGTTCGCGTCCTCCGCCCCCTCCGCGCTCTTCGCGGCCTCGGCGTCGCGCGTGGCGGGCGGCACGAGCCAGAGCAGGTATTCGTGGTTGCCGGCGGGCCCGGTGAGGGGCGAGGCCACCAGCCCCGCCGGGTGCCAGTCCAGCTCCCTTGCCGCCGTGATCACGGTGGCGATGGCATCGGCATGGGCCGCCGGGTCCCGCACCACGCCCCCCTTCCCCACCCGCTGGCGGCCCACCTCGAACTGGGGCTTGACCAGCAGCAGCGCCTCGCCCGCCCCCAGCAGCAGGGCCCGCAGGGCCGGCAGCACCCGGGTGAGGGAAATAAACGACACATCGGCCACGGCCAGGTCGGGCCAGGGGTCGCCCTCGCCGTAGAGCAGCTCCGGGGTGAGGTGGCGCAGGTTGGTGCGCTCCCGCAGCACCACCCGTTCATCGGTGCGCAGGCTCCAGGCCGTCTGGCCATAGCCCACATCGATCCCGTACACCCGCACCGCCCCGTGCTGCAGCAGGCAGTCAGTGAAGCCGCCGGTGGAGATGCCGCCGTCGAGGCACACCCGGCCGGCCACCCGGATCGGCAGGGCCGCCAGGGCCCCCGCCAGCTTCTCGCCCCCCCGGGAGACGAACCGGGGCGGCATCTCCACCTCCAGCGGCAGGGTCTCGGCCACCTCGGTGCCGGGCTTGTCGAGCACCTCGCCACCGCCGCGCACCCGGCCGGCGCGGATCAGCTGCTGGGCCTGCTGGCGGCTGGCCACCAGGCCCAGGTCCACCAGCCGGCGATCGAGCCGCTGCTTACGGGCCATCCAGATGTTCGGCCATGGGACCTGCCACTCCACCGGCATGTTGTCACCGAACAGCGACCGAAACCGAACAAAAACCGATGGGCGGACGGTTCAGCGCGGAACAGTCGCAGGATGGAAACCTTCTTCCCCAGGTTCCCTCCCATGGCTGCCCCTGGTTCCAAGGCTGCCCCCGGATCCAACGTGGTGGAACTTCTCCATCCGGGAAGCTTCGTGCGGCTGCGGGACCATCCCGAGGATCTGCCCCCCTTCCAGCTGATCCGGCGCCGCGGCACCCGCTGCTGGGTGCGGCAGCAGGCCTGGGGGTCGATGGTGCACCTGGAGCTGCCCTACCGCCGGCTCACCGCCGCCGCCTGAGCCGGTGGGGGCGGCTCGATAGGTTGGGGGATCGTTCATCACCGCCCGGCCCTTGATCGAGCGTTACACCCTGCCCGAGATGGGCCGCCTCTGGAGCGAGGAAGCGAAGTTCCAGAGCTGGCTTGAGGTGGAGATCGCCGCCACCGCCGCCAACGTGGAGCTGGGCCGGGTGCCCGCCGAGGCGCTGGCCACGATCCGGGAGAAGGCGGCCTTCGAGGTGCCGCGCATCCTGGAGATCGAGGCGGAGGTGCGCCACGACGTCATCGCCTTCCTCACCAACGTCAACGAGCACGTCGGTGATGCGGGCCGCTACATCCACGTCGGCATGACCAGCTCCGACGTGCTGGACACCGGCCTGGCCCTGCAGCTGAAGGCCTCGGTGGCCCTGCTGCGCACGGAACTCGATGGCCTCGCCGATGCCCTGCGCCGGCTGGCCCGGGCCCACAAGGACACGGTGATGATCGGCCGCTCCCACGCCATCCACGGCGAGCCGATCACCTTTGGCTTCAAGGTGGCCGGCTGGCTGGCCGAAACGGAGCGCAACCGGGAGCGACTGGAGCGGTTGGAGCGGGTGGTGGCCGTGGGCCAGATCAGCGGCGCCATGGGCACCTACGCCAACACCGATCCGCAGGTGGAGGCGATCACCTGCCGGCTGCTGGGCCTGGAGCCCGACACCGCCAGCACCCAGGTGATCGGCCGCGACCGTCATGCCGAGTACGTGCAGACCCTGGCCCTGGTGGGCACCTCCCTGGAGCGCTTCTCCACCGAGATCCGCAACCTGCAGCGCTCCGACGTGCTGGAGGTGGAGGAGAACTTCGCCAAGGGCCAGAAGGGCAGCTCGGCCATGCCCCACAAGCGCAACCCGATCCGCAGCGAACGCATCAGCGGCCTGGCCCGGGTGCTGCGCAGCTACACCGTGGCGGCGCTGGAGAACGTGGCCCTCTGGCACGAGCGGGACATCAGCCACAGCTCCGTGGAGCGGATGATGCTGCCCGACTGCTCGGTCACCCTGCACTTCATGCTGCGGGAGATGACCGCCGTGGTGAACGGGCTCGGGGTGTACCCCGAGAACATGGCCCGCAACATGAACGTCTACGGCGGCGTCGTGTTCAGCCAGCGGGTGCTGCTGGCCCTGGTGGAGGCGGGGCTGAGCCGGGAGGAGGCCTACCGGATCGTGCAGCGCCATGCCCACGCCGCCTGGAACACCGAGGGCGGCGACTTCCGCGCCAACCTGGCGGGGGATCCTGCGGTGACGGGCCACCTGGGCCCCGACCAGCTGGAGGCCTGCTTCGCCACCGACCTGCACCGGGCGAATCTGGACGTGATCTGGGAGCGGCTGGGGATCTGAGGCGCGCGGGCGGCGAGCAGGTGGGGTATTGGCTGGTGGCTGCCAACGGCCAATACGTAGCCGGTATTGGCCGTTCTGCCAATACGTCGCCCTTCAGCTGAGGGCCAGACGCGTCGCGCCTGTCAGCAGGTACTGGAGCGGGTCCCCTCCCCGGCGTGGCAGCACGTCCGCGGCACCCGCATGCACCAGTTGCTGCAACGTCTGGGACACCGAGGGCTGTTTGATCCCCCAGAGCCTCACCAGGTCGGCCTGGGTCAGCACCGCCTGCACGTCCCGCTCGCCCCAGGCTTCCAACCGTTGCCAGAGGGTGGTGCCGAGCTGGTCCAGCAACTCCAGTCTGTAGCGACGGCTCAGCACGAGGGTGAGGTCGGCCAGGCCAATCGGCTGGGGACCCTCACCGTCGCCTGTCAGACCCAGCAGGGCAGAGATGCCGTCCTCCAAGGCCTTGAGCAATCCGCGCAGATCGCCTCGGAACAGCTCATGCAACGCATCGATCACCGCACCCTGCACGGGCGGATGCACCGGCAGGTCCGGTTCCAGTCGCAGGGATCGGTAGCGCGCCTCCAGCAACTGGTGAACCTCCTTCGGCTCCAGGGGCTCGAGCACCACCGGATCGCTGAACACCGAGCGCACCTGGGTGTGGCTCTGCACCACGGTGCGGACGGCATCGGTGGTGCCCACCACGATCACGTGCAGGCCATCGAGCAACAGGGCCTGGTCACGGATGCTGCGCAGCAGATCGGCCGCACGGGTGGCATCGGCCTCACTGAGGTTCTCGAGATTGTTGAGGTGCAGCACCACGCCGGAGGCGCCCTGCTCCAGTGCAAAGGCCAGCAGGTCGCGCAGAACCCTGGGTCCATCCAGCAGCAGGGCCCCAGGGGGCGAGGAGACCGCCTGGGTGCTGGTGCCGCCCGCCCCAAAGCCGGCGGCCGACACCGTGAAGCCACGACCGCGCAGACGGATCGTTCGCACCAACTGCTGCGCAGCCTCCACGGCGGGTCCGCTCGCCTGCGTGCAGGAGGCGAGCACGGCATCAAAGGCGCCGGCGAGCAATTGGCCGATCAGATCCTCACTGGTCAGATCGGCCGTGATCGGGATGATCTCGGCTGAGGTCCAGTAGCCGGCGGCCAGGGCGTCGGCCTTGGCGGCCTGCACCAGGGTGGTCTTGCCGATGCCAGGCCTCCCCGCCACCGCCTGACGGGAACTGCGGGAGCCACCGATGGCGTTGAGCAGCCGTTGCCGCTCGTTCCGGCGCCCCACGAACAGGCTGAGCGGTGTGGCCTCCGAGTCCTGGCGCAGGGTGGCCTGGAAAAAGGGCGAGGAGCGGAGGTTGTAGAGCCTCCAGAGGTTCGGAAGTGCCATGGAGAGGGTATTGGCAGCGTCCGGACGCAAGCCAATACTGGCACCGTATTGGCAATTCCGCCAATAAAGGCCCTTCAACGCCAGCCCCGGCGGCCGCCCCCTACCCGGCCGGCGGCCTCTCCGTCGCCGGATCCAGCTTGCCGTTGCCCGTGGCCAGCAG
Source organism: Cyanobium gracile PCC 6307 (assembly GCF_000316515.1). Taxonomy (NCBI): domain Bacteria; kingdom Bacillati; phylum Cyanobacteriota; class Cyanophyceae; order Synechococcales; family Prochlorococcaceae; genus Cyanobium; species Cyanobium gracile. The sequence continues at coordinate 2,989,931 of NC_019675.1, read as the reverse complement.
GTCCTCGATCTCGCAGACCGGGAAGCGGTTGATGGCCTTGAGGGCCATGCGGGAGTTGCGGCGCAGCTGCTCGCTGATCGCCTCGCAGTAGGGAATCTGGGCCAGGAGATCGACGGTGCGGCGCAGGATCCGCACCACGTCGCCCTCGTCGAGGGAGGTGTTGGCGATCACGTCGTTCCAGCTGGCGCCCCGGGCCCAGGCGTGGACCAGGCCGGTGAGTTCCGGCTCCCACCACACCGGCACCACCACCGAGGCCCGCTCCTGCTGGCGCTGCAATTCACGCCGCAGGCTGCGCAGGTCGTGGAGGGCCTCCTCGGAGGCCGGTGGCGGCGGGTAGCCGCACCAGAGGTCGGGCCGGTTCACCTCGGTGGAGATGGCCTCCAGCACCGCCGCCAGCTCGGCCGGATCGAGGGCATCGAGATGGCCGCTCATCAGGGCCAGCCCCAGCCAGAGCTCGTTGTCGCCCCGCAGGGCGGCCACGGTGCGGCCCACCTCGGTGGGCTCCAGCCCCTCCTCGCCATCGAGGGCGCCGAAGAAGCGCAGGATGTCGATCAGGGACAGGAAGGTGTCCCAGTGGCGGTTGGCCCGGTGGTGCAGCAGCCGCTGGCGTTCGCCGATCTCCTCCTGGAGCTCCTCCATGCGGCGGCGGTGCTTCTTGAGGTGCTTGCGGTCGCCCCAGCGGTGGGCCGGGTGGGCCTCCAGCTCCTGCTCCAGCTGCCGCACCAGCTCACCCTGCTGGCGCACCTCGCCGGCCAGGTCGTAGCGGGGGGTGTGCATGTCGTGGCGGCGGGCCATCGAGGACACCGCCAGGGCCAGGCCGCCGCTGGCGTTGTCGCCATGGCGCAGCTCGTTGGCGTGGTGCAGCTCCGGCGGCTCCAGCTGGTCGACCTGCAGGCAGCTGAGCTCGGCGTGCAGGGTCACCACCGCGTGGCAGGGCAGCAGGATCCAGACGTTCTCGTCGGTGAGGCAGAGCAGCAGCGGGAACTGGCCGGAGCCCGGCACCTTGGCCACGATCACCGCCGGGGTGACCCGGCTGCGCAGGGCCGGCGCCTTGACGCTGACCAGCGTGCCCTCGCTGGCGAACTGCAGGGCCAGGGTGAGCTCATGGGCGAGGGTCTCCTCGGCCTGCTGCTGCAGGATCCGGTGCAGGCGGCGCTCCTCCCGCAGGCGGCCGCGGACCTTCTCGTAGTCCTCGAAATCGTCCCAGGGCACCTCGCCGCCGCTGGATTCGAGCGTGGCCAGCTGGGCCATCAGCTCGGCGATGCGGGCCTCGTCCTCGGCCAGGTCCAGCCCCGCCAGGTAGCGGCCGAAGCTGCGCTCCACCAGCTCCCGGGCCTTGGCCAGGTCGTAGCGCTGCAGCAGGTTGAGCACCATGCCGTAGCTGGGGGTGAACTGGCTCACCAGGGGATCGGCCGGGCTGGTGGCCAGGGCCCCGGCCTCCCTGACCCCCTCGAAGCGGCTCTGCACTGTCACCACGTAGCCCTGGGTATCCAGGCCGCGGCGGCCGGCGCGGCCCGCCATCTGCAGGAATTCGCTGCCCATCAGGGGCCGGTGGCCCCGCTCGGTGCGCTTGGAGAGGGCCGAGATCACCGTGGTGCGGGCCGGCATGTTGATGCCGGCGGCCAGGGTCTCGGTGGCGAACACCACCTTGATCAGCCCCTGCTGGAACAGCTCCTCGATCAGCTCCTTCCAGGCCGGCAGCACGCCGGCGTGGTGGGCGGCGATGCCCCGCAGCAGGGCATCGGCATGGCCGCCCTCCCGCACCGCCTCGGGCGTCACCGCCATGAAGGCGTCCAGCCGCCGGCGGATGCGGGCCTGCTCCTCGGGATTCACCAGGCACACCTTGGCCAGGTCGCGCACGGAGCGGTCGCAGTTGCGGCGGCTGAAGATGAAGTAGATGGCCGGCAGCATCTCCCGCTCCGCCATCTGGGCCACCACGAAGCCGATCGGCGGCGCCTCCGGCTGGGGCGGCCGCGGTTCCTTCGGGCCCTTGCGGCGGGTGGACTTCGGAGGGCGCCAGACCTTGCAGTTGGGGTGCAGGCCGGTGCCCTCGTCGTTGAGCAGGGGGTGCAGGCCCTTGGCGCTGCAGAAGCTGAAGGCCAGCGGGACGGGGCGGAAGTCGCTGTGGATCAGGCGGGTGGGGCCATGCACCCGCTCAATCCAGTCGGTGAGCTGGCCGGCATTGGCCACCGTGGCCGAGAGGGCCACCAGCTGCACCCGCGAGGGGCAGTGGATGATCGACTCCTCCCAGACGGTGCCCCGCTGGGTGTCGTTCATGTAGTGGCACTCGTCGAGCACCACGGCCTCCACGTCGGCCAGGGGGTCGTCGTCGGCGTGGTCGATCTCCGCGTAGAGCATGTTGCGGAAGATCTCGGTGGTCATCACCACCACCTGGGCCTCCCGGTTCAGGCTGAGATCGCCGGTGAGCAGGCCCACCTTCTCGTCGCCGAACTGGTGGCGGAAATCCCGCAGCTTCTGGTTGGAGAGGGCCTTGAGGGGCGTGGTGTAGAAGACCTTCTGGCCATGGGCCAGGGCCCGGTGGATGGCGTACTCGCCCACCAGGGTCTTGCCGGAGCCGGTGGGGGCGCTCACCACCACCGAGTGGCCCTGGTTCAGGGCGTCGATCGCCTCGAGCTGGAAACCGTCGAGGGGGAAGGGGAACAGCTGCTCCAGCGGGGGGACGGCACCGGTTCCAGCCGGGCGGCCCGAAGTCGTGTCGCTGGCGTCGCCGTCGGAGCGGATCGTGCTGCCAACGTCGGAGCGATCAAGCATGAAGCGATCCTATTGGGCCGTGTGCCCCGGGCCAGAGTGGCGTGGTCACCTGCGCACTCCTGGCCGATGCTCCACGTCGATCTGCCAAGCCGGGAGGAGCTCGCCGCCCTCGCCCGTCACATCCACGGGTCGAGCGTCTCGATCGTGCTGCCCACCACCCCGATCACCCCCGACACCGACGTGGACCGGCTGCGGTTCCGGGCCCTGGCGGAGGAGGCGGTCGGCCAACTGGAGGCCGCCTGCCAGGAGGGCTCAGCCGTGGAGGCCCTGCGGGAGTCCCTGGCCGATCTGGTCGACGACGATGGGTTCTGGCGTTTTCAGGCCCGTTCCCTGGTGGTCTACGCCACCCCCGGAACCCTGCGGACCTTCCGCCTGCCGACCACCGTCGAGCCGCTGGTGGCGGTCTCCGACCGGTTTCACCTCAAGCCCCTGCTGCGGGCCACCGCCTTCGGCAACAGCGGCTACGTGCTGGCGCTCGCCGAGGGAGGCGTGCGGCTGATCGAGGTGTCGGCCGATCTGCCGGCCAGCACGGTGAGGCTGGCGGATCTGCCGAAGGATGCGGCCGCGTCCGTCGGCAAGGCGAGCCTCAATGACCGCTCCCCCAGCGGCCGGCTCACTGGCTCGGAGGGCAAGAAGGTGCGCCTGCGGCAGTACGCCCGCCAGGTGAACCGGGCCCTGCGAGATCACCTCGCCGGTCAGAGCGTGCCGCTGGTGCTGGCGGCGGTGGAGAGCCTCGCGGCGATCTACCGCTCCGTGAACACCTACCCCCACCTGGTCGTCGCCACCATCGAGGGCAGCCCGGAGCACCGCGCCGACGACGAGCTCGCCCAGGCCGCCCGTCCGGTGTTCGACGCCCTGCATCAGCAGCGGCTGGTGGACTGGCGCAGCACGTTCGATCAGCGCCGCAACGCCGGCCGGGCCAGCACCGATCTCGCCCAGGTGGCCCGGGCGGCCACCTTCGAAGCGGTGGGCAGCCTCCTGGTGGACATTGACCGGGTGATCGACGGACGGATCGATGAGACGGACGGACGGATCTACGAGGCCGACGCCGCCGGAGCGGACAGCTACGGGGTGCTCGATGAGATCGCACGGCGGGTATTGCTCTCCGGGGGTGAGGTGCTGGGGGTGCGCCAGGGGGACCTTCCCGAGGGGGCACCCGTCGCCGCGATCCTCCGCTACGCCCTCTGACCACCGACCGGCAGGATTCGGACTGGGACGCTCCCTCCGCCGCGTCCCGGTAGGCCCCATCGCCCCATCACTCGGCCACGCACGCCTGCTTCATGGCGGCGGCGAGCTCGCTGAGCATCGGGCCGCCGGGGCCGGAATGGGAGGAGCCGTGCATCAGCGCCAGGGTCTGCGGTTGGAGGGCGGCAAGGCCGGCGAGCAGACCCTCGGTCTGGGGGGTGTAGGGCAGATAGCCGGCCAGGGGCCCCTGTTGCATCTGCTGCATGGCCGCCAGGGAGGGGCCGATCAGGTCGTGGGACACGAGCGGCGGCGGATTGCCGAAGTGGTGGAAGAGATCGGAGCAGAACAGGGTGCGGCGCGTTTCCTCGAACAGCAGGCCGGCGTCCCAGCCGTGGGGCAGGTGGGGCGTGGCCAGGAAACGGAAGCGATAGGTGCCGGTGGAGAGCACATCGGCGGGCGTCATGCCGCGGGCGGGCCGCAGGGCCACGTCGTCGACGCTGACGACCTTGCCAACGAACGTGCAGACGGGTTCGGCCTCGGGCGCGAGCTCCAGCCACTGGTTGAGGCCGCCCACCTCATCAGCCTCGAAATGACTCCAGGCCACATAGCGCAACTGGGCAGGATCGATCAGGGTGGCCACCGCGTCCCGAAGCAAAGGGAACATGCCCTTGAGGCCGGCGTGAAACAGCAGCGGCTGCTGATCGCGTACCAGAAAGTGGTTGAACTGCATGTCCAGTTCCGGCACATGGATCGAGAGCCGGAACAGATCGGGCGCTATTTCGGTGATGGTGGTCATGGAGGGAGGCTAAGTGTGTAGTCCCACCAGGTTGTTCAGCTGACGATTGGGTGTGAGGTCGCCAGGGTCGGGGTGTCACCGCCCGTCCCAAGACCTCACCCTCCATGCATAGCCACCCACTGGCCCGACTGACGCCGATCAGTCGGGAACGCCTGATTCGTCGGCACCTCGATGAAGGCGTGCCGCTCAAGGCCCTTGCGGCGCAAGCCTGGGTCAGCCTGCGCAGCGCTTACAAGTGGCTGGCGCGCTTCCGTGATGGTGGCGTGGCCGCACTGGCGGATCGACGGAGCGTGCGCCGCACTCAGCGGCGGACGCTCGATCCGCAGCAACTGCAGCAGGCTATGGACCTACGGCACCAGCGCTGCACGCTACGCCGCATCGCCAAGGCCCTCAAGGCGCCCCTCTCGACCGTCGGACGGGTGATGAACGCCCTAGGGCTGGGACGGCTCAAGAATCTGGAAACCAAGCCTCCTGTGCGGCGCTACCAGTGGGAGCGGCCCGGCGACATGATCCATGTCGACACCAAACAGCTGGCCCGTTTCGAGCGCATCGACCATCGGATCACCGGCGACCGTCGTCAAGGCTGTTCGCGTGGCGCCGGCTACGAGAAGGTGCACGTCGCCATCGATGACGCCACACGGCTGGCCTACGTCGAGGTCTTGCCTGACGAGCAGAAGGCGACCACGGTCGGCTTCTTGTGCCGTGCGGTGGGCTGGTTCAGCGATCAGGGCATCACCTGTCGCCGTGTCCTGTCGGATAACGGATCCTCCTATCGCTCTGGCGATTGGCGAAAAGCCTGTCAGGCACTGGGTCTGAAACCCATCCGCACCAAGCCCTACACCCCGCAGACCAACGGCAAGGCGGAGCGTTTCATCAAAACCCTCCTGGCGGAATGGGCCTACGTGATCGCCTACCAGACCTCAGAGGAACGCAACCGCTGGCTACCCCGCTATCTGGGCATCTATAACGGCAACAGATGCCACATGGCTCTCGGTGGCCTCAGCCCTCAGCAGTGCCTCCAGCGGCTGCTGATCGCTGAATGACCTGGTGAGAAAACACATCTAGACTGCCAGAGCTGACTAGGCTTGCGGTTAAGACACAAGCTCTTTTAAGATAATGTGAACGAGCTAGGTCTCTCGGCGGAAATACCTAACTTCTTCAAATTCTTCCATCTTGGTTTTGTTGAAATCTAACGCTCCAGATCAGAAGCGGGCAGAGCGCAACAGAATTGCAATCACCCTCCGCTCCCGTCTTCTGTATCTGGTTGTTGGACAGTTCCACTAGACGATGGAAAGAAGGCTGCACTTGCTATCTATCTGGCAAGAGCTTGGCTGATAAAAGCAGAAAGACTGACGCATTGTTAGACGCCCTTGCCACTGCCCAGTCTTGATGAGCTGCCTGTGCACGACTAACAGCAGCTACAACCTCAGCCCGTTTGAACGACAATGCAGTGTTGTAATCAGCTTTGTGTCGAAGCGATTGGAGGTCAACAAAGGCGTTGCACACGCTGATGAGCTCAGCCTCGACAGGTACCGTGAATAATGGACCAGGCCATGGAGGTGAGCTCTGCGATTGAGCCATGACCTTATTGGCCGCTTCCTTGATGGCTGTGTGTTGAAAGGATCTTGCAATGTATGGCTGCAATGCAACGTTGGTACTGATTCGGCGCGCTCCTTCGTCAATCAACAAGTGAAACACTGAATAATATGCCGCGGAAATAGCGCGTCTAAGTGACGCTTGCTTTGGCCTCATCGGATCCAAGGTGGCCAGTGTGCTGGATTGATCGAGAAGATCAGATGCGAGACTCACTCTTCACCTTCCTTCGAAAACGAGATCACTGTTGAAACCGGAAGATCTTTGGCTCTCTGTCGCACAGCAGTTGCAATACTATTTAAAAGCTTTCCCGTGTCTGCGCTTGGGTCTGCAATAGGGAATGAAGACAAGAGGCTAATCAACACTTGAATCTCGTCCTGCCCGTCCTCACTTGCACGGACTTGAGCGCGGATGGCTGAGACGTAATCTCGAAGATCAGAAAGGTCTTCTATTCTACTTTTTGATTCATCATCAAGCTTGTAGTTCATTGCAAAGTCTCGTTTTCCAAATTGTAGCAAGGCCTCATCGGCGTGTATGGATCGGGACCCGACGGCAGGGAACTAGTTGGCTCGGAAGCTGTCCAACGCTCCAGATCAGAAGCGGGTAGGTGCTGGCGGGCCGAGCAAAGTCTCTAAGCTCCCGACTTCTGAATCTGGATGTTAGATTCCCGGATTATTCTCTTTAGATTTTCCTGATGCTTCTTCAGGTAGATGGAGGATTGAATCCCCTTCAAGCTTTAGAAACTGTAAGGTTTTAGCTGCCGCTGCGATGTCTTTATAGTGCTTTTCCGAAAGCTCGTAATCATCTGAGTCCTCGCCCTCTCGATCTGCTTCATCCTGTACTGGGGCCTGCATTCGGATCTCAAAATTGAATCCGCAATCGATTCTGTTCGAAATTTTGTTAAGCGCATACTTGAGTTCTACCTTAAGCTCATTCTTCCTTCCATTATCGGCTGATCGATGGAATTCACTAATTAGGTGAGATGCAATTTCTTCTATACCCTTCCCCATCATGGCGTTGCTATGCTCTTCGATTCCCTTAAGATTCTTCTTTTCTAAGCCAAGACTTGAGAGCTCGGCTTGAATTTTTCTAATCTCTAGAAGCTTCTTGTAGAGCTCTAGTATACGTTCTAGACCAAGGGCGATGCAGGCACCTACTGCAGAAGCTGCCTCAAGAAAGACAGTCAGCTCCGAAGAGGATATTGTCTTGATAGCGAAACCAGGTCTTGACCCAGTTGCCAGCTCTGAAAAAACCCCAAAAATTTTGTTGAGCTCTTTCAATTCGTCGCCGAAAGTGCCGAGTTGATTATTCACAAAGTTGCGCGGCACCAAGATTCCAACCTCGCACTCACCAGGCTCAAGGTCCTCCCTGCCGACTCCCAAGGAATAGAACGAGCTTACAATCTGATCTATTGCCGTAGAAAACATCTGCAGTGTTTCTCTCAGCGATTGAAGCTCCGATTGGGCGACCGCAGGAGTGATCTGGTTTCGTTCGAATACATAATTGATTTGAAGCGCAAGATCTTGTCCGAGCAGACCAGTCAAACCTAGATCTGCCAACGACTCTCTCCATGCGGGGCTAAAATTGTTGCTTTCTGCGACATCAAGTGTCTTCAATAAGTCCTTGAGGCTATCGCTTGTCTCCTGTTGGTATTGTGGCTGGGATGGTTGGCTTACTTGATTTGCCAGGGCTTGGATAAGTCTGTCGAACTTGTTGAGTGTTTGAGATGAAGAAAGCTCTTTTTGCAGCGTCAAGGCGATGGCGTGAAGTCGTTCTGCGTTCATTCTGTTGGATAGCTCGATTACAGGATAAGCATAGACCTCGTAAAAGCAAGATATGTCGACGACCAATGAGAAGACCGCCAGAATCTAACGTTTGTCCTGAGAGGCACTGAGCAGCTTGCCCGGGTAGCGTACTCTCGATGGAAGAGTTAGATGCCATGGCTGTGACCCCTGCGGCGAGTTGGCGGCGGCGGCAGATGACTCTGAACCCAGGAATGCGCCTGAGACAACGAACTGAAGCGAACAAGCGTGAGCTCCTTCGCTGAGGGATCATGAGTAAGAAGCTCAAGTGTTGTGTTTGAAGAAGCACTGGTCTCTGCCATTACCCATGCAACGTACGTCTGAAAATCATTGAGGGAGAGAGACCTAATCCCGGCGCCGGAAAAGAACTCTTCGGCAAACACTGCCGCCTGAGCTCTGGTGGCATCGTTAGCAAGATCTGCTTCCAACCCGCAGTGGGCACCGAAGACTGCCCTAGTGCATATCTCATGGCGATAGATGTTCGTCCTGACGGACATCGTAGGCGGCTCGGTCCACGACACAAAGTGGCACTTGTCGTGCAGTATGCGCATATCGTCCCGAGCCAGCAGCTTCTTGCAGAGCACTAGGCGACGGGGCTTGTTCTTTTCGCTCAGGAGGTCGCGACTCGTGTACTTGAACTCAACCATCGCGAATCGATTGGCGTCAGTCAGCACATAGTCGGAACCCGCATCTCGGTCTTGCCCATCTACAGAGAAAGAGTGAAACGAGCATCCGTATTGCTGCGCTTTAGAGCGCATGAAAGAATTGAAGCTGTCAGCGAAGGATTGCTCATGCTGCATGAGAGATGGCTCCTACTAGCATCTAACGATTATGGATAGATCGTGCGCAGCCACGATCTTATCCGAAGTTGAACAAGCCTGCAACGATGGAGCCTGATGGCTTACTGCAGAAACATCCGGCCAGTTTTCAGGATATCTTTGGCTTTCTCCTGAGTGCAAATGCCTGCCGTTTGGGGCATCGTTGAACCTTGCCATGCCTCAGCCGAATCTAGAGCGCAGCTGAGCTGGCCGTTCAGTTCTCTGGAGCTGAACGGATCTGCTCAGTGTCTGCTGGCTACATTCAGGGATATCTTCCCAGCATTCTTGTCAGCCTCAGCACAGCAGCGGCGTCATCCCTCGTTCTCGCAGTGCGATGATGCGCATCTGTCCCTGGCACAGGGGGCAGAGCATAGGCGCTTTCTCGCGGGGAAGCTCTGGAATCGGCAATTCCACCCTGAGCAGCAATTGCACCCCTTGGATCAGTCGTTTGGCATTGCCATGCAGCAGGCCGTAATCCCGTACACGCCGGAAGCGTCTCGGCAGGACATGCCGCAGCAGCAGCCACAGAAACTCTCCGCCCGGTAGTGTGCGAACCTGGCGCGTTCCCTTGTTGTCCTGATAGCAGAAGCTGACTTTGCCCTCATGGTCGGCAATGATGTTCTTCTCCGGCAATACTCCACGGTAGAGGTAGCGCCCCAGATACACCAAGGCCTTTTCGCCCCTGCCCACCGATTTGCAGTTCACAATCCACTCTCTTGGCAGTGGAGTCTTGAGCCGCAAGCCCAGACGGCGCATCCCCTCGTACCATTTGGCGCGGAACACCCTCGCCAGGTTGCCGGCCGGGAACAGGTACCCTGCCACTTTGTCCCTCCACTGCCGTTTCTGCACGTTGATCGCACCTGCGGGCACAATCAGATGCACGTGGGGATGGTACTCAAGCCGCCGGTTGTGGGTGTGCAGAACGGCATGGGCGCCAATCTTCCCTCTCAGTTTCGGATCACGGCGGGCAAAGGAATCGATCGTTTCCCAGGCTGTTTTCAGCAGTAGATCATAGGCCAATCGTTGCTGCTGCCAGAAGATCTGCCTGAGTTCTGCAGGCACGGTGAAGGTGATCAGGAAGTACTCCACTGGCAGCAGCTTGGCCCGTTGTCGTTCGATCCACTGTTGACTTTCATGATGTTGGCAGTGTGGGCAACTGCGGTGTCCACAGGAATGGGGGATGCGGATGCTGTGCTCACAATCGGAGCATTGCAGCCGCATGACGTCACTGCCGCTCTGGCGGCAACGTCCCATCGCCTGCAGGGCCTGGCGGTGGCTTGGCAGCAGCTGATGGCCATGGCGGCGCTCCAGCTCACCCTGATAGCGCGCCACCAGATGGGAGAGGAGAAGCATCAGCCTTCCTCCAACGAAGCTGGAAGCCGCTCAGCAGCGTCTCGATCCGATCGCTGGTGTGATCGCGCACCACATGGGTGATGTGGGCGTAACGCGCTGTGGTGTTGCTGTTGCTGTGGCCGAGCAACGATTGGATCAGGCGTAGATCCATCCCTTGCTCCAGCAGGTGGGTGGCATAGGCATGGCGCAGGGAGTGCACTGTGAGCCGTTTCTCGATGCCACACTCCTTGCGGGCGGCCTTGAGCGCGGCCTGGACACCGCTGGCATCCATCGGTGCGCTCGCCATCCGGACGATGAACTGGCTTCCGGCCGGACTGGGGAAGAGCAGACGGGGGTGACGGTGGGTTGTCCAGAACCTGCGCAACGATTGGAGCGTGAGATCGGGGATGGGGACATAGCGATCCTTACCGCCTTTCGCATCGCGGAGGTGCACACGTCTTTGGCTGCCGTCAATGTCCGCCACCTCCAGTCCCAGGCCTTCACTGATTCGCAGACCCAGGCTGTAGACCGCCAGCAGGAAGATGCGATAACGCAACTTGCGTACCGTATTGATCAACGCATGCACTTCCTCTCGGGTGGGAATGTCCGGGAGAGTGCGTACACGGGGAGGGCGAATGATTTTGATCCACTCCATCTCGCGATCGAGCACATAGCGATGGAAGAACTGCAGGCTGCAGAGATCCACCTTGATTGTGCTCCATGAATACTGCTCCAGCAGAGCGGCAAAGTAGCTCTTTAACTCATCAGGGCTGAGATCATCGGGGCAACGACCAAAATGGCCGGCGACTCGCCGCAATGTTCGGCTGTAGCTATCAATTGTTTTGTCGCGCAAGCCATGCAGCTGCATGGCTTGCAGATTGGCATCAAACAGGCGATCAAAACGCTCCTGTTCTGCAGTATTCATCTCAGCAGCTTCCCAGCGGGAAGATGAAGGGGGAAAGCACATCCGAGGACGTGCATCCCTCAGTGTCTTCCCGACGGTCGCGCTCTCCTGTCGCTGCTCAAGACATGCTTGCAGTTCCGCGCCAGTGGCATGGCGCTAGAACCTTGGGCAGTCGGCTTGAAACTGAAGCAGTTCAGCTATGCTGTGGCTTGCAATCTGCCGCGTAGCGGCTTAGTTCAACGCTTATTGGGTGGTTTCCGAGAACCACGCCCCAGTCGCCTGTCCTTTCCGTGAACCACAAGTGCACCCCGAACACCGCGACGGCCAGAACATAGTCGGCCCATAGGGTATCCACCCCACTCAAGAAGAGCTCGCACATGGTTCTCGGAACCGAGAACCACCTGTATCCCGGGCTACACCTGTGCGGTGCACGTCGGCAGCTACACGGCCCACGCGGAGGCTCCAGGCCCACCTGAATCTCCCAACCACGCTCTGCCAAGAGTTCATCGACGGCCAGACCTCGCCTTCACACACCCCCATCCCAGACTGCCCCCTGTCATTGGTATGGGTCGCCCTGATCCCTCCTCCCCCCACCACCGAAGCCGGCGACCCCACCGCCCCCCAGCCCCCCTGGCGCCGGCAGCTGCGCGACGCCCTCGCGGCCCTGCCCCCCGCCCGCAGCCGCGCCCTGCGCACCCTGGAGCCCGCCCCCGACACGGCCTGCCTCCAGCCCGCACCCACCGGCGACGCGCTCCCCCTGCTGGATCTGGCCAGCAACGACTACCTCGGCCTCAGCCGTAACCCCGCCGTGCTCGCGGCCGCCGCGGCCGAACTGGCCGCCAGTGGTCTGGGGGCCGGCGCCTCCCGCCTGGTCACCGGCACCCGGCCCATCCACCAGCAGCTGGAGGAAGCCCTGGCCGCCTGGCTCGGCCGCGAGCGGGTGCTGCTCTTTCCCAGCGGCTTCCAGGCCAACCTCGCCGCCGTTTCGGCCCTGGCCGATCGCCACACCATGGTGCTCGCCGATCGGCTCATCCACCACTCCCTGCTGGTGGGCGTGCGAGCCAGCGGCGCCCGCCTGCAGCGCTTCGTCCACAACGACGTCGCAGACCTGAAACGCCGCCTGCTCGCCGCCCGGCGCGAACGGCCCGATGGCCAGCTGCTGGTGCTCTGCGAAAGCCTCTACAGCATGGAGGGCACCAGCGCGCCCGTCGCCGCCCTGGCGGCCCTCTGCCTCCGGCACGACGCGCCCCTGCTGGTGGATGAGGCCCACGCCCTCGGCGTGCTCGGCCCCGGCGGCCGCGGCCTCGCCCATGGCGTCGGCTCCGTGGCGATCGTGAGCGGCACCTTCGGCAAGGCCTTCGGCAGCGGTGGCGCCTTCCTCGCCGCTGACACCCTGGTGGGCGACTGGCTGCTGCAGAGCAGCGGCGCCTTCCGCTACACCACCGCCCTCGCCCCGCCGCTGGCGGCCGGTGCCCTGGCGGCCCTCGTTCACCTGCAGGCCACGCCATCGGTGGGCCTGGCCCTGGCGCAGCGGGCCGCCCGCTGGCGCGATGGCCTGGAAGCCGCGGGCTGGCCCCGGCCCCCCGGCGACGGGCCGATCCTGCCGTTGCTGCTCGGCGGCGACGCCGAGGCCCTGGCGGCCCAGCGGCGGCTGGAGGCGGCCGGCCTGCTCACCGTGGCGATCCGGCCGCCCAGCGTGCCGGAGGGCACCGCCAGGCTGCGGCTGGTGCTGCGCCAGGATCTCCCCACCGGCTCCCTCGAGCGGCTGCTGGCCGCGCTCGGGCCCGGCCCCCTCGCCCCCCGCCATGCCCTCGCCCCCTGAGGCCGCCCCGGCTTCGTCCCTGCAGGTGATCGCCATGCACGGCTGGGCCGGCGACGGCCTGGGCTGGGACCTGCTGCGCCAGGCCCTCGCCGCGCCGGGCTGGCACTGGCAGTGCGGCGAACGGGGCTACGGCGGCCGCACGCCCGCCCATCCCCAATGGGCCCCCGGCGGCCGGCGGCTGCTGATCGGCCATTCGATGGGCCCCCACCTGCTGCCCCCCTCGCTGCTTGAGCAGGCCGAGGCCGTGGTGCTGCTGGCCAGCTTCGCCCGCTTCCTGCCCCCGGGCCGCGAGGGGCGCCGCCTGCAGACCGCCCTCGCCGGCATGGCGGCCCAGCTCGCCGAAGGACCCGACGAAACCGACACGGCCCGCCGCGCCCAGCGGATGCTGCAGGCCTTCCTGGAGAAGGCGGCCTCCCCTGATCCCCCCGAGCTCCTGCCCTCGGGCCCCGCCAGCCAGCCGGTGGGGCCCGAGGGCCGGCGGCGGCTGCGCGACGACCTGGAGCGTCTGGCGGCCTGCGCCGATCTGCCGCCCGGCTTTCCCGAAGACGTACCGGTGCTGATCGTGGAGGCCGGCGCCGATCGAATCGTGGGGCCCGAGGCGCGCGCCCTGCTGCGCGAGCGCCTGCCCCACGCCGAGGTGCTCCACTTCGAAGGGGCGGGCCACTGCCTGCTGCAGGCGCCCCTGCCGAGCGAGCTGCGCCGCTGGATCACCGGCACCCTCGGCCCATGAGCGCCTTCCCCCTGCAGGTGGTCGGGGCCTTCGGCCGCCATGCCGCCGACTACGAGGGCCAGGCCGGCCTGCAGCGGGGCATCGCCTGGCGGCTCGCCCGCCTTTGCCGCGACCTGCCGGCCCCACCGCCCGGCGCCCCCCGGGCCGATCTGGGCGCCGGCAGCGGCCTGCTCAGCCGCGCCCTGCTGCACCACTGCCCCGGCCTCGCCGGCCGCCCGTTGCTGCAGCTCGATCTCTGCCCCGAGCTGCTGGCCCGCAATCCCCTGGCCACCGCCGGCCCGGAGCCGCTGGTGTGGGACCTCAACGGCGGCCTGCCCGCCGCCCTGGAGCCGGCGGGGCTGCTGGTGTCGAGCTTCGCGCTGCAGTGGCTGGAGGCGCCCGCCCAGGAACTGGAGCGCTGGGGGCGGGCCCTGGCCCCCGGCGGCTGGCTGGCGCTGGCGGTGCCCGTGCGCGGCAGCTTTCCCCAGTGGCACCAGGCTGCCGCCGCGGCCGGGGTGCCCTGCACCGCCCTGGAGCTGCCCGACGCCGACGAACTGATCGGCGCCCTGGACCGCGCCGGCCTGGCCACCACCCTCCAGCAACGGTTGCGCTTCAGCCGCCCGGCCGGCAACGGCCTGGCCACCCTGCGGCGCCTGCGTGATCTGGGTGCGGGCAGCAGCCGCACCGCGCCGCTGAGCCCCGCCCAGCTGCGCCGCCTGCTGCGCCACTGGCCCTGCGGTGCGGCAATCTCGTGGGACGTGCTGCTGCTGGTGGGCCGGAGGATCGCATGAGGCTGGTGGTCTGCGGCACCGACACCGACGTGGGCAAGACGGTGGTGAGCGCCCTGCTGGTGCAGGGGCTGGGGGCGACCTACTGGAAGCCGGTGCAGAGCGGCATGGAGGGGGGCGGCGACACGGGCCGGGTGCAGCAGCTGCTGGGGCTGCCGCCGGAGCGGGTGTGGCCGGAGGCCTACCGGCTCACGGCCCCCGTCTCCCCCCACTGGTCGGCGGAGCGGGACGGGATCACGATCGATCCGGCCCGGCTGGCCCTGCCGGCCGGGGACGGCCCCCTGGTGGTGGAGACGGCCGGCGGGCTGCTGGTGCCCCTGCGGCGCAACTGGCTGCAGATCGAGCAGATCGCCGTCTGGGGGCTGCCGGTGCTGCTGGTGGCCCGCAGCGGCCTGGGCACCCTCAACCACACCCTGCTGTCTCTGGAGGCCCTCTCCCGGCGTTCGATCCCCGTGCTCGGGCTGGTGCTCAACGGCGATCCCCACCCCGACAATCCCCGCACCCTGGAAGCCCTCGGCGGCGTGCCGGTGCTGGCGGAGCTGCCGCCCCTCGATCCCCTCGAGCGGGAGGGCCTGGAGCGGCAATGGCAGCGCAGTGGCCTGGCCCGTAGCCTGCAGCCATGAGCCGCAAGCATCTGCTCGTGACCGCTGCCGTGGCCGCGCTCTGTGCGGGCATCCTGGTGCTGTTCACCGACATCGAGACCAGCGTCACCCGCTGGGTGAACTGCGGGCCGCTGGCCACCGGGGGCGAACGCCGCTCGGAGGTCTGCCGCTGAATCGCCCCGGCTGGCATCCCCACCTCTGGCACCCCTTCACCCAGGTGGCCACCGCCGACCCGCCCCTGCGGGTGGTGCGCGGCGAGGGCGCCCTGCTGGAGCTGGAGGACGGCCGCCGGCTGATCGATGCCATCAGCAGCTGGTGGGTGACCCTGCACGGCCACGGCGAGCCCGCCATCGCCGAGGCCCTGGCCCGCCAGGCCCACA
Source organism: Cyanobium gracile PCC 6307 (assembly GCF_000316515.1). Taxonomy (NCBI): domain Bacteria; kingdom Bacillati; phylum Cyanobacteriota; class Cyanophyceae; order Synechococcales; family Prochlorococcaceae; genus Cyanobium; species Cyanobium gracile. The sequence goes on along the minus strand of NC_019675.1, from coordinate 2,974,428 downwards.
CCCTGGAGCAGGTGGGCTTCTCCGATTTCCGCCACCCGGCCGCCGAGCAGCTGGCCGAGCGCCTGGCGGCCTGCAGCGGGCTGGAGCGGCTGTTCTTCTCCGACAACGGCTCCACGGCGGTGGAGGTGGCCCTCAAGATCGCCTGGCAGTGGTGGCGCAACCGGGGCGAACCGCGCCGGCAGCTGATCGCCTTCGACGGGGCGTATCACGGCGACACCTTCGGCGCCATGGCGGTGGGGGAGCGCTCCCTGTTCTCCGAGGCGTTCGAGCCGCTGCTGTTCGCCGTGGCCCGGGCCCCCTGGCCCGCCACCTGGTGGGGCGTCGAGGGGGTGGCGGCGCGGGAGACCGCCGCCCTGGAGCGGCTGGAGCAGCTGCTGGAGACGCCCACCGCGGCGGTGATCCTCGAACCATTGCTGCAGGGGGCCGGCGGCATGGCCCTGGTGCGGGAGGAGTTCCTGCGCAAGGTGGAGGCGCTGGTGCGCGCCAGCGGTGCCCTGCTGATCGCCGATGAGGTGATGACCGGCTTCGGCCGCAGCGGCCACCTGTTCGCCTGCCAGCGGGCCGGCATCCATCCGGACCTCATGGCCCTCTCCAAGGGGCTCACCGGCGGCTTCCTGCCCATGGGCGTCACCCTGGCCCGGGAGGCCATCTTCGAGGGCTTCATCGGCACCACCCCCGGCCTCACCCTCTTCCACGGCCACAGCTTCACCGCCAACCCCCTCGGTTGCGCCGCCGCCCTGGCCAGCCTGACCCTGCTGGAGGAGCGGCCGGAGCGCCACCAGGGGTTCGAGGCGCGCCACCGCCCCCACCTGGAGGCCCTGGCGCGCCACCCCCTGGTGCGGCGGCCGCGGCTGCTGGGCAGCGTCGCCGCCTTCGAGGTGGCCACCGACGCCCCCGGCTACCTGAATCCCCTCGGCCGCCGCCTGCAGCAACTGGCCCTGGAGCGGGGGGTGTTCCTGCGGCCCCTGGGGCAGGTGGTCTACCTGCTGCCGCCGCTCTGCATCGACGACGACCAGCTGGCCCGCTGCTACGCGGTGATCGAGAAAGCCCTCTCGAGCCTCTGAGCCGGCGCCCAGCGCTCAGGGTCCCGCCAGGATCGCCGCTTCCACGTCGGCCCGCGAGAGTCCATAGGGGAACTGGCGCGCCGTGGTGCGGCCCTCCTGGTGCCAGCTCACCCGCAGCTCCTCCACCTCCATCTCGATGCGGGCGCTCCACTCGGGGCGGTGCAGGTCCCAGTGGGCCACGTTGCTGCGCGACTGGCTGGCGCCCAGCTGGCGCAGCCAGGCCTCCAGGGCGGGCAGGGGGTGGTTGTAGAGGGGGGTAGGCGCGGGGGGCAGGGTCGCCATCGGATCGGCAGGGGAAGGGAGGATCAGGCGGCGGGCGGCTGGGGGAGCGGGGTGGGCGGCGAGGGGAGCGCCTGGGCCTCGCCGACAGGGGGCACCAGCTCGGCTGGAGCCACTGGGGCAGGGGCCAGCGGAGCCGGGGGCACCGAGGCCGCCTCCAGCTCCGACCACCAGCTGGGCCAGGCCATCAGTTCGGCACCGCGTGCCCAGGCCACCCCGAGCCCCAAGACCAGGCTGAGCACCAGGGCCACGGCCAGCAGCAGCAGGGCGAACCACTCGCCGCCGGACAGGGCCCGGCGCACCGGCACGGGCCGGACGACGGGCGCCGGTGCGGGCCGCAGCGGCGCTGGGGGGGCCGGCTGGGCCAGGGCGGCGTCATAGAGCCGTCGGGCGGCCGGGTCGCTCAGTACGGCGTAGGCCTGACGCAGCTGCCGGAAGGCCACCTCGGCCTCGCTCGCCGGCAGGGCGGTGGTGTCGGGGTGATAGCGCTTGCTGAGACCCCGGAACGCCTGCCGCAGCTCCTGATCGGTGGCGGTGGGCTGCAGCTGCAGCACCTGGTAGTGGGTGGGGGTGGAGGGCTTGGCTGTGGAGGACATGGTCCCTGCGGCGGCGATGGCAGCCTGCCCGGCGTGAGGGATCCTAGGGAGAAGCACCACTGCCGTAGCGGATGGCCGCCAGCCCCGACCCCAGCGCCCCTCCCGATGCCGGCCTCTGGCAGGCGCTCGGCTGGACCCCCACCGACGACCAGCTGGCGGCGCTGGTGGCCCTGCAGGAGCAGCTGCGGCTCTGGAACGGCCGGGTCAACCTCACCCGGCTGGTGGAGGGCGACGATTTCTGGATCGCCCAGGTGTTCGACAGCCTCTGGCCCTGGGTGCCCCTGCTCACGGCCCCGGGCGACGTTCCGGTCGGCCTGGAGCTGATCGATGTGGGCACCGGCGGCGGCTTCCCCGGCCTGGCCCTGGCGATCGCCCTGCCCACTGCCCGGATCACCCTGGTGGATTCGGTGGGTCGCAAGCTGGAGGCGGTGCGGGCCATGGCCCGCAGCCTGGGGCTGGACGAGGGGAGGCTGCGGCTGCGCTGCGAACGGGTCGAGCGCACCGGCCGCGCCCGCGACTGTCGGGGACGCTTCGATCGCGCCATGGCCCGCGCCGTGGCCAGCGCGCCGGTGGTGGCCGAATACCTGGTGCCCCTGCTCAAGCCCGACGGCCTGGCCCTGCTCTACCGGGGCCAGTGGGGCGCCGATGACCAGCGGGATCTGGAGGCGGCCGTGGCGGTCCTGCGGGCCAAGGTGGATCCCGTGCAGCGCTGCGACCTGCCGGCAGGCCGGGGGGTGCGCCACGGCCTCTGGCTGCGGCCGGCCGGTCCCTGTCCGGCCGCGTATCCCCGGGCCGTGGGGGTGCCCCAGAAGACGCCGATCGCGCCGGGGGCCATCACGCCAGGGGCCTAGGCCACCTGCAGCCGTTTCACCGCCTCGCCCCCCAGCCGCCCCCGCAGGCGCCGCAGCAGGTCGGGGATCTCGGCGGCCCAGGGGCTGGCCTGCAGCACCGCCAGCAGCTCGACCTCGCTGACGCTGCCGTCGAGGGCCTCGGCGTTCTCCCCCGGAAACCAGTGGCCCCCCTGGCCCAGCAGGCCGTAGCGGGCGCGGCCGTAGGCCTCCAGGTCCCAGGCCTCCAGCAGGTTGTGCAGCCAGAGCAGCACCGGCAGGTTGATCCGGCCGGGGGTGTCCTCCCAGGCGGGCAGACCCCGGTCCCAGCTGGCCAGCCAGTCGTCGCCGAGGGCCCGGCGGCGGGCCTCCTCGAGGCGGGCCAGGATCGGTGGCAGCAGCTCCCCGGCCCTGGGCAGCAGCGCCACCGCCTCCAGGTGCAGGTCCAGATCCTGCGGCGAGGCGGCACCGACGCTGATGGTGTGGATGCCGGGGGCCGACAGGCAGAACAGGTCGTTGAAGACGATCGGATGCAGCGGCGCGCAGAGCTCGCACAGGCGCTTGGAGGGGCTGTGCAGGTGGCCCCCCTTGTCGGTGGGGCTGATCACGAACACCCCCATGTCATGGGCGGTGGCGGCCTCGATCGCCGCCCGGTTGTCCTGGCGGATGAAGTACCAGTGCAGGTTGATGTAGTCGAACTGGTCGCTGGCGATCGCCTCCAGGATCAGGGGCAGCGGCGCATGGGTGGAGAAGCCCACGTGGCCGATCCGGCCCTCCTCCTGCCAGCGGCGGGCCACCGCCAGGCAACCGCCGGGCCGCAGGGTCTGATCGAGCAACTCCGGCGTGTTGACACCATGGATGGCCAGCAGATCAACCCGGCCCGCTTCGCCGTCTGGCCCCCCCTCGCCGTCCAGGCCCAGCCGCTCGAAGCTGGTGCGCAGGTCGGCCTCGAAGGCGGCCGGGTCGGCGGCCGGGGGCACCTTGGTCTGGAGGATCCGCCGGGGATCCGGCAGCCGGGGCAGCAGCCAGCCCAGCTGCCGTTCCGAGGTGCCGTAGTGGCGGGCCGTCTCAATGTGGTGCAGCCCCGCCGCCAGGGCGGCCTGCAGCGTGGCCTCGAGATTGGCCTGGCTGCCGGCCTCCACCGCCTCGGCCGGCAGGTCGCTCCAGCTCTGCTGGAAGCGCATTCCCCCCAGGGAGAGCACCGGCATCGCCAGTCCCGTGCGGCCGAAACGCCGGGTGGGGATGGTCACGGCGCTGGCGGGACGGGGCGGGGCAGGGTGCGGCGGCGGCGGCCGTGGGAGGGCAGCCCCAGGGGCTGGATCTCTTGGTCGTCGAGCTGGGCCCTCAGGGCCGGCAGCTGCTCGTAGGGCACCCAGTGGATGCAGTCCACCGGGCAGGTGTCGATCGCCTCCTGGATCCGCTCGGTGCTGTCGCCGTCCTGGCGCAGGGCCCGGGAGCGTCCCCAGTCGGGTTCCACCACGAAGGTGTTGCCGGCCACATGGGCGCAGTAGCGGCAGCCGATGCAGACGGCCTCATCAACCCAGACGGCCTGCTGACGCAGGGCCCCGCCCAGCACCGGCTCCCGGCCGGTGGCCGCCGACTCGGGGGCCACCGCGGTGCGGAAGGCGAGGGCGGGGTCGAGACCGGCGGCGGGACCCGTCGCGCTCACGGGATCAGGCGTCCCAGCGGGTCACCACCAGTTCGATGCTGCCGTCCTGGTGGTTGGTCTGCTCGCTCACCTGGAAACCCTCCTCGACGGTGCTGGCCAGGATGGTGCGCAGGGCATAGCGCTGGGTGAGCTTGGCCAGGAAGCGCTCCACCGGGATGGGCTGCTTCCAGAGCTCCAGGTCGGTGACGAGCTCGTAGCTGCCGCTGTCGGGGTTGAAGCGGAAGCCGATGTCGACGCCGTCGGCCTGGGGGATGGCGAGATCGGCGGTCACCGTCTGGCCGCGGTAGCCGCGCACCTGGCAGGTGCCCTCGGCCGGAGGGTGGCCCAGGTCGCGGAGGGCGTCCACCAGGGCCTGGCGATCGCGCAGCTCGGTCTTGACGGTGCTGAAGTGCGACATGGGACGAAAGGGAAGGGGGAGCGGGGGCTCAGGGGCCGTGGTGCTGGACGACCACCTGGGGGTCCTGGAGAACGAGGGGGGGCGTCTGGAACGCTTCCGAGGTGCTGCGTCGTTGCTGCACGCTGCCCAGCCGGGCCTCGATCCGCTCCGTCAGCTGGGAGCACCCCTCGCCCTGCACGCCCTCCACGAGTTCCTCCACGCGCCCGTCGGGGCGAATGCGGAAGCGGATGGTGCGTTGGGCCATCCCGGATGGGCTGCACAGGTGAGACCGGGATCTTAACCGCGATTTTCCGAGCTCGCGGCCGCCGGATGGCGCGGGCCCGCCGACCTTCAGCTGATCAGTCCCTCATCCACCAGGGTCTGCAGCCGTTCCAGCACCTCCGGCTGCTCCAGCTGCTCGAGGGCCATGCGGGCCTCGTCCCGGACGGTGGAGTCGCCGTCGTGCAGCATCGTATGCAGCAGGGCCTCCACCACGTCCCGCTGGCGCGGCTCCACCAGGTCGGTGTAGAGGCGCCCCAGCGACCAGGCGCAGTTGCTGCGCACCGCCGGCTCGCTGTCGATGCGGAGGCTCAGCAGCAGCTGGGCGGCGGCGGGGTCGGCCTTGGCCACGCCGGTGGCACCGGCATCGGCCAGGGAGCTGGCCGCCCACAGCCGCACCGCGGCGATGTCGAGCTCCAGGGCCCGCATCAGCGGGTTGAGCACCGGGGCCTCGGGATAGTTGCCAAGGCTCCAGGCCACCGCCTTGCGCACGTAGCCGTTGTCGTCGGCCGCCAGCAGGCCCAGCAGGGGTTCCACCGCCAGGGGGTGGGGGTTGCGGCCGAGGGCGTAGACGGCGCTCATCCGCACGATCGGGCAGCCGGCCTTGAGCAGCGGCAGCAGCAGGGGGATGGCGCGGGGGTCGCGGTGCTCACAGAAGATGCGCAGGCCCTGCAGGCGCTCCTCCCGTCCCCCCTTCAGCAGCTCGATGCCGAGGTCGCACTCGGCGGCCACGTCGGAGCTGGAGGGGGCGACGCTGTCGATCTCATCGAGGGGATCACCCAGGAGCTCCTGCGCCAGTTCCCGGGCCAGCACCTCCGGGTCGAGGGCCAGCGCGTGGGTGGTTTCGGGAAAGGGCAGGCCGTCGTCCGGCATGGAGCCATCCAGGTCAAGGCATCGTAAAAGCCGGGCGGGCGCCCGATCGGCCCGGGGCAGCCCGATCAGCCAAGCGGGGCGGGGGCGGCCATGTCGCCGGGTAGCCAGATGCGGGCGCTGACGGCGAACAGGGCCAGGGCGAACAGCAGCACGATGGCCACCGGCAGCAGCGTGGAGCGCAGGAAGGACATGGGGGGAACGGGACGGCGGGGCTGGCTGCATTGTGGTCCGACCGGCCGCCCCTAGGGTTCGGCGATCCGCGAGCGGCCATGGCCAGCCCTGCCTCCAGCAGTGTCCGCCCCTGGCGTCGCCTCCTGGCGGTGGCCGCCGAGGGGGTCGCCAGCGGCACCCCCTACATGGTGGGCACCAAGCTGCTGCAGGGCTGGCTCACCGCCAGCCAGATCCCTCTCGGCCTGATCGGCCTGCTCGGCCTGGCGGAGCTGCCCTACACGCTCAAGATGGTCTGGGCGCCGGCCCTCGACCGCTGGCCCCTGCCCTGGCCGGACCGCCGCCGCGGCTGGCTGCTGGTGCTGCAGCTCACCCTGGTGGCGGTGATCGGGGCCATGGCCCTGCTGCGGCCCTCCACCGATCCGGCCAGCCTCACGGCGATCGGGGCGATGGCGGTGCTGCTGGCGGTGGTCAGCGCCACCCAGGACATCGCCGTCGATGCCTATCGCACCGACCTGCTGCCCGACCTGGAGCGGGGCGCCGGGGCCGCCGCCTCCAACCTGGGCTACCGCACGGCGATGCTGGCGGTGGGGGCCGGCGGCTTTATCCTGGCCGGCCGCTTCGACTGGCCCCTGGCCTTCCTGTTCTCGGCCCTGCTGATGCTCGTGGTGGTGCCCTTCACCCTCACGGCGCCGCGGCTGGCACCCCTGGCGGTGCCGGTGAGCAGCCTGCGGCAGGCGGTGCTGGGGCCGGCGCGGGAGTTCCTGCACCGCAGCGGCGGCCCCCGGGCCGTGGCCCTGCTCACCCTGGTGCTGCTCTACCGCTGGCCCGACGGGCTGCTGGGCCTGATGGCGGTGCCGTTCCTGATCCAGAAGGGCTTCAGCCCGGAGGTGGTGGGGTCGGTGCTGGCGGGCTGGGGCATCGGCGCCACCATCGTCGGCACGGTGCTGGGGGGCGTGCTGTTCGGCCGGCTGGGCATGAACCGCTCCCTCTGGCTGTTCGCCCTGGTGGGGGCGGCGGGCAACCTGGCCTACTGGGGTCTGGCCCGCTTCGACGGCGGCATGCCGGCCCTGCTGATGGCGGTGGCCCTGGAGAACATCGGCGGCGGCATGGTGGGCGCCGCCTTCGTGGCGCTGCTGATGAGCCTCTGCAACCCCCGCTTCTCCGCCACCCAGTACGCCCTTCTCTCGGGGGTCTATGCCCTGAGCCGCTCCCTGCTGGCCGCCCCGGCCGGCCTGGTGGCCGAGCGCCTGGGCTGGCCGAGTTTCTTCCTGGCCACCACCGCCGCGGCCCTGCCGGCCTTCCTGCTGATGCTGCGGCTCACCCCCTGGAACGGCCAGGGGGTCCGCGGCGCCTACGAGGCGGGGCGCGACGGCGGCTGAGGGCTTTCCCCCGGGGCTTCCCCGGAGGGATCGGGCCTGAGGAACCCCTGCAGCAGAGGCAGGTACCGGGGGGAGTCCTCCACGGCGTTGTGCCCCTCCACCGGCAGCACCACAAGGGACGCCACCCCTGGCCGGAAGCTGGAGAGCAGGGCGTCGGTGTTGGCGCGGGGGATCACCTCGTCCCGTTCGGCGGCGATCAGCAGGGTGGGCGTCCCGATCCGGGGAGCCGCCGCGGCGGAGCGGTACTTGTCCTGCAGCAGCAGTCCCACCGGCACCAGGGGATAGTGGCGGGCCGCCACCGCCTCGATGCTGTCGAACGGCGTCACCAGCACCAGCCGGTCGACGGGCCGATGGGCCGCCAGGTGCACCGCCACGGCGCTGCCCAGGCTGCGGCCGACCACGGCGATCTGCCCGTGGTCGGGCCTGACCCGGTCGAACAGGGCGAGGGCATCGGCGAACAGGGCCCGCTCCGAGGGCTGGCCGCTGCTGCCGCCGTAGCCCCGGTAGTGCAGCAGGTACAAGGCGTGGTCCGGGAACGCCGCCTCCAGCCGGGGCAGCTGCCACGCCACGTCCTCGGCGTTGCCGCCGAAGTACAGCAGCGCCTTCGGGCCGGGACGGCGGCGGACGGTCACCAGCACCCGGGCCCCCGGCGGGCCGCCTGTGATCGGCAGGGCCAGCAGCTCGCCGGGCGCATCGGCGGCGCGGGGCTGAGGGAAATAGAGCAGGGAACGCTGGCGCAGGAACAGCAGGCCGCACAGGGCCCCGTAGGCCAGGGCGCCGGCCAGAAGGACCGCCAGGGCCGGGAGAGCGCGCGGCGGGATCGACAAGGCCCTCACCCCGCCGGGGCGTCCATCAGCCGGCGGCGCAGCTGGCCGCAGGCGGCGTCCTGGTCGAGGCCGCGGCTGGCCCGCACGCTCACGGCGATGTGGCGCCGCTGCAGCTGGGTGCGGAAGGCCTCCACCGCCTCCGGGGCGGGGCGCCGGAAGTCCTCCTCGGCGATCGGGTTGTAGGCGATCAGGTTGACGTGGCTCTGGAAGCCCCGCAGCAGGCGGGCGAGGGCATCGGCCTGGCGGGGGTGGTCGTTGACGCCCCCCAGCAGGATGTATTCGAAGCTCACCCGCCGGCCGGTGATCGCCACGTAATGGCGGCAGTCGTCCAGCAGGGCCTCCAGCGGGTAGGCCTGGGCGGTGGGGATCAGCTCTTCCCGCAGGCGCTGGTCGGGGGCATGGAGGCTCACGGCGAGGGTGAACTGGGCCCGGCCGAGCCGCTCGAGGGCCCGCTCCGCCAGGGTGGGCAGCGTGCGGGGCACCCCCACCGTGCTGACGGTGATCTGGCGCTGGGCCATACCCAGGTCGGTGCAGAGGCAGGCGATGGCCTCCAGCACCGCTTCGGTGTTCAGGAGGGGTTCGCCCATGCCCATGAACACCACATGGGAGGGGCGCCGGTCCATGGCCTCACGGATGCTGAGCACCTGGTCGACGATCTCGTGCACCGCCAGGGAGCGCTGCAGGCCCCCCTTGCCGGTGGCGCAGAAGCGGCAGGCCATGGGGCAGCCCACCTGGCTGCTGACGCAGACCGTGAGCCGGTCGCCGCTGGGGATGCCGACGGTCTCGAGGCTGAGGCCATCGGCGGTGGCCAGCAGCAGCTTGGTGGTGCCGTCCCGGGCGTCGCTGCGGTGCAGGAGGGCCGAGCGGCCGATGCCGGTACCCGCCGCCGCCAGCCCCTCGCGCCAGGCCTTGGGCAGCACCGTGATCGCCTCGAGGCTGCGGGCCCCCCGGCTGTAGATCCAGTCGTGCAGCTGCCGGCCGCGGAAGGCCGGCTGACCCTGGTCACCGGCCCAGGACTCCAGGGCCGCCTGACCCATCCCCAACAGCGGGGGAGGCCCGGCCATCAGGGCCAGATCAGCAGGCCGTGGCCCAGTTTCCACTCCACCGCCAGCAGGGCGATGAAGCCGAGCATGGCCACCCGGCCGTTGAGGCGCTCGGTGTGGGTGTGGAAGCCGAAGCGCGGCAGCCGGCGCACCGGCACAGGGGTGGGCCTGGACGGGGCCCTAGGGGTGGCGAGGGCGGGATCAGTCATCGCTGAGCAGCCCCTCCTCCTGCAGGCCCTCGAGGGCCGCCGGATCGGCGATCAGCTCCTCCTCCAGGCCCTCCTCGGCGGTGGGACGGGCGAAGGCAGCGAAGCCGCTGGCGGCCGCCTCGATGCCGTGGCGGCTGCGGGTGGCCTCCAGATCCTCCTCGGAGGGATCATCCAGCACGGCGGCGGTGGCGGCCGGAGCCGGCATCTCGACGGTGTAGTCGGGACGCAGGTTCTGGTTGCGGCGGTAGCCGGCGGCCTCCTCCTCGAGGATGTCCGGGTGGGGTCCGGCCTCGGCGCGCAGCTCCTCCTCGAAGCCCCCGAAACCGGTGCCGGCGGGGATCAGGCGGCCGATGATCACGTTCTCCTTGAGGCCCCGCAGCCAGTCGCTCTTGCCCTCGATGGCCGCTTCGGTCAGCACCCGGGTGGTCTCCTGGAAGGAGGCCGCCGAGATGAACGAGTCGGTGTTCAGCGAGGCCTTGGTGATGCCCAGCAGCACGGGGGTGAACTCGGCGGGAGCGCCGCCGGTGACGCCCATGGCGGAGTTCACCTGCTCCACCTGACGCAGCTCGATCAGCTCACCGGGGAGCAGCGTGGTGTCGCCGGCATCCTCGATGCGGACCTTGCTGGTCATCTGGCGCACGATCACCTCGATGTGCTTGTCGCTGATCGAGACCCCCTGCGATTTGTAGACGTTCTGCACCTCCGTCACCATGCGGAACTGCAGCTTGGAGATCGCCTCCTGGGCCGCCTCCATGGTGGGCTTGCGGCTGCGCAGGTCCTCGAAGAAGCAGTCGAGCAGCTCGTGGGGGTTGATGGGACCGTCGGTGAGCATCTCGCCGGCGCTCACCTGCTGGCCATCGGAGACCATCACGTTGCGGCCCAGCAGGATCGGGTACTCGGTGATGACATCGTCGGTCTCGATCACCGACACGGTGATCGAATCGTCGTCCTCGCCCTGTTTGATCTGCACGGTGCCGCTCTTGCGGCAGAGCACCGCCGATTCCCGCGGGCGGCGGGCCTCGAGCAGTTCCTCGATCCGGGGCAGACCCTGGACGATGTCGCCGGTCTTCTGGCGCTCGAACACCAGCAGCGCCAGGCCATCACCGCGCTGGACAAGTTCGCCGTCGCGGACGTGGAGCACCGAATCGGGCGACACCATGTAGGGACGGCCGAGGCGGATGGTGAGGGTCTGGCCGTCGATGGCCTCCACCTGGCCGCAGCAGGGGGAGATCACCCCGTCAGCGAGCACATCACCGTCGACGATGCGATCGCCCACCGCCACCGTCGGGACGGCCGCGCCGAGATCCAGGCTGCGGGTATCGTCGGCCCGCTCGACGATCAGACGGCGGATCGGTTCGCCGGGGACGGGATCGGGCAGCTGCACCACCCCGTCCTCCTTGCAGAGGATCTGGGTGGTGGCGACCACGTCGCCCCGCTTGACGGTGATGCCGTCCTCCACCTGCAGCTCGGTGTGGGTGGAGCCGTGGCTGGCGTCGGAGAGGGTATCGCGGCGGACCAGCAGGGTTTCCAGGATCACCAGCTGCAGGCGCTCGATGGTCTTGGCCCGCTTGTCGGCCACCGCCTCCACATCCACCGTCATCTGGGGGGTGGTGTCGAAGGTTTCCAGGATCAGCTGGGTGCGCAGCAGTTCCACCCCTTCCACCGACTTGATCAGCTCGCCGTCCTTGAAGGTGAGGCGCTGGGTGGCCTTGAGGCCGAGGGACGGACCGCCGGTCTGCTTGACCGTGGACAGTTCGGGCAGGTGGGCGGCATCGGGGATGGCGTACTCCTCAACGGGCCGCAGCAGCAGGGCGCCGCCCTCGGGGGTGTCCACCTTCTCGACGAACTTCATCGCCTCGGCCTTGAGGCCGGGGGCGATCTCCTCGCCGGGATTGACCATCTTTCCGTCCTCGCCATAGCGGGCCAGCACCTTGGCGTCGGAGACCAGGTGCAGCTCACCGGAGCGCACGATGATCTCCCGCAGGATGTCGTTCTTCTGGGTGACGGTGACGATGCCAGCGGTCTGGCTGAAGATGTCCTTGACCACCTCGGTGCCGGCCTCGATCCACTGGCCGTCCTCGATCATCAGCAGGGAGATGTCCTTGTTGATCTCGTGGGTTTCCTGGGGGATCCACAGCAGGGTGCCGCCCTTGCTCACCTCGAAGCCGTGCTTGGCGGAGCGGGCCTTCTTGATCGAGAGGCCGGGGGCGAACTTCACCATGCCGCCGGTCTGGGTGCGGAAGCGGTCGTCGGTGAGTTCGGCGATCACCTCTCCAGCGCCGATCTTGGTGCCGGGCTGGGTCTTGACCAGGTAGCGGGTGTTGTCCTTGCCCTCCAGGTGCCAGCTCTCGCCGGTGTGGCTGGATTCGCCCACCAGCTTGCAGTCCTTGAGGGTGAGGCTGGCGGTGACGATCTGCACCTCGCGGGAATCGCCGGTGGACTCCCGCAGCCGCACGGCGCCGCCGTATTCGCTCTGCAGGCGGCTTTCGGCCAGCACGTCGCCGGTGGTCACCGGCTTGTCGGTCTCGACGACGGGCAGGGCGTTGGGCGGCAGGTTGTAGACGTCACCGCTGAACACCCAGAGGCGGCCGAGGCGCTGGGCCTTGTGGGTGATGTTGCCCTGGCGGTCGGTGACCTCCCGGGGCTGGATCACGTCCTCAAAGCGCACCTGGCCGGCCAGGTCGCAGATGACGTCCTTCGTGGCCTTCTCGACGCTCTTCTTCACCGCCGAGCCCGAGGAGATCTGGGCCAGGATGATGTCGTGGGCGACGGGATCGCCATCGGCAACGAACAGGATCGAGCCGTTGGTGATGTCGATCTTCTGCACCTTGCCCTTGCCCGAGGGCTTGAGGGTGAGGGTGAAATCGGTTTCGGCCAGCTTGGCCTCAACGCCATGGGGGGTGCGGTGGTCGCGCACGCGGGCCTTGGGCCCGAATTCCACCACCCCATCCACCAGGGAGCGCACCACGCCGGTCTCGGCCGTGGACACACCACCGGTGTGGAAGGTGCGCATGGTGAGCTGGGTGCCCGGTTCACCGATGGACTGGGCGGCGATGATGCCGACGGCTTCGCCGAGGTCGACCAGTTCGTTGTGGGCCAGGGCCCAGCCGTAGCACTTGCGGCAGACCGAACGGGAGGCCTCGCAGGTGAGGGGGGAGCGCACCATCACGGTGGCGATCGCCGCCTTCTCGATGGCGGCCGAGATCGCCGGGTCGATCTCGCCGTTGCGGTCGACGATGACGACGCCGTCGCTGTCGACGACGGGCTGGGCCGCCAGACGGCCCACCAGCTTGGTGCCGAAGCGGCCCCGCTCATCGGCGTTGATGGGGATGAAGCGGTGGGTGCCGCAATCCTCTTCCCGCACGATCACATCCTGGGCCACATCCACCAGACGGCGGGTGAGGTAGCCGGAGTCGGCGGTGCGCAGGGCGGTGTCCACCAGGCCCTTGCGGGCGCCGTAGGAGGAGATCACGTACTCGGTGACCGTGAGCCCCTCACGGAAGTTGGTGCGGATCGGCAGGTCGATGATCTCCCCCTGGGGGTTGGCCATCAGGCCGCGCATGCCCACCAGCTGACGCACCTGGGACATGTTCCCCCGGGCGCCGGAGTTGGCCATCATCCACACCGAGTTGAGTGGATCGTTGTCGTTGAAGTTGCGGCGCACGGCTGCCACCAGCCGCTCGTTGGTCTCGGTCCAGGTGTCGATCACCTTGGTGTGGCGTTCCACCTCGGTGATCTCACCGAGCCGGTAGCGCTCCTCGGTGGCCGTGATCTGCTCCTCGGCCTCCTCCAGCAGCACGGCCTTATCACCGGGGATGCGCAGGTCGTCGACCGAGATCGAGACCGCCGCCTGGGTGGCGTAGTGGAAGCCCAGGTCCTTCAGCTCGTCGGCCATCGCCGCGGTGGCCGCGGTGCCGTGGTGCTTGTAGGCCCAGGACACCAGGTTGCGCAGCGCCTTCTTGTCGATGATCCGGTTGCGGAACGGCGGCGCCTGCTTGCTGAGGGCCGAGGCGGCCGCTGCCGCGGCGGCATTGGCGGCCGCGAGGTCGGCGGCGGCCTTGGCGCTCTTCTTGCTGATCTTCTTGGCGGGGGTGGCGGTCATGGCGGCGCGCGATGGAGAAGGCTGGAGGAAATCGGAAGACACAGGGCGGGGCTCGGCCCGGCCGGTGGAACTCAGGAGGCGGCCACGGCGTCGATGATCGTGTGGTTGATGACGACCCGACCCACGGTGGTCAGCAGGTAGCGACTGATCAGGGCGCCGTCCTCATCGAAGCGGTCGCGGCGGAACTTCCACTGCTCGACGCGGGTTCCATCGGAGAGGGTGTCGGTGGCGACGGGCTCGCTGTCCTCGTCGTCACTCTCCACCTCACCGTTGAAGCGCACCCAGACCCAGTCGTGCAGGCTGAGGTGCTTCTCCTCGAAGGCGGCGATCACGTCCTCGAGGTCGGCGAAGGTGCGGGAGCGGTCGCCGAAGGCGGGCTTCGCCTTGTCCCGGTCGACGGCGGTGAGGTAATAAGCGCCGAGCACCATGTCCTGGGAGGGGGTGATGATTGGCTCGCCGGTGGCGGGGGAGAGCACGTTGTTGCTGGCCAGCATCAGCATGCGGGCCTCCGTCTGGGCCTCGATCGCCAGGGGCACGTGCACAGCCATCTGGTCACCGTCGAAGTCGGCGTTGAAGGCCGGGCAGACCAGGGGATGGAGCTGGATGGCGCGGCCATCCACCAGCTTGGGCTCGAAGGCCTGGATGCCGAGGCGGTGCAGGGTGGGGGCCCGGTTGAGCAGGATCGGGTGCCCTTCGATCACCTCCTGCAGCACCTGCATCACCTCGTCGTCGGCGCGCTGGATCAGCTTCTTGGCCGCCTTGATGTTGTTGACGATGTTCTGGCGGATCAGGCGATGGATCACGAACGGCTGGAACAGCTCGATCGCCATCTCCTTGGGCAGGCCGCACTGGTGCATCTTCAGCTTGGGGCCCACCACGATCACAGAACGGCCGGAGTAGTCGACCCGTTTGCCGAGCAGGTTCTGGCGGAAGCGGCCCTGCTTGCCCTCGATGATGTCGCTGAGCGACTTGAGGGCCCGGTTGTTCGCCCCCACCACGGTGCGGCCGCGGCGGCCGTTGTCGATCAGGGCATCGACGGCCTCCTGCAGCATCCGCTTCTCGTTGCGGACGATGATCTCGGGGGCGAGGATCTCCTGGAGGCGGGCCAGGCGGTTGTTGCGGTTGATCACCCGCCGGTAGAGGTCGTTGAGATCGCTGGTGGCGAAACGACCGCCGTCGAGCTGCACCATGGGGCGCAGATCGGGGGGGATCACCGGGATCACATCCAGGACCATCCACTCGGGACGGGCGTTGGTGGCGATGAAGTTGTCGATCACCCGCAGGCGCTTGATCAGCTTGGCCCGCTTCTGGCCCTTGGAGTTGTTGATGTCCTCGCGGAGCTGCTCGGCCTCCTTCTCGAGGTCGAGGTCCTCCAGCAACTGCTTAAGGGCCTCGGCACCGATGCCCACCATGGGCTCGTTCTCGATCTCGGAATCCTCGGCGAAGATCTGGTCCTCGATCTCCAGCCACTCGTCCTCGGTGAGCAGCTGCTTGTAGGTGAGGTCCTTGTGGTCACCCTTGTCGAGCACCACGTAGCAGTTGAAGTAGACAATCTGCTCCACGTCCCGCAGGGGCATGTCGAGCAGGATCGCCACATAGCTGGGGATGCCCTTGAGGTACCACACATGGCTCACCGGCGCCGCCAGCTTGATGAAGCCCATGCGGTGGCGCCGCACCCGGCTCTCGGTCACTTCCACACCGCAGCGCTCACAGACGATGCCGCGGTGCCGCACCCGCTTGTACTTGCCGCAGTGGCATTCCCAGTCCTTGGAGGGGCCGAAGATCTTCTCGCAGAAGAGCCCGTCCATCTCGGGCTTGAGCGTGCGGTAGTTGATCGTTTCCGGCTTGGTGACCTCACCCACCACCTGTCCGTTGGGCAGCGTCCGCTGCCCCCACTGCATGATCCGCTCGGGGGAAGCGAGCGTGATCTTCACGTAGTCGAAGTGGTTTTCGGTGCGGAGGTTGCTGTTGGACATGGCGGGGACGCAGGGTGATCGAGAGAGACGGAGAAATCAGAGCCGGTGAATCAAGCGATCAGTCATCGTCGTAATCCGCGACACCGAGGGATTCGTAGGTGGGACGGCTGGGGGTGCTGCGACGCGGGTTGACGTCCTGCATCAGGTCGACCTCCTCGCCGGCGTCGGTGTAGACGGCGATGTCGAGGCCGAGGGACTGCAGCTCCCGCATCAGCACCTTGAACGACTCCGGCGTGCCCGGCCGGGGGATGGGCTTGCCCTTGACGATGGCGTTGAGGGCCTCGTTGCGGCCCTGCATGTCGTCGGACTTGACGGTGAGCAGCTCCTGCAGGGTGTAGGCGGCGCCGTAGGCCTCCAAGGCCCAGACCTCCATCTCCCCGAGCCGCTGGCCGCCCTGCTGGGCCTTGCCGCCCAGGGGCTGCTGGGTGACGAGCGAGTAGGGGCCGGTGGAGCGGGCGTGGATCTTGTCGTCCACCAGGTGCACCAGCTTGAGGATGTGGGCGTAGCCCACGGTCACCGGCTGGTCGAAGGGTTCGCCGCTTCGCCCATCAATGAGTTGGATCTTGCCGGGGTTGGCGGGGTTGTAGACCCAGTCCTTGCCGGGCAGCTTGGCGGCTTCCTCGAGGTAGGCCTGCACCGTCTGCTTCGACTTCTCGGGGCCGTACATCTCATCGAACGGCACCACCTTGACGCGGCAGTCGAGGTGGGAGGAGGCCCAGCCCATCAGGCACTCGAACACCTGGCCCACGTTCATGCGGCTCGGCACCCCCAGGGGGTTGAGCACGATGTCGATGGGGGTTCCGTCGGGCAGGTAAGGCATGTCCTCCCGGGGAAGAATGCGACTGATGATGCCCTTGTTGCCGTGGCGGCCGGCCATCTTGTCGCCCACCTGGATCTTGCGGCGCTGGGCCACGTAGACCCTCACGACCATGTTCGCGCCCGGCGGCAGTTCGTCGCCCTGCTCGCGGGTGTAGATGCGCACGTCGACCACCCGGCCCCGTTCGGTGCTGGGCACCCGCAGGGAGTTGTCGCGCACGTCGCGGGCCTTCTCGCCGAAGATGGCGCGCAGCAGCTTCTCTTCCGGCGGCTGATCCGACTCGCCCTTGGGGGTCACCTTGCCCACCAGGATGTCGCCGGATTCGACGTAGGCACCGATGCGGATGATGCCCATCTCATCGAGGTGGCCCAGGCTCTCCTCGGCCACGTTGGGGATCTCCCGGGTGATCTCCTCGGGACCGAGCTTGGTCTGGCGGGCTTCGATCTCGTACTTCTCGATGTGCACCGAGGTGTAGAGGTCGTCCTGGACGAGCCGGTCGCTCACCAGGATGGCGTCCTCGTAGTTGTAGCCCTCCCAGGGCATGTAGGCGATCAGGACGTTCTGGCCCAGGGCAATCTCACCGCCCTCGCAGGCGGAGCCGTTGGCCAGCACCTGGCCGGCGATCACCGGATCGCCCTGGCGGACGATCGGCCGCTGGTTGAGGCAGGTGTCCTGGTTGGAGCGCTGGTACTTCTGCAGGAAGTGGGTGTGGTCGCGGCCCTGCTCGTCACGGATGACGATGGCGGTGGCATCGACGAAGGAGACGGTGCCGTTCACCTTGGTGATGGGCACCATGCCGGAGTCGCGTGCCACCTGGGTTTCCAGGCCAGTGCCCACCAGGGGCCGTTCGGGGCGCAGCAAAGGCACGGCCTGGCGCTGCATGTTCGAGCCCATCAGGGCCCGGTTGGCGTCGTCGTGCTCGAGGAAGGGGATCAGGGAGGTGGCCACCGAGATCACCTGCACCGGTGACAGCTGGACGTAGTCCACCTGCTCGGGGGGCACCTTCTCGAAGTCCTGGCGGTAGCGGACCGGCACCAGATCGACGGTGATGCGTCCAGTGGCGTCGGTGGGCACGTCACCGGGAGCCACCCGGCACTCGTCTTCGAGGTCGGCGGAGAGGTAGAGGGGATCGCCCTGCTTGAGGACGATGCCGTTCTCCACCCGCCAGAAGGGGGTTTCGATGAAGCCGTATTCGTTCACCCGGGCGTGGGTGGCGAGTGAACCGATCAGGCCGGCGTTGGGGCCTTCAGGAGTCTCGATCGGGCAGATGCGGCCGTAGTGGGAGGGGTGGATGTCGCGCACGGCGAAGCCGGCTCGCTCCCGGGTGAGACCACCGGGGCCGAGGGCGCTGATGCGGCGCTTGTGGGTCAGCTCGGCCAGGGGGTTGGTCTGGTCCATGAACTGGCTCAGCTGGCTGGAGCCGAAGAACTCCTTGACCGCCGCCACCAGGGGCTTGGGGTTGACCAGCTGGGCGGGGGTGAGCGATTCGGTCTCGCCGACGGTCATCCGTTCCTTGATGATCCGCTCCAGGCGGTTGAGGCCCACGCGCACCTGGTTCTGCAGCAGCTCACCCACCGAGCGCACCCGGCGGTTGCCCAGGTGATCGATGTCGTCGAGGCAGGCGCCGCCCACATCGAGCTCCAGGTTGATCAGGTAGTCGATCGTGGAGAGCACGTCCTCGGCGGTGAGGGTGCGCACCGCATCGGGGATGGTGAGACGCAGCTTCTTGTTGATCTTGTAGCGGCCCACCCGGCCGAGGTCGTAGCGCTTGGGATCGAAGAAGCGGCTGTGCAGCAGCTGCTGGCCGCCGCTCACCGAGGGGGGCTCACCGGGGCGCAGCTTCTTGTAGAGCTCCAGCAGGGCCTGGTCTTCCGAGGAGATGCCCTCCTCGTTGGAGGCCTCGATCGACTTCTGGTAGTACTCCGGGTGCCGCAGCTTGTCGAGCACGTCGTTGTCGGACAGGCCGATGGCCCGCATCAGCACGTGGGCGTTGATCTTGCGGGTCTTGTCGACCCGCACGTGCAGCAGGTCGTTCTTGTCGGTCTCGAACTTGAGCCAGGCGCCCCGGTTGGGGATCAGGCTGGCGTTGAAGGTCTTGCGGCCGTTCTTGTCCTGCTCGTCCTTGAAGTAGACGCCGGGGCTGCGGACGATCTGGTTGACGATCACCCGCTCGGCGCCGTTGATGATGAAGGTGCCGCGCTCGGTCATCAGGGGGAGTTCCCCGATGAAGACCTCCTGCTCCTTGATCTCGCCGGTCTCCTTGTTGACCAGGCGGCAGGTGACGTACATCTGGGAGGCGAAGGTCGCATCGCGACGCTTGGCCTCTTCCACGTCGTGGCGGGGGCGTTTCAGGCGATACTGGTCGCCGATGAAGTGCAGCTCCAGCTTGCCGGTGTAGTCGGTGATCGGGGAGAAGCTGTCCAGCTCCTCGATCAGGCCCTTCTCCAGGAACCATTTGAAGCTCGCCCGCTGTACCTCCACGAGATCGGGAAGGTAAGTGACGGTCTTGGCGACCTGGATCGCGCTGCTCATGCGGTGAACCTGCAGGAACGAGGGGGTGGGGCGGACCTGGACGGGGTAAGGAAGGGGATCGCGGCGTGTCCTGCCTGGGCTGCCCGGGGGGTACGGGCCATGCCAACAGGCGCTCAGCCGAACCGACCGCCCCTGAAGCAGGGACGAACGATCCGGCGGGGGCGCTTACAGGGCTCGCTGCGGGTTTGCCGACTCAATTGATGCCGTCGTAGACAAAAGGAGCGCTTCCGCTTCCAGGCCAATAAGACATCATACAACCTGGAGGGGCAGCCTGAAAAGACGCGTCGCATTAGCGGTGGTGGTCGTCGCCACCTCCTCGAGCGTCTCGCCCCGCAGTTCGGCCACCCGGGCCGCGACCGACGCCACGTAGGCCGGCTCATTGCGCTTGCCGCGTCGAGGCACCGGCGCCAGGAAGGGGCAGTCGGTCTCGACGAGATAGCGGTCGGCCGGCACCAGCCGGGCGCAGGCATGGATGGGCTCGGCCCGGGAGAAGGTGACCGTGCCGCTGAAGCTGATGAACAGGCCGAGCTCGAGGAAGCCGACCATCTCCTCGGGGGTGCCCCCCCAGCAGTGCATGACGCCACGGGGGCAACGGCCCTCACGCTCGCGCCGGCGCAGCTCGGTGAGCATCGGTTCGGCTGCGTCCCGGCAGTGGATGATCACCGGCAGATCCAGGGTCACCGCCAGATCCAGCTGGGGCCCTAGGGCCGCCAGCTGCTCGTCGAGGTTGGTCGCCTTGAACAGGTCGAGGCCCAGTTCCCCGATCGCCACCACCCGCTTGTCGGCGCGGGCCGCCGTCTCAAGCGTGGCGGCGGTGTCGCCGTGCCAGTGCTGGGTGTCGAGGGGATGGACCCCGACGGCATAGCGCAGTTCGGGGAAGCGATCCGCCAGGGCCCGGATCGCCGGAATCTCCGCCGGTTCCACGCAGGCATGGACCAAGGCCTTCACCCCGGCCTCACGCCAGCGGTCGGCCACGGCATCGAGATCCGCCTCGAAATTGCGGAACACGATGTGGCAGTGGCTGTCGACCAGGGGTGGGGCGACTTGGGGGCTCACGGCCATGGGGGGCGTCAGGCGCCGGTGCTGCCGGCGGCGGTGGGCTCGAGCACCTGCTTCACCGCCCCGCTGAGGCGGGACTTCTGGTTGGCGCCGGTGTTGCGGTGCACCACGCCCACCTTGACGGCCTTGTCGATCTTGCTGAAGGCGGCGTTCATGCTCGCCTGGACGGCTGCCCTGGCCTCCTCGCCGGGCTGCTGGCCGTAGGCGCTGCAGGCGGTGAGGCAGCGCTTCATCAGGGTGCGCAGGGCGGACTTGTAGGTGCGGTTGCGCAGGCGATTGCGTTCGGCGATCTCGATGCGCTTCTTCGAAGACTTGTTATTGGCCACAGGCGTAGGGGCGCTGACTCGGCAAACGCGGATCCTACCGCGTGGGCCCTGGACAGTTCCAGGCCCTAGCGTCGACGCAGCCCATCGCCTCCGGCACCGCCCCGTGGTCGCTTCCACCCCAACCGGCAGCAGCCCTGCCGCCGCCCCTGCCGCCACCTGTGACACAGGCGGGGACCGGCCGGCGCTGCGGATCACCTGCCTGCGGGACGGCCAGCGGGCCGGCGAACGGCTCGAAGCGATCGCCGCCCGCACCGAGAGCGGCCGCCTGCGCGAGGAGGAAGCGCGGGTCGCGGCGATCCTGGTCGAGGTGAGGCAGCGCGGCGACGCCGCCCTGCTCGACTTCAGCGAGCGCTTCGACGGCCTGCGGCCCGATCCCCTGCGGGTGCCCCCCGAGCGGCTGGCCCAGGCCTGGCACGACTGCCCCGATCCCCTGCGCCGGGCCCTCGACCTGGCCCACGACCGGATCCTGGACTTCCACCGCCGCCAGATGCCGGCGGATCTGGCCGTCACCGGCCCCCACGGCGAGCGGCTGGGGCGCCGCTGGCGCCCGGTGCAGCGGGCGGGGATCTACGTCCCCGGTGGCCGGGCCTCTTACCCCAGCACGGTGCTGATGAATGCCATTCCCGCCCAGGTGGCCGGCGTGGAGCGGCTGGTGATGGTCACCCCGCCCGGCCCGGGCGGCGAACCGAACGCCACCGTGCTGGCCGCCGCCCACCGGGCCGGGGTGGAGGAGGTCTACCGGGTGGGCGGCGCCCAGGCGATCGCGGCCCTGGCCTACGGCACCGAAACGGTCCCCGCCGTCGATGTGATCAGCGGCCCCGGCAATCTCTACGTGACCCTGGCCAAGAAGGCCGTGTACGGCAAGGTCGGCATTGACTCCCTGGCCGGCCCCAGCGAGGTGCTGGTGATCGCCGACCACAGCGCGAGGCCCGCCCAGGTGGCCGCCGACCTGATGGCCCAGGCGGAGCACGATCCCCTGGCGGCGGCGATCCTGATCACCACCAGCGAGGAGCTGGCCGCCGCCGTGCCGGCCGCCATCGAAGCCCAACTGGAGCGCCACCCGCGGGCCGCCATCACCCTGCAGGCCCTCAACGACTGGGGGTTGATCGTGGTCTGCGACGATCTGGCCGAAGCGGCGGCCCTCAGCGACCGGTTCGCCCCGGAGCACCTCGAGCTGCTGGTGGACGATCCCGAATCCCTGGCGGACCGGATCACCCACGCCGGCGCCATCTTCCTCGGCCCCTGGTCGCCCGAGGCGGTGGGCGACTACCTGGCCGGCCCCAACCACACCCTGCCCACCTCCGGCACCGCCCGCTTCGCCGGCGCCCTGAGCGTCGAGACCTTCCTGCGCCACACCAGCCTGATCCACTTCAACCGGACCGCCCTGGAGGCCACCGGGCCGGCCGTGGTCACCCTGGCCGAGAGCGAGGGACTGCACAGCCACGCGGAATCGGTGCGCCAGCGGCTCGGGACCCAGCACAGCTGAGCGGACCGGCGCTCATCCGCCTGCTGAGGGCGGGAGGTGCCAGCCGGGCAGGTCCTCCGCCGGCATCGGCCGGGCGATGGCGAATCCCTGGGCGAGTTCACAGCCCATCGCCCGCAAGGCCTGCAGGTGCTCAGGTGTCTCCACGCCTTCGGCCACGCAGGTGCGGCCGAAGGCGTGGGCCAGATCCACGACGGCCTTGACGATGGCCCGATCGGCGGGATCCACCAACATCCTGGCCACGAACGAGCGGTCGATCTTGATCGTGGAGATCGGCAGCCTCCGCAGGTAGGTGAGCGAGGAGTAGCCGGTACCGAAGTCGTCGAGGGCAAAGCTCACGCCCAGCTCGCGGCAGCGCGCGATGTTCTGGGCCACCTGCTCCAGATCCTCCAGGGCGGCTGTTTCCAGCACCTCCAGCCTCAACGCCGAGGCAGGCAGATCGGGATGGAGGGCCAGGGCCGCGCGGATCCGCTCCGCGAAACCTGGATCACGCAGCTCCCAGGCCGACATGTTCACGCTCACCGCCGCACCCAGCCCTGCCCGCATCCAGGCCGCACAGTGGCGCAGGGCCTGCTCCAGCACCCAGTCGCCGAGGAGGCTGATCTCCGGTTGATCCTCGATCCAGCCCAGCCAGGCCTCCGGCAACAGCAGCCCCTGCTGGGGGTGCTGCCAGCGCACCAGGGCTTCGGCAAAGCGCAGCTGCCCGGTGGCCAGGTCGATCACCGGCTGCACGAACAGGCGCAGCTGCTGCTCTTCGATGGCCTGTCGCACCCTCTCCAGGCGGGAGCGCTGCAGCGACTGGCGTCGTTCCAGCTCCACGTCGAAGTGGTGCATACGCCCCGGGCCGGCTCGCTTGGCGGCGTACATGGCCTGGTCGGCCTGGCGCAGCAGGGTATCCGGATCGGCATCGTCGGGGGGCACCAGCCGGAAGCCGATGCTGGTGCTCAAGGCCACGCAGAGCGTCTCGCCAAGGAGGGTGGGCTGGGCGACGGCGCTGAGCAGCCGTTCCCCCAGCGAGTCCAGCTCGGCCAGGCTGCTGAGGCCAGGAAGGATCACCACGAATTCGTCCCCACCCAGCCGGCCCACCGTGTCGCCCGGTCGCAGGCACCGGCAGAGGCGCTCGGCCACGGCCACCAGCAGCTCGTCGCCTACGGCATGGCCGTGGCTGTCATTGATGGGCTTGAAGTTGTCGAGGTCGAGGTAGCCCACCGCCAGGTGGGTGCCGTTGCGCCTGGCCCGCTCCAGCTCCTCGCCCAGACGCTGGCTGAGCAGGGAGCGATTGGGCAGGCGGGTGAGCGGATCCTCGTAGGCCAGCTGGCGCAGTTGCTGGTCAATCAGCCGACGTTCGAATCCCTGGGCGAAGCCGCTGACCACGATCGAGAGCACGGCCACCTCCTGGTCGCTCCAGCGGCGGCAGCCGCGGATGTGGTCGAAGCCCGCGAACCCCTCCAGCTGGCCCCGCCGCACCAGGGGGAGGACCAGCAGGGACTGAATGCCCTGGGAGCTGAGATGGGCTCGCTCGGCATCGGCCCCGGCGGGGAGATCAAGCAGCGACTCGAGATTGATCGCCCGCCCGGATCGCATTTCCCCCATCAACCAGCCGATGGACACCTCCGACACGTGCTGGAGCTGGTGGATCTGCGGTTCCACCCCCGGCGCGCACCACTCGTGGGTGTTGCTGGCGAAACCCGGATGGCGCGTCAGGGAGAACACATAGGCCCGATCCACATCGAACAGGCCGCCAATGGACGCCAGGCTGCGATCAATGGTGGCGTCGAGTTCACTGGTGGGCTCGACGATGAACGCCTCAGCCGTCTCCGCCAGGAGCTGGAGCAGCAACTTGCTGAGGTCGCCGTGGGTCACCGTTCGCCCGGCCCACAGAGGATCCCTCCATTCTGGTGGCCACGCGCCGGGTAGCCCAGCGGAGGAGCGGCTCAGCGCCTCGCGAGGTCGCGCACCCCGGCCTCACCGTCCACGACCTCACCCACCAGCACCTGATCGGCGAGGTTCACGAACAGACCGTTCTCGAGCACACCGGGAATGTTGTTGATCGTCGCCTCCAGGGCGGCGGGGTCGCCGATGCCCCCGTCGAAGGCCACGTCCAGCACCAGGTTGCCCTGGTCGGTGACGACCGGACCGGCCTTGCGCACGGCCATGCGCAACTCGACGCGGCTGCCCATGGCCGTGAGTTCATCGCGAACCTGGCGCCAGGCCCCTGGCAGCACCTCCACCGGCAGCAGGAAGCCCAGGTTGAGGCGTTCCACCAGCTTGGTGGCATCCACCACCACCACGAAGCGGTCGGCCCGGCGGGCCACCAGCTTCTCCTGCACGTGGCAGGCCCCGCCCCCCTTGATCAGCTGGAAGGCGGGATCCACCTCATCGGCGCCATCGATGGCCAGGTCGATGCGCTGCACGGCGTTCAGCGCCTGGAGGGGAATGCCCAGCTCGGCGGCCAGCACCTCCCCCTGGAAGGAGGTGGTCACCCCGACGATGCCGCTGAGCTCACCCTGATGGAGCTTGCGGCCGAGGGCCCGGATCATCAGCGCCGCCGTGGAGCCCGAGCCCAGCCCCACCACCATGCCGTCACGGATCTGGTCCACCGCCGCCGTGGCCACGGCCTCCTTCATGCGGTCCTGGAGATCGGACATCGGGGCCTGCCGGAATGGCGCAGACCGTAGCAAGGAGGACCGTCCCAGCCCCCTGGGGCCCTACCCCGCCTGGGGCAGGGCCGCCGGCCGGATCGAGAGCTGCAGCTCCCGCTGGCCCCGCACCACCCTCAGCGGCAGGGGCTGGCCCACTTCGGCCCGTTCCACCTGCTGGAGCAGCGCCGAGGGGGTGTTCACCGGCTGGTCGGCGATGGCCACCACCAGGTCGCCGCGATGCAGCCCGGCTGCCTCGGCCGGACTCTCCGGCAGCACCCGCTGCACCAGGGAGCCGTCCCGCTCAGGGAGCTGCAGCAGGGCATTGGGATCCCGGTTGTTGTCCCGGGCCATGCGGGCCGTGAGCGGCACCAGCTGGAGGCCCAGGTAGGGGTGGACCACCGTGCCGCCGTCGCCAAGCTGGTCGGCCACCTTCCTGGCCAGGTTGATGGGGATGGCGAAGCCCAGCCCGGCGCCGGGCCCGGAGCGCACCAGGGTGTTGATGCCGATCACCTCACCGGCGGCGTTGATCAGGGGGCCGCCGGAGTTGCCCGGGTTGATGGCCGCGTCCGTCTGGATCAGGTCGAGACGCTTGTCGGCGAAGCCCAGGCTGTTGATGTCCCGATGCAGGCTGCTGACAATCCCCAGGGTGACCGTGCGCTCGAGGCCGTAGGGACTGCCCAGGGCGATGGCCCAGTCGCCCACCTCCAGGGCTTCGGAATCCCCGAGGGGAGCGGCGCTCAGGGGTGCTTTGCCGCTGACGTGCACCACCGCCAGGTCGGTCACGGGGTCGGTGCCCACCACGGTGCCGTCCAGCTGGCGGCCATCGGCCAGGGTGACGGTGACCCGGTCCACGCTCTCCACCACATGGGCGTTGGTCAGCACCAGGGCGCGGCTGTCATCGATCACCACCCCCGAGCCCTGGCCGCGCTCACGCGTGCTGCCGGAGGGATCGCCGAACAGATCCCTCAGCAGGGGATCCAGCAGGGCGGGATCGAACGGGGGCCGGGCCACGTTGCGCTCGGTGTCGATCCGCACCACCGCCGGGCCCACCCGCCGGGCGGCGTCGGCCACGAAGCTGTGGGGGGTCAGGGCCGGGGGGGCCTCCTCGAGGGCCGCCGCCGGCAGGGGAAGGGCGGCGAACGCCAGCAGCAGGGCCACCCCCATCAGGCCCTGCAGCCGCCGGATCAGGGAAGACAGGGGGAAGGGGCGTTGCATCAGGGGAGGCTAGGACCGTCAACCGGTGCCCAGCGCAGCAACCGCTGCCGCAGCACGCGGTCCGACCCCAGCGTCAGCCAGCGCCCGCCGGGGTCGGACGAGCGGCCCAGGGGACAGGGCTGCACCGGCCCGAAGCTGCGCAGGGTGGAAGGACAGCCCAGCAGGGGCACCGCCGGCCTCCCCGGGAGCCCCGCCTGCCAATGCTGGTGGATATGGCCGAAGACCAGCCCCCGCAGGGCGGCCAGCGGCTGCAGCAGATCCAGCAGGGCATCGCCGTCCCGCAGCCGGATCGCATCCATGGCGGCATCGCCGATCGGCAGCGGCGGATGGTGGACCGCCACCACCAGGGGGAGGTCGCCGTCGGCCGATCCGGCGGCCAGCTGGCGCCGCGCCCAGTCCAGCTGGGTCCCCCCCAGTTCACCGGCGGTGACGCCGCTGCGGTGGCTGTCGAGCAGCAGCAGCTGTCCGTTGCCGCAGCGGATCAGGGCCGGGGCGATCACGGCGCGGCGCCCCAGGGCGGACCGGAGCAGGGCCGGATGGTCGTGGTTGCCCGCCAGCAGGGCCACCGGCAGCTGGATCTCCTGCAGCAGGTCCCTGAGGCGGACGTACCCCCCCCAGCTCTCGTCATCGCAGAGATCGCCGCTGATCAGCACCAGGTCGGGGGTCTGCCCGGCGCTGCGGAGCTGTCCAAGGGCCTCGTGGAGCCCGTGGCGGAGCAGGGCCAGCGCCGGCCGGCCATGGCAGCGGCCGTCGGGATCGGCGAGCAGATGGGGATCGCTGAGTTGAAGAATTCGCATCGGAGACGGCTCCCGCCGGCCTGGAGCGGGACCGCTCGACCTGAATCGGCTTAACTTTGCCCCCAGTCCTCCCCGAGGCCATGGCCCCGATCCCCCCCGGCACGCGGCAGCGCTGCAACCTCTGCAAGGTGGAGATCCAGGGGATGGCCGGAGGCAACGACCTGGTCCACTTCAGCCAGGGGGCTCCGGGCAGCCGCGCCAAGCTCTGGGCCCGGGTGTGTCAGTACCTGCGTACACCGGAGCAGTGCGGCCAGTGCCTCAACCAGGACCTCAGCCTGCGGGGTGAGGTCACTGCCAACGACTACTACGCGGAGGCGCCGATCCTGGAGATGCCCAGGCCGCCGGAGGCCAATCCTCTAGGGTGAATTCGTGCCCGCCGGGCCTCACCCTTGTTCCGCATGGCCTTCTCCCTGACGGGAGGAAGCCTTGCGATTGGGGGCAGTGAACACTGCAGCGCGCGGCGGACCATCCCGCCAGCGGGAGTCCTCTCCCCACGCCGCCCGTCCTTGCCCCATCCCCTCACTGACGACCTGGAGACGCTGGCGCGGCCGGTGGTCGTCGCGGCGCACCTTGAGGTGCAGTCGGTTGAGGTGCTGGCCCACCGCATCCCCCTGACGGTCGTCGTGCGGGTGCAGAGGGCCGACGGCACCGATGTGAATCTCGATGAGTGTGCCGCCGTGAGCGGTCCCCTCGCCGAGGCCATCGAGGCCTCCGGCCTGCTGACCATGGCCTACGTCCTGGAGGTCAGCAGCCCCGGCATCGGGGAGGATCTCCACTCCGACCGGGATTTCGTCAGCTTCCGGGGCTTTCCGGTGGAAGTGCTCCGCCGGGACGCCGACGGTGCGGAAGTGCGGCGAACGGGCCTCCTGCTCGGCCGCGATGACCAGGTGGTGCAGCTCAACGAGCGCGGCCGCATCCTGCGCATCCCCCGCGACGACGTGCTGCGGGTGCGGCTCACCCAGGCGCCTCCCGATTCCTGAACCGCTCAGGTTCACCCCCCGTTCCCTTCCTGCCCCCACGCCCCCGAGTCCATGGCCCTGGTTCTTCTCCCCGGTCTCAACAACCTGATCGAGGACATCAGCGACGAGAAGAAGCTGGCTCCCCAGGTGGTGGAGGCGGCCCTGCGGGAGGCCCTGCTGAAGGGCTACGAGCGTTACCGCCGCACCCTCTACCTGGGCATCAGCGAGGACCCCTTCGAGGAGGACTACTTCAGCAACTTCGACGTGGCGCTCGATCTCGAGGAAGAGGGCTATCGGGTGCTGGCCAGCAAGATCATCGTCGAGGAGGTGGAGAGCGACGACCACCAGATCGCCATCGAGGAGGTGCGCCAGGTGGCGGAAGACGCCCAGATCGGCGACACGGTGGTGCTGGACGTGACACCGGAGAAAGATGATTTCGGCCGCATGGCCGCCGCCACCACCAAGCAGGTGCTGGCCCAGAAACTGCGCGACCAGCAGCGCCGCATGATCCAGGAGGAATTCGCCGACCTGGAGGATCCCGTGCTCACCGCCCGGGTGATCCGCTTCGAGCGCCAGAGCGTGATCATGGCCGTCAGCAGTGGCCTGGGCCGGCCCGAGGTGGAGGCGGAACTGCCCCGCCGCGACCAGCTGCCCAACGACAACTACCGCGCCAACGCCACCTTCAAGGTGTTCCTCAAGGAGGTCAGCGAGGTGCCCAGGCGCGGCCCCCAGCTGTTCGTCTCCCGGGCCAATGCGGGCCTGGTGGTCTACCTGTTCGAAAACGAGGTGCCCGAAATCCAGGAGGGTTCGGTGCGGATCGTCGCTGTGGCCCGCGAGGCCAATCCCCCCTCCCGCGCCGTCGGCCCCCGCACCAAGGTGGCGGTCGACAGTGTGGAGCGGGAAGTGGATCCGGTGGGGGCCTGCATCGGTGCCCGCGGCTCCCGCATCCAGCAGGTGGTGAATGAACTGCGGGGCGAGAAGATCGACGTGATCCGCTGGTCTCCGGACCCAGCCCAGTACCTGGCCAACTCCCTCAGTCCGGCGCGGGTGGAGATGGTCCGCCTGGTGGACCCCGAAGGTCACCACGCCCACGTGCTCGTGCCCCACGACCAGCTGAGCCTGGCCATCGGCCGGGAGGGCCAGAACGTCCGCCTGGCGGCCCGCCTCACCGGCTGGAAGATCGACATCAAGGATGCCCAGGACTACGACCAGGTCAGCGAGGACGAGAAGGTGGCAACCCTGATCGCCCAGCGCCAGGAGGAGGAGGCCCTGCAGGCCGAGGCCGAGGCCCGGCTGCAGGCCGAACAGGCCACCCGCGCCGAGGAGGACGCCCGTCTGCGGGAGCTCTACCCCCTGCCGGAGGACGAGGAGATCGATGGGGAAGGGGATGGCGAGGAGGACGGTGGGGAGGTCGGCCCATCCGAAGTGGAAGCCGAAGCCGACGATCCGCTGGAGCCCCCGCTCGAGGAGGCCCCAGAAGAGACCGCTGGTGAGGACGTCCGGTGACGTCGCCCGCCGGGCGGCCGGTGCTTCGGCGCTGCGTCTCCTGTCGCCGCCTGTGCGACCGGACCCAGCTCTGGCGTGTGGTGCGCCAGTCCGACGGGACGGTGAGCCTGGATGGGGGCATGGGCCGATCGGCCTATCTGTGCCCGCAACCGAGCTGCCTGGAGGAGGCCCGCCGTCGCCGCCGCCTCCAGCGCGGCCTGCGCTGCGCCGTCAGCGAAACCATCCTCGCCATCCTCGAGGCACGTCTCGAGCGATCGGCCCCGCGACCTCTGAGGCAAGATGAACCATGGTCGCCACGTGCGTGCGGCCCCGGGGCCCTTTCGGCCCCACCGTACGGAGACCTTTCTGAATGACCAGCAGCGGCAAAGTGAGAATCTACGAGCTGTCAAAGGACCTGGGCCTGGACAACAAGGACGTGCTCGATGCCGCCGAGAAGCTCTCCATTGCGGCCAAGAGCCACAGCAGCTCCATCAGTGATGACGAGGCCTCCCGGATCCGTTCCCTGATTGGCGTGAACGTCGCCAGCCCAACACCCGCACGCCCCGGATCGCCCACCCGGCCCGAACCGGCGCCGCCGGCGCCCCCTGCCAAGGCGATCCTGGCCGTCAAGAAGGCCGCTCCGGCTCCGGTGAGCATCCCCCGCAGCGGCGCGGCGCCGGTCGCTCCGGCCGCAGCCGCTCCACCGGCTCCCCCCGCCAGCCGTCCCCCCGCGCCCCGCCCCGTCGCGGCAGCATCGGCCCAGGCTCCGGCCCGGCCCGAGCCCCCGGCAGCACGGCCCAGGCCAGCCGGGGCCCCGGTGCCGGCGCGCCCCCGCCCTGTCGAGGCCGGCAAACCGGCCGGCCAGCCGCCCACGATCATGGGCAAACCCGCCGCCACCGCCGCACCAGCCGCCGCCCCCACGGCGAAGCCGGCCGCCCCCGGCGCCCCAGCCCGTCCTGCGCCCGCTGCCCCTGCCCGGCCGGCCGCCGCAGCCCCGCCGACCAAACCCCTGGCGGCACCGAAGCCCACCGGTCCGGCCCCGGTGAACCGTGCCTCCCAGCCCCCGGTCCGGGTCGGCTCGCCCCAGCGGCCGCCGGCCCCTGCTCCGGGACGGCCTGCCCAGGCCGGCACACCCACCCGGCCGCCCGCCACCCGGCCCCAGCTCGTCGGCCGTCCCCAGCCCGGCCAGAGCGGCCCCACCAGCAGCCGGCCCGCCCCTCCCTCGGCCCGACCCCAGCGTCCCGGCGCCCCGGCACCGATCCGTCCCGGCAGCGCCGGCGCCAGGACCGGCTCGGCCCCGGGACGGCCCGGCCCCACCCCGCTCGAACTGGTCGGCAAGCCGATCCGCCGCGACTCGGCCGGCCCCGGCACCTTCGTCGGCGGGCCGTCCGACGTGCCCCCGGCCGCCCGGGCATCCCCGAGAGGATGCGCAAGATCGATGGCCCCCGGAGAGCTGATACAGCTACAGAAGCCCACCGGCTGTCCCGGCGCCCCGCCGCCGAGGCGACCCGACCACAGCGAGGGCGGCACTGAGGCCGTTGGTGAGAAGGAGGGCGTGACGCGCCCCACCGCCACCCCTCAGGCGGCGCCCCGCCGCCCCGGCTTTGGCCCGCCCACCCCGGCCGGCGCCCGCGCCCCCGGCGCCCGGCGTCCCGACTGGGACGACAGCGCCAAGCTGGAGGCCCTGCGCAGCCGCACGCCCCAGAAGCAGCGCCAGAAGGTCCACATCATCGGCGAAAACGATGATGCCCTCACCGCCGAGACCGGTGGCTATGCCGGCGAGCAGGAAGCCTTGGTGCTACAGGCCAGCCTGGCGCGGCCGGCCAAGCCCCGCACCCCCGCCGGCGCCCAGGCCAAGCCCACCGTTGCGGTGCGCAAGCGCAAGAAGGAGACCACCCGCCAGCGTCAGCGGCGCCGTGCCATGGAGCTGCGGGCCTCCCGCGAAGCCAAGGCCCTGCGTCCCGAGATGCTGATCGTGCCTGAGGGCAACCTCACGGTGCAGGAACTGGCCGACCGCCTCGGGGTGGAGAGCTCCGAGATCATCAAATCCCTGTTCTTCAAGGGAATCATCGCCACCGTCACCCAGACCCTCGACCTCCACACGATCGAGACGGTGTCCGAGGAATTCGGCGTACCCGTGCTCCAGGACGACATCGAGGCCGCGGCCAAGAAAACCGTGGAGATGATCGAGGAGAGCGACATGGCACACCTGATCAGGCGTCCGCCCGTGGTGACCGTGATGGGCCACGTCGACCACGGCAAGACAAGCCTGCTCGACGCCATTCGCAAGACCCGCGTGGCGGCCGGAGAAGCCGGCGGCATCACCCAGCACATCGGCGCGTACCAAGTGGATGTGCCCCATGGCGAGGAGCACCGCAAGATCACCTTCCTCGACACCCCGGGCCACGAGGCGTTCACCGCCATGCGGGCCCGCGGCACCAAGGTCACCGACGTGGCGGTGCTGGTGGTGGCCGCCGACGACGGCGTCCGCCCCCAGACCCTGGAGGCGATCAGCCACGCCCGCGCCGCCGAGGTGCCGATCGTGGTGGCGATCAACAAGATCGACAAGGAAGGGGCCCAGCCCGACCGGGTCAAGCAGGAACTCTCCGGCCTCGACCTGGTGGCCGAGGACTGGGGCGGCAACACCGTCATGGTCCCCGTCAGCGCCATCAAAGGGGAGAACATCGACAAGCTGCTGGAGATGATCCTGCTGGTCACCGAAGTGGAGGACCTGCAGGCCAACCCCGACCGGATGGCCCGGGGCACGGTGATCGAGGCCCACCTCGACAAGGCCAAGGGTCCGGTGGCCACCCTGCTGATCCAGAACGGCACCCTCAAGGCCGGCGACGTTCTGGCGGCCGGACCGATCCTCGGCAAGGTGCGGGCCATGGTCGACGACACCGGCAAGCGGGTGAAGCAGGCCGGCCCGTCGAGTGCCGTGGAGGCCCTGGGCTTCAGCGAGGTGCCCACCGCCGGCGACGAGTTCGAGGTCTACGCCGATGAGAAGAGCGCCCGGGCGGTGGTCGGCGACCGGGCCACCGAGGCCCGGGCCACCCGACTGGCCCAGCAGATGGCCTCCCGCCGGGTGTCCCTGGCGTCGATGTCGGGCCAGGCCAGCGAAGGCGAGCTCAAGGAGCTCAACCTCATCCTCAAGGCCGATGTACAGGGCAGCGTCGAGGCGATCCTCGGGTCCCTCGAGCAGCTGCCCCAGGAGGAGGTTCAGGTGCGGGTGCTGCTCTCGGCACCGGGCGAGATCACCGAAACGGACGTCGACCTGGCGGCCGCGTCGGGCGCTGTGATCGTGGGCTTCAACACCTCGATGGCCTCCGGTGCCAAGCGCGCCGCCGATGCCACCGGCGTGGACGTGCGCGATTACGACGTCATCTACAAGCTGCTCGAGGACATCCAGATGGCCATGGAGGGCCTGCTGGAGCCGGAGATGGTGGAGGAGGGCCTGGGCGAGGCGGAGGTGCGGGCCGTGTTCACGATCGGCAAGAGCGCCGTGGCCGGCTGTTACGTCACCAGCGGCAAGCTGCAGCGCAACTGCCGCATCCGTGTCCATCGCGGCAAGGAGCTCGTCTACGAAGGCGATCTCGATTCCTTGCGGCGCAACAAGGACGACGTCAAGGAGGTGGCCACCGGCTTCGAGTGCGGCATCGGCTGCGACCGGTTCACCGGCTGGCAGGACAAGGATCGGGTCGAGGCCTTCAAGCTGGTCACCCAGCGCCGGACCCTCAGCACCTGATCCCGTGACGCCCCGCAGCGAGCCGCTGCTCTGGCTCCAGCTGATCGCCCTCGGGGTCCTGCCGCTTGAGGCGCTGCTGCTGCTGCTGGTGCTCGCCGGCAGCGACCCGGGCCCCCTGCCGGGTCTGGAGCGGCTGCTCTGCTGGGCGATCGGTGCCCTGGCCCCCGCCGTGCTGCTGGCGCGCCGACCCGCCGACGTCTGGTCGCTGCTGCTGCTGCAGACCCCGCTGCGGGGTCGCCGGGAGCTGCAGCGGCGGCTCAGCCGGCTGCAGGCGGCCCCTGGGCTGGCCCTGGCCACCGCCGGCGGCGCCGCCCTCGCCCTGCCCCTGCTGTGGTGGATCGATCGCCAGGCCGCCGTGGCCGCGCCCATCACCCCCTTCGCCTCCTGCCCGCGCCTGGTGGCCCTGCTGCTGGCGGCCCTGCTGCTGGTGGTGATGCTGTGGCAGTGGCAGCAGCTGATCCAGTCCCTCTGGCTGCTGAACCGCAGCCCCGAGGTCTTGGCCGCCACCCGCCCCCTCAGCCTGGAGGAACTGGAGCAGCAGCGCCTCTGCCTGGGCCTGCCCCTGTTGCTACCCGAGCCCCTCAAAAGACCCGAGGTGGTGATGCCGCCCGAAGCGAATCCAGGCGAAGCGGAGGACCCACCGGAAACCCAGGCGCCCGAGGCGCCACCAGCGCCGCCCCCGACCCCAGCCGTCGAACCCTCAGCCGTCGAGGCGGTTGCGGTCGAACCAGAGCAGCCCCCCGAAGAGGCCGAAGGCTCCGACCTGGATCAGGAGATCCCCTGAGGCCACCTCCGAGCCGGCGGAAGCCCGCAGGGCCATGGTGGCCAGGCCCAGCCCGGCCGACGCCACCAGGGCGAACCAGAGGGCCCGCCGGAGCCCCCGCCAGGGGGTTCTCGCTTCCGTGAGAAGGCGCTGGCGCAGCGCCGGATCCAGGGATCTGTTCGGGTCGGATCCCATGGAGAGGTGCCCAGCGGATGGTGTTCCGGCGAATGCTAATTTCTTGGCCGATGCCGGTGTAGCTCAGGGGTAGAGCAACTGATTCGTAATCAGTAGGTCGTCGGTTCAAATCCGATCACCGGCTTCTTCGCTCACCTCTCTCCCGTTGCCAGCAGGCCGTCTCAAGGTTTCCGTGGGCCCGGGTCCCTGTGGCCGCTGCAGCGTTGCCCTGAACGGCCATGGATGATCTGAAGGCCCGCCATGAACGGCTGCTGGAGAGCCACCACGGGGCCCTCTGCCAGGCCGCCGAACGCTTGCTGGAGGAAACGGAATGGTCGCTGGCGGCGACGGCCTTGCTGCTGCGGACCGCAGGCCCGGTCCTGAGCCAGGTGGTGGCCGTCGGGGACCTGGGCCGCTGGATCGAGCATCTCGGGCCGGATCTGGATGCCTTCGTGAGGCTGCGGCGGCAGGGGCTCGACGTGGGCGAGGCCTATGCCCGATGCCGCGCCATCGAGGGGGAGACCTTCCTGGGTGCCTGGGAGAACGTGCAGGGAACGCTACCCCTGGTCAGCCACGACGACCTCAACCGGTTCGCCGTGCTGTCGCAGCAAGGCTTCTCCCGTTCACCCCGCAACCTGCTGGTGGTGGTGAACTGGGGCGAACGGGTGACTGCGTTCCTGGTGGCCTGCGATCGCCAGAGGAAAAGGTCATCACCCTCAGGGCCGGGCTGAAGGTTCAGTCGTCGTCGTCGGTGGATCCGGCGGGAATCAGGCGAATCTGCTTGCGGCCCAGCTTGATCTCGAATTCATCGCCGGGCTGCAGATCAAGCATGGCGGTGTAGGCCTTGCCCACAAGAAGATTGCCATTGCCCTGCACGGTGGCCACATAGCTGAGTTTGCGACCGCCTTTGGAGGCACCCTTGCCACCGCCTTCGCCCAGGCTGACGCCCTTGGCTTCCAGCAGGGCCTCGTAAAAGGCGGTGAAATTAAGACGCTCTGACCCGTCCTTCTTGGTGCTGACGTAGCCGCAACCACGCACCAGATCGGATTTCGAGACATCGCCCAGTTCCTTGACCTTGGCCAGGAGATCAGATCCGGTGAGCATCGGAAGCAGAAAAGACCTTTCGAATCACACTATAAAGCTTTCGTCGCTTGTCGTCATTGGAGGATCTGCCGATAAGCCCAGCCGATGAAGCTCTGCCCACGGCACCCGGCCGATTGTTGCCACGAACCAAGGGGAACCTGTGGCGGCTTCCGGAGACAAGATCCAGAGGCCTTCACCGTGACGGGAGTCACCGGCCTCAGCACAGGGCGATGGGCCACTCCACCTTGACCACGTCAAAGTCGTCACCACCCAGACGATTGAGTTCACCGGCGGCACGTAGGGCCGCCTCGTGGGTATGGAACAGATAGGCCGTGGTCGGTTCGCTCACATCTCCGAGGCCCTGGTCGTCGGGACGGATGGAGACGTAGGAACCATCCGAGAGACGCTGGAGCACATAGCGCTCGGCCTGGGTGCATTCCAGCGGGCGGGCCGGATTGATCTCGGGTGCCCAGAAATGCATCGCAACCCCCGCGCGTGACCCTTCTAACTACTCCAGAGGACCCGCTGGCCGCGAGGAAGCGCCACATGTCGTTGCAACGGGGCCCGGACCCCGCAGTTCATGTCTCATTGCCACCGAAGTCATCGTCGTAGCCCTCGTAAGGCTCGAACTCACTCCAGCCGGGACTGGCGTTCTGCAGCAGCCCGTAGCGGGCGTCCACATCATTCATCAGCGTGTTGCCGGTGGGCACCGTGTCGCAGGTGATCGACCCATCGGCGGCGGTGACGCAATTCTCGAACTGCACATTGGCCAGCACCCTGCCCCCTCCCCCCGCCAGGACGAGCAGCAGGAGGCCGGCCAGAGAACCCGCCCGGAGCCCGCGGCAGGGGCGCGAACCATCGCTGGACTGCAGAGCGTCGGCCATCACCGGAGGGGGCATCTGCTGGGATGATGGCACCGCTTCAACACACGCACCCATGTACACCGACTGGACCGCCGTGATCCTGCTGCTGCTCACGGCGGCACCCCTGGCCGTGGTTGTGGCCACCGCCGCCTTCTTCATCTGGCGGAAGAAACGGACCTTGAAGTGACGATTCGGAAGACCATCCCATCGCCCCCGATGGCCGGGGAGCGGCCCTGGCCGAGGCAGTCGAGGCAGGTGCGGTAACGCTGATCATCGATGCGCAGCAGACCGCTGCCGCCGCACTGGGGACATCGGCTCTGACCGAGGGACGGGCCCTTCGATCCGGAGGCAGGAACCGGGGCAGCCATGGCCGGCTCGCAGGGATTTGTTCTCATCTCCTCACTGTGCCTGGCTCAGACCCCCTGGATCCCGAAATCTTCCTTAAGCATTCGTGCCCTTCCCCCGGCGCAGGGAATCCTCCAGGCCGTCCAGGGTCAGGTGGTTCGCCAGCTCCCGGGCACTGAGCCGGCTGCCCGGCGGCACCAGGCCGAGGCTGGCGGCCAGGTCCCCGATCACGCCGGGGGCATCCAGGCCCCGGCGGCGCATGCCGGCCAGCCCCTCGGCCCCCTCCCGCTTGCTCAGCCGCTCCCCCTGGCCATCACGCCACAGGGGCACGTGGGCATAGGCCGGCGGGTCGGTGCCGAGGGCGGCCATCACGGCCACCTGGGCCCCGGTGGAGGGCCACAGATCCTCTCCCCGCACCACCTCGCTGATGCCCATCAGCAGCTCATCCACGGCTGTGGCCAGGTGGTAAGCCACCACCCCGTCGGCCCGGCGCAGCACCACATCCCCCACCTCGGCGGGGCCGTCCTGGCGGCCAGCGGGTCCGCAGCGCTCCTGCCAGCGCAGGGCGCCGGGCTCCAGACGCAGTCGCCAGCTGGGCAGCCGCCCCGCCTGGGGGCCCCACAGGGGCGGGCCATTCCGGCAGTAGCCCGGATAGATCGCCAGCGCTCCATGGGGGGCGGAGACATCGGCCAGCAACCGCCGGCTGCAGCGGCAGGGGTAGAGACGGCCGGCCTGGCGCAGGGCTGAGAGAACGGTGGCGTAGACGCCGCGCTGGGCGCTCTGGCGGGCCACGGGTCCGTCCCAGGGCAGACCCAGCCAGCGCAGATCCTCCAGGATCGCGTCCTCGGCACCCGACCGGTTGCGGGGCCCGTCGAGGTCATCGATGCGCAATAGCCACACACCGCCCTTCAGCCGGGCTTCGAGCCAGCCGAGCAGGGCGGTGCGCAGGTTGCCCCGGTGCAGGGGGCCGGTGGGGGACGGGGCGAAACGGGTTCGGTAGCCCTGCCGCCGGAGCTCCAGACCCCAGCCGAGGCGTTCCTGGAGATGGAGGGGCAGTCGCAGGGGAGGTCCAGACGCCCCTGCGGCCGCCGCCATGGCCGGAGAGCGGCGGCTGGGGATCAGCCCTGGACCTTGTCCTTGAAGAGCTTGCCGGCGGTGAAGGCGGGTACGCGCTTGGCGGGGATCTTGATCTTCTCGCCGGTCTTGGGATTCAGACCCTGACGGGCGGAACGCTCACGGGGCTCGAAGGAGCCGAAGCCGAGGATGGACACCTTCTTGCCCTCGACCACCGAATCGACGATGGTTTCGATGGCGGCATCGACGACGAGGGAGACGTCGGTCTTGGTGAGCTCCGTGCGGGCAGCCACGATGTTGACGAGATCAGCTTTGTTCATTGTTCGGGGGAAGCCTCCGGGTAGGTGGCGATGGCGGGGTTCGGGACGTCGAGAGATGGAGGCGAATCGGAAGTTCCCGACCGCCCGGTGCGTTCAGCGCGCCAATCGTATGGGCGTTGCTGCAGGGCCGCAACAGGAGAAGTCCACTCATGACAGCGGTTTGGGGTCCATGGAGTCCGCAACAGGGCGTTCCGTGGTAAGGGCCGCAACCTCCAGCCCGCCCCCGGGCGGCTGGAGCGGGAGGGCCTCCAGATCCAGGGCCGCCAGCAGGGCGGCGCCCTGCTCCACCAGCTTCTCCCCCCTCAGCGCCCCCAGGCCGGCGCCGCTGGCGATCCAGCCGGGAGAGCCGGGCGGCAGCCAGCCGCGCAGCCGCTCGATGCTGCGCAGCTGGCGACCCCAATGGAAGGTGCCCCGCTGCCGCAGGGGCGCGACGCGGGCCGGCGCCACCGGAACCAGGAGCCGGCCGCAGAACAGCCCGCCCCGGCCGTCCCCCGCCGCCGGGGCGACATGCACCACGCAGGCGCCCGGGGAGGGCCCCGGCGTCCAGAGCAGCCGCACATCCGGCTCCAGCCGGTGTTCGGCGGCGAAGGTCTGCAGCGGATCCACACCGGGCAGCAGGTAGGCCTCCTGTTCCTGAACGAGCACCGGCCAGCCCAAAGCCTGCTGCAGGCGGCGGCAGCGGCCGTGGCCGCCGCGGCCGGTGAGCACGATCCAGGCCCGGGGGGCGCCGCTCCCCGACGTCCGCTGGCGGGGGCGGCCGGCCAGGAAGCGCAGGTTGGCCCGGGTGTAGGCGGGGCAGTCGATCAGCAGATCGGCGCCGGCGGCCTCGAGCAGCCAGGCGCTACCCCCCTGGCTCTCGCGACTGGGGGCGAACAACCACAGCCCGGGGCGGACCGGCAGGGGCGGACGGCCCTCCTCGGACGGCAGCAGGGCGGCAGGGGAAGCGGTCATCGCCCCATTGAACCCCCGGCGGCAGCTTCCGGAGGCCCGGCGTAGCCTGGGCACAACCCAGGCCAATGATTTGTCGGCGACCCGGATCGGACATCCCTGGCCACTGGGGGCCTCCGTCACACGCCGGGGCGTCAATTTCTCCGTGGTGGCCCCCCTGGCCACCCGCATCGAGCTGCTGATCTTCGCGGACGGGGCCGCCCGGGAACCCCTGGAGGTGATCGAACTCGACCCCGCCCACCGCTCCGGTGAGCACTGGCATGTGGAGGTGGAAGGCCTCGGGATCGGCTGCTGCTATGGCTACCGGGTGTTCGGCCCGATCCAGCCCGGGAGCCATGGCTTCAACCCCTCCAAGGTGCTGCTCGATCCCTGCGCCAGGGCGATCACCGGCTGGGACGTCTACCAGCGGGGCGCCGCCGTCGGCGCCGTCCCCAACGCCTCCGCCTGCCTCAAGGGGGTGGTCACCGAGCGGGACCGGTTCGACTTCGACGCCGCCCCCCGGCCGCGCCATTCCTGGCAGAAGAGCGTCATCTACGAGCTGCACGTGGGCGGTTTCACCCGTGGCGCTGGCTGCCCGGTGCCGGGGGAACGCCAGGGCACCCTGCTGGGGCTGATCGACACCCTGCCCTACCTCCAGTCGATGGGGGTGACGGCGATCGAACTGCTGCCGGTGATGGCGTTCGATCCCCAGGACGCCCCCGCCGGGCGGTTCAACCACTGGGGCTACAGCCCCGTGAGCTGGATGGCGCCCCATCCGGCCTATCTGGTCGAGCGCGACCCGCTGCAGGGTCGCCACGAGGTGCGCCAGCTGGTGACGGCCTGCCACCAGGCTGGCCTGGAGGTGATTCTGGATGTGGTCTACAACCACACCAGCGAAGGCAACCAGGAGGGCCCCACCCTGAGCTGGCGCGGCTTCGGCGACGCCCTCTACTACCACCAGACGGCCAGGGGCGACTACCTCGACGTCAGCGGCTGCGGCAACACGATCGCCGCCAACCGCCCCCTGGTGCGGCGCCTGATCCTGGAGTCCCTGCGGTGCTGGAGCACGGAGCTGGGCATCGACGGCTTCCGCTTCGACCTCGGCATCGCCCTGACCCGGGGGGAGGCCCTGGCCCCCCTCGATGCGCCTCCCCTGTTCGAGGAGATGGAGGCGGATCCCGATCTCAGCGATCTGAAGGTGGTGAGCGAACCCTGGGACTGCGGCGGCCTTTACCGGCTCGCCGACTTCCCGGCCCGGCGGGTGGCCAGCTGGAACGGCCGCTTCCGCGACGACGTGCGCCGCTTCTGGAAGGGGGACGACCGCACCACCTGGAGCCTGAGTCAGCGCCTGTCAGGCAATCCGGATCTGTTCAATGGCCAGCCCTCTCCGGTGGGCCGCACGATCAACTTCCTCACCGCCCACGATGGCTTCACCCTGGCGGACCTGGTCAGCTTCGACCGCAAGCACAACCTGGCCAACGGCGAGAACGACCGCGACGGGGACAACCACAACAACAGCTGGAACCACGGCGTGGAGGGTCCCTGCAGCGACGCCGGCGTCAACGGCCTGCGGGACCGGCAGCTGCGCAACCTGCTGGCCTCCCTGCTGCTGGCCCCCGGGGTGCCGATGCTGTTGATGGGCGATGAGGTGCGGCGCAGCCAGGGGGGCAACAACAACACCTGGTGCCAGAACAACCCCCTGGGGTGGATGCACTGGCAGCCGGACGCCGGGGACATGGCCCTGCGCCGCTTTCTGCGGCGCCTGATCCAACTGCGTCAGCGGCTCGCCCCCCTGCTCAACCAGGAGCTGCCCCTGGCACCGGCCCCTGCCGGCCCTGCCCGGGGCGCCGGCAGCCTGCCCCTCTGGCGGGAGTGGCACGGGCTCGAGCTGGGCAAGCCCGACTGGGCCAGCTGGTCCCACTGCCTGGGCTGGAGCCTGCATGACGCCAGCCTCGGCCCCCTGCTCTGGTGCGGCATGAACGCCTACTACCAGCCGATGCAGTTCCAGCTGCCGGCCCAGGCCGCGGGCTGGCGGCGGGTCATCGACACGGCCATTCCCGGCGACCATGACCTGCCGGCGAAACCCGATCCCTGGCTGCTGCCGACGGCGCCCCTGGAGAGCCGCAGCCTGATGCTGCTGGTGGCGACCCCCCTGCTCGAGGAGCCTGAGGAGGGAGCGGCGGCGGTGGCTCCGGCGGAGGAGCAAGCGGGCGGCGGGAATCGAACCCGCATCATCAGCTTGGAAGGCTGAGGTTTTACCACTAAACTACGCCCGCAGCAGTACAGGGGTACTGGCGACCGGTTCTTCGGAACTGGTTCCCCGAAACCGGCTGCAGCATTATGACCTGCACCGGACGGCCACAACCCGACGACCACCACCGGAGCCCCTCCAGGTTTGACCACCCCCACGCCGTCCATCCCGCCACCGGCAGCGCCGCACCTGCCGTCGGGTGTGGTGGACACGGCGGACCTTCCCGCAGGTGAGCGCCGCCGGGTGCTCCTGGCCTACGGCATGGGGGACGCCGGCACCGGCATGGCCGCCTCCCTGATCGGCTTCTACCTCTTCATCTTCTACACCTCAGCGGCGGGGCTGCCGGCCTGGATGGCCGGGCTGGTGCTGATGACCGCCCGGCTCTGGGATGCCATCAACGACCCGATCGTGGGCTGGCTGAGCGACAAGACCCGGTCCTCCTGGGGACCCCGGCTGCCCTGGATCCTGGGCAGCGCCGTTCCGCTCGGCTTCGCCATGGCCCTGATGTGGTGGCTGCCGCCGGGGGGGCTCTGGGTCCGGTTCGCCGTGTTCGTGGCCATCTCGATGGTGGCCAACACCCTCTACACCTGCGTCAACCTTCCCTACTCCGCCCTGGCGGCGGAGCTCACCACCAGCGTCAACCTGCGCACCCGCCTCAACAGCGCCCGGTTCACCGGCTCGATCATCGCCGGCCTGGTGGGGATTGTGCTGGGGGGCGTGCTGCTCAAGGATCACCAGAACCCCGACAGCTACCTGCAGGTGGGGATCTTCTCGGGGGTGCTGATCACCTGCTCCACCCTGCTCTGCGGCTGGGGCATCGCCCCGGCGGCGCGGAACTGCCAGCGGCCCACCAGCCAGCGGGGCACCACCCGGCGGCTTCTGGCCCGGGTGGGCAGCAACGGACGCTTCCAGATGGTGCTGGGGCTCTACCTGCTGCTCTGGTGCGCCCTGCAGATCATGCAGACGGCGGCGCTGATCTTCCTGCCGGTGGTGATGCGGCTGCCGGAGGGCTGGAGCAACTGGATCCTGCTGCCCTTCCAGATCAGCACCCTGGTGGGACTCCAGCTCTGGACCGCCGTCGCCCGTCGGCGTGGTCGCCTCACCGCCCTGCACTGGGGCACCGCCCTCTGGATCGCCGCCTGTGTGATGGCGATGCTGCTGGTGCCCCTTGATGCCGCCTTGGGCCCCACCGCCTCCACCACCAACATGGTGCGTCTCACCGCCCTGGTGGTGACGATCCTGATTGTCGGACTGGGGGCCTCCACCGCCTACCTGATCCCCTGGGCGCTGCTTCCGGACGCCATCGATGCCGATCCGGAGAAGCCCGCCGGGCTCTACAGCGCCTGGATGGTGTTCACCCAGAAGATCTGCATCAGCCTGGCCCTGTTCTTCTTCGGCAACCTGATGAGCCTGAGCGGCTACCAGGCGGCCAAGGGCATCCTGCAGCCGGACAGCGCCCTGCTGGCGATCCGGATGTGCATGGGCCTGATCCCGGCGCTGCTGGTGGTGCTGGGCCTGGTGGTGATGCGGCGCTGGCCGGAGCGGGGCCCCGAGCCGGAGACCCTGACGCCCTCCGCGCCATGAAGCCGCCCCGCTGGCTGCAGCGGCTGGGGGCCAGCCTGATGATCGGCGGTCAGGCGGTGAGTGCCATCGCCCGTGGCCGCATCGGCATGGTCGACCTGGTTCAGGAACTGCTGGAGGCCGGACCGGGCAGCTTCCTGATCGTGCTGATCACCGCCCTGGCGGCCGGCACCGTGTTCAACATCCAGGTGGCGGCCGAACTCTCCAAGCAGGGAGCCAGCGCCGCCGTGGGGGGGCTGCTGGCCCTGGGCCTTTCGCGGGAGATCGCCCCCCTGCTCACGGCGACCCTGCTCACCGGCAAGGTGGCCACCGCCTACGCCGCCCAGCTGGGCACCATGAAGGTGACCGAGCAGATCGACGCCATCACGATGCTGCGCACCGACCCGGTGGAGTACCTGGTGGTGCCGCGGGTGCTGGCCATGGTGGTGATGGCGCCGGTGCAGTGCCTGCTGTTCTTCTGGATGGCGATCTGGTCGGGCCAGGTGAGCAGCACCCTCCTGTACAGCATTCCTCCGAGCGTCTTCTGGAACTCGGTGCGGGTCTGGATGAAACCCGACGACCTGCCCTCGATGCTGCTCAAGGCCGTGGTGTTCGGCCTGATGATCGCTGTGATCGCCTGCGGCTGGGGGCTCACCACCCGGGGGGGCCCCAAGGAGGTGGGCGCCAGCACCACCGGCGCGGTGGTCATGATTCTTGTCAGCGTCGCCCTGGTGGACGTGCTGCTCACCCAGTTGCTCTTCGGCCAATGACCTCCACCCCCTCCCCCCCTCCGGCCAGCGCCGTCCCCGACGGCGCCGCCGGCGCGAACGTTGTGGTCCTCCGCCCCCGGGCCTGGGTGCCGCTCGGGCTGCTGGGTCTGGCGGTCGCCACCCTGGAGCTGCGGCCCCTGTGGGGCCCCGCGCTCTGGCCGGCCCTGGCCATGGGGCTCATGGGGTTGTTCCTGCTGCTGCAGACGGCCCTGCTGCGGTTGCGCTTCGCGGCCGACGCCCTGCTGGTGTCCCGTGGCGAGACCGTGATCCGGCGCTTTCCCTACGACGAATGGATCGGCTGGCGGGTCTGGTGGCCGGCCCTGCCGGTGCTGTTCTATTTCCGGGAGCAGAAGAGCCTTCACCTGCTGCCGATGCTGTTCGACGCCACGGCCCTGCGGGAGGAGCTGGAGCGGCGCCTGCCGCCCGCCCCTTCCCCTGAACCCCCCGCCGTCTTGCCCCCCCGCCTGCCATGAGCGACCAACCCGAACCGCCCGCCATCACCCCGCCGGAGCCCCTTCCCGGGACCACCCCGGCAACCGGTAACCCCGACACCAGTGGGCTGGTGGAGCTGGCCCTGACGGAACTGCGGGAACGGCGTGCCGCACTCCTGGGTGAGATCAGCGAACTGGAGAGCCGCCGGGAGCAGATCCGCCAGGAGATCGCCGGCAGCTTCGCCGGCCAGTCGGATGCGATCGCCCGGCGTCTCAAGGGCTTCCAGGACTACCTGGTGGGGGCCCTGCAGGATCTGGCCGCCGCCGCCGAGCAGATGGAGCTGGTGGTGCAGCCGCTGGTGGTGCAGCCCTCCCCCCTCGACCAGGCGACGACCGGAACCGAGGCGAGCGGGGCTCCCCAGGTCACCGCGGCCCCGGCCGCCGCGGGCCTGTTCAGCGACGATGCGGACCTGATCCGGGAGCGGCTGGAGCAGTTCGGCGGCCAGCCCGACTTCTACGCCGATCCCTGGAAACTGCGCCGGACCCTCGAGGGTTCCGCCGCCACACGGCTGGAGGACTGGTTCCTCTCCCAGGGCGGTCGGGGCGCCCAACCCAGCGGCGGCAGCCGCAGCCGCAATGCCCTGGCGGCGGCTGCGGCGATCGCGATCCTGGGGGAGCTCTACGGCGAGCGCTTCCAGACCCTGGTGCTGGCCAGCCAGCCGGAGCGCCTCGGGGAATGGCGACGGGGGCTGCAGGACTGCCTGGGGCTGAGCCGCGACGATTTCGGCCCCGCCAGCGGCATCGTGCTGTTCGAGCGCCCCGATGCCCTGATCGAGCGGGCCGACCGACTCGAGGAGCGGGGGGAACTGCCCTTCATCGTGATCGACGCGGCCGAGCAGGTGATCGAGATTCCGATCCTGCAGTTCCCCCTCTGGCTGGCCTTCGCCGCCGGCCCCGGGGAGCTCGACGCCGAAGCCGATCTCTACTGACCCTCCAGCCCATTCCTGCCATGGCCTTCCTCCCCGAACTGCTGGTGCTGCCGGCGGGCTACCTGCTCGGCTCGATTCCCTTCGGCTGGCTGGCGGGCCACTGGCTCGCCGGCGTCGACCTGCGCCAGGAAGGCTCCGGCTCCACCGGCGCCACCAACGTGCTGCGGGTGCTGGGCAAGGGTCCGGCCCTGGTGGTGTTCCTGCTCGACGTGCTCAAGGGAACGGCCGCCGTGCTGCTGGCCAAGGCGGTGCTCCAGCCCCTCGGCTTCAGCGCCGTGAGCGACTGGTGGGTGGTGGCGGCGGGTCTGGCGGCCCTGGCCGGCCACATCTGGCCGCTCTGGCTGGGCTGGAAAGGGGGCAAGGCGGTGGCCACCGGCCTGGGGATGCTGCTGGGCCTGACCTGGCCCGTGGGCCTGGCCTGTTTCGGCATCTTCCTCACCACCCTGACCCTCAGCCGCATCGTCTCGCTCTCCAGCGTGGTCGCGGCCCTGTCGCTGCCCTTGCTGATGCTGGGCTCCTTCGGCGCCGACGGGTTGCGGCCGGCCTACCTGAGCCTGGCCCTGCTCACCACGGCGCTGGTGCTCTGGCGGCACCGGAGCAACCTGCAGCGGCTGATGGCCGGCACGGAGCCGAAGCTGGGGGCCGGTCGCAGCTGACGTTC
The DNA here is from genome assembly GCF_000316515.1 of Cyanobium gracile PCC 6307. Lineage (NCBI taxonomy): Bacteria > Bacillati > Cyanobacteriota > Cyanophyceae > Synechococcales > Prochlorococcaceae > Cyanobium > Cyanobium gracile. Next base: position 2,929,487 of record NC_019675.1, on the reverse strand, counting down.
AGGCCAGCTGGCGGCTGCGTTCCGCCGCGGCCAGCACGGCCTCGATCAGGGCCGAGCGCAGGCCGGCCCGCTCCAGCTGCCGCAGCCCGGCGGCCGTGGTGCCGGCGGGGCTGGTCACCATGTCCTTGAGCTGGCCGGGGTGGAGCTCCTGCCCCTGCAGCAAGGCGGCCGTGCCCGCCATGGTGCGGTGGGCCAGGTGCATGGCCAGGGGCCGGGGCAGCCCCCCCGCCACCGCCCCGTCCGCCATCGATTCGGCCACCAGGGCCAGGAAGGCGGGACCGGAGGAGGTGAGGGCCAGGAAGGGATCGAGCTGGGGCTCCGGCAGATCCAGCACCTCCCCCACCTGGGCGAACAACCGCCGCACCTGCTCGCGCCGGGCCTCGCCGACGCCCTCACCCCAGCTCAGGCCCGTGAGTCCGGCGCGCACCAGGGCGGGGGTGTTGGGCACGGCGCGCACACAGGCCCTTCCAGGGAACAGGGCCTGCAGCCGCGCGAGGGTCACTCCCGCCAGCACGGAGATCAGCAGGGGCTCAGCGCCGCTGGGTGCCGCCGACAGAGCGGCCGCCGCTGCGGGGGCCACCGCTTCGATCTGCTGGGGCTTCACCGCCAGCAGCACCACCGGAGCGGCCCAGGCGTGGGCGGCATCGGTGCTGACCTGAACCCCGAGTTCGTCGCCCAGCCGCCGGGCGGAAGCCTCGCTGGCCACCACCGCCCGGACGGCGGAGCGCTCGAGCAGGCCGGCGTCGAGGAGCGGCAGCAGCAGGGCCCGGGCCATGCGGCCGAGGCCCACCACTCCGATGGTGTCAGACCATGGCATCCGAACGGCCCCAGGCGGGGCTGGGGGCGGCCTCCTGCTGATCATCGACGGGGCCGGTGCGCCCGGAGACCACCGTGGGGGAGGCGGCTTCCTCACCGCCCGCGGTGGTGACCGTGACGCAGCTGGGGGCGAACAGGAAGATGCTCTCGCCCACCCGTTCCTGATGCCCGTCGATGGCGAAGGTGCCACCGGCGACGAAATCCACGGCCCGCTGGGCCTGGTCCGGCTCCATCATAGTGAGGTTGAGGATGACGGTCTTGCGCTCGCGGAGGGCCTGAATCGCACGGGGCATCTCGTCAAAGCTGCGCGGCTCCATGAGGCACACCTCGGCGACGGCGCTGGTGATGCCGGGCATGCCGATGACGTTGGTGCCGGCAAAGGGATCGTCGCTGGAGAAATCGGTGCTCAGAGCCAGGGCTCCGGTGTTTCTGCTCGCCGTCGAGGTGGCCGCGGCGGTGGTGCTGTCGCCGGGGTCGTAGTCGAGTTCGTCGTCAAAGTCGCCATCGAGATAGTCGTCACCGGAGACGACGGCACGCAGGCGGGAGAACAACGACACGGAGTCGACCTCGGGAAGGATGCTTGGCCTTGAATAGCGTCCCACATCCGAGCCGGCAAGATCCCAACGCCCTTTCATGGCTGGATTGGGCGACTTCCGAACAGAGCACTGCCGAGGCGCACCCAGGTGCTGCCGGCCGCCACCGCTTCGCGCCAGTCGCCGCTCATCCCCATCGAACAGTCCGGCAGCCCCAGGGCATCGGCCAGGGCGCGGCATTCCCGGAACAGCTCCAGCCGCTCCCCGGCGGTGAGCCCCAGGGGGGCGATGGTCATCAGACCGAGGCAGCGCAGGGGGGCCAGCCGATCCTGGTCGGCCCCCAGGGCCCGCACCTCCTCCGGTTCGAAGCCGGTCTTGGCCGGGTCGGGGCGGAATTTCACCTGCAGCAGGATCCCCGGGGTCAGGCCCTCTTCGGCGGCGATCCGCTGCAGCCGCCCGGCCAGGGCCAGGCTGTCGACGGAATGGATGGTGCCGAAGTGGCGCAGCACGGCCCGCGCCTTGTTGGCCTGCAGCCGGCCGATGAAGTGCCAATCGAGATCGGGCAGGTCGGCCAGGGCGTCCTGCTTGGCGATGGCCTCCTGCAGCCGGCTCTCCCCGAAGCTCCGCTGGCCCAGGGCCGCGGCCTGGCGCATCAGCTCGGCCGGATGCCCCTTGGACACCGCCAGCAGGCGGGTGGAGGGCGGCAACGCCGCCTGCAATGTCCCCAGCCGCTCCGCCAGGGTGGAACCGAACGCCTCCGCCGCCCCGGGCGACGCCGCCGCCATCAGATGAAGGTCTGGTCGAAGAGCTGGCGCCAGCGGGCCTGGGCCTCCGGCCCCTCGCGGCGGCAGCGGGCCAGGTTCTGCTCGGCGAAGTGGCGGGCGTCCATCAGGGGAATCACCTCGAAATGGGCGCCGCGCTCCTGGAGGGTGACCAGAAAGAAGATCCGCTGGGCGTAGAGGGTGGCATACAGATCGCGGCTCTCGGCCACCGGCGCTACCCGATAGAGCATCCCGAAGGTCGGGTGGTTCAGATAGCGCTCCGTGCTCACGACTCCCTGCAGGCTGCGGCCATTAAAGGGCACCGACTTTCCAGCGCAGCGCCAGCAGGGCCGCCAGGGCCAGCACCGCCGCCAGGCTGGCGCCGGAGGGGGTGGCGGCCGGCTGGTGCAGGCGGTCGGGGGGAAGCCACATGCCGCCGCGCGCCATCAGGGCCTCAGCCCCCTGCTCGGAACGCAGCAGCACGTTGGCCAGCAGCCGCTCCCCCACCGCCAGCACCAGGCCGAGACTGGCCTTCCAGCCCAGGCGACGCAGATTCACCGCCCGGGTGGCGATGGAGCGCAGAAGGTTCTGGAGCTCCTCCTGCACCAGGGGCAGGAAGCGCAGGGACAGCAGCAGGGTGAAGCCCAGGCGCTCCACGGGCCAGCCCAGGACCCGCAGGGGGCCCAGCCACCAGGCGATGGCCCAGACCAGCTCCTCGGGGGGGGTGGACAGCAGCAGCAGGTTGGCGCTGTGGATGACGGTGAACAGCAGGGTGGCGCCGTTGATGCCGAGTTCGGCCGAGCGGCGGGTGACCACCAGGGGGCCCAGCTCCAACGATCCGGCCGTCACGGGGCCCCAGCGCACCAGCTCCCAGGAGAGGCCCGCCCGCGACACAGGCGGGGCACCTGGGGGACCGGGCACCAGCCGCAGCTCCCCCGGCGGGCGCTGCAGGCTGGCCGGCGGGCTCCCTGCGGCCGGCAGCAGGGCGGCCAGCAGGCCCACCAGCAGGGCCAGGGCGATCAGCAGCGGCAGGGTCTGCCGCCAGAGGCGCCAGGGCAGGCCGCTGAACGCGGTGATCAGCAGCAGCAGCCCCACCAGGGCCAGCCGCCAGAGGGGCCCGGCCAGGATCGGCGTCACCAGGAACGCCACCGTCCAGACCAGCTTCACCCGCGGATCGAGCCGCTTCAGCCAACTGCCTCGGCCACCGGTCTTGCCGCCCTCGCCGTCATCGACGTACTGACCGATCGGCAGCTGCCGCAACCAGTCCATTCAGGCCAGGCCCCCCTGGATCGCCCCCGGAATCGCCATCCCCATCGACCTCAGCCGCCCCGGCTCTGGTGGCGGGCCTGCTCCTTCTCGGCGTCCCGCTGCTGCTTGCCGCGCCAGAAGAGGCGCACCGGCGATCCCTCGAAGCCAAGGGCCTCGCGGATCTGGCGCTCGACGTAGCGGCGGTAGGTGTCGCCGAACAGCTTGGGATCGTTGACGAACAGGGTGAAGCTGGGGGGGCGGGTCGCCACCTGGGTGCCGTAGTAGAGGCGGCCCTGGCGGCCGCCGCGGGTGGTGGGGGGCGAGCGCCAGCGCAGGGCCTCCTGCAGCACCTCGTTCACCACCGAGGTGCTCACCCGGCGGCGGTGCTGCTCCACGGCCACGGCGGCGATGGCGAAGATGCTCTCCACCCGCTGGCCGGTGAGGGCGGAGGTGAAGAGCATCGGCGCCCAGTCGAGGAAGTAGAGCTTGGCGCGCAGCTCCTTCTCCATGGCGCTCATGGTGTGGCTGTCCTTCTCGATGGCGTCCCACTTGTTCACCACCACGGCACAGGCGCGGCCGTCCTCCTCGATCCGCCCCGCCAGGCGCTGGTCCTGCTCGGTGACACCGTCGAGGGCATCGATCACGAGGATGCAGACGTCGCTGCGCTCGATCGCCTTGAAGCTGCGGGTGATGCCGAAGTACTCCGGGCCGTAGTCGACGCTGCGGCGCCGCCGGATGCCGGCGGTGTCGATCAGCTTCCAGGTGAGACCCTCCCGTTCCAGGGTGGTGTCGATGGTGTCGCGGGTGGTGCCGCGGATCGGGCTGACGATGGCCCGGTTCTCGCCGCAGATGGCATTGAGCAGGCTGGACTTGCCCACGTTGGGGCGGCCGATGATCGCCAGCTGGATCGGCTCGGCCTCATCCGTCTCGGTAGTGGCCGGCAGGAAGCTGATCACCCGATCGAGCAGATCGCCCGTGCCGGCTCCGTGGATGGCGGAGATCGGGTGGGGTTCGCCCAGGCCCAGGCCCCAGAAATCGGCCGCCATCGCCAGGCCCTGGTCAGGGGACTCGCATTTGTTCACCCCCAGCAGCACGGGGACGTTGTGGCCCCGCAGCCACTCGGCGATCGATTCATCGGCGGCGGTGACCCCCTGCTGGCCGTCCACGATCACCACCGCCACCGACGCCTCGGCCAGGGCCAGGTTGGCCTGCTCCCGGATCTCCGGCAGAAATTCGCTGTCGTCGTCGAACACCAGGCCGCCGGTGTCCACCACGCGGAAGGTGCGGTCCCCCCAGAAACCCTCCTGGTAGGTGCGGTCCCGGGTCACACCGGGCTGGTCGTGGACGATGGCCTCACGGCTGCGGCACAGCCGGTTGACCAGCGTGGACTTGCCCACGTTGGGGCGTCCGATCACGGCGACGACGGGGAGCGCCAATCTGACTTATTCCTTACGACGGATGCGTTACCTAGACCCTACAGAGCCACGGACGCCTCAACCCACCGGGGGATCGCCGGGATGGCCGGCCACCGGGTCCTCGGGCGGATCGAGGAGCTCCGGCAGCGGGCCTGCCGCCGGGAGGGGTTCGCCGCATGCGGCCAGATCGGCCAGCAGCCAGTTCACCGCCGTGGCCCGCCGGGTGCGGCGGGGGTAGAGGCCGCCGATGCGGTAACCGGCGAAGCCCAGCTGCTGCTTGAGCAGCTGCTTGTGCTCGGGGGCGATCGAGCGGGTGAGCCGCACGCTCGCGGGCCGCTCGGCGATCAGCTGCGGCGCCTCGGGGAAGGCCTCGGCCCAGGCCGGCGGGGTGTCGGGCCCGGCCTGCCAGCGTCCGTCGGCGGCGGGGCGGTAGCCCAGCCGTTCCCAGATCAGTCGGCAGACGAAGCGATCGCTGGTGCGGTCATCCAGCACCGCCTCCAGCAGGGCGCGGCTGAGGGGAAAGGGTCCCGGGGCGCCATCAGGCTTCCAGAGGGGAGCGGCGGCAGCGTCCAAAGCGGCGTTCGGCATCCGAGAGTCACCCCAGCATGCCCAGTCCCGCTCCCCATCCCTCCCCCAACGGCCCGCTCCACCTGGCCGGCAACGGCACCGACCGGCTGCTGAGCTGCCGGGTGCTGCAGTCGCCCCTGGCGGGGGTGAGCGATGGGATCTTCCGCGCCCTGGTGCGTCGCTGGGCCCCCGACGCCCTCCTGTTCACGGAGATGGTGAATGCCACGGCCCTGGAGCTGGGCCACGGCGGCGCCAAGATGGCGGCCCTCGACCAGGATCCCGGCCCCGTTGGGGTGCAGCTGTTCGACCACCGGCCCGACGCCATGGCCGAGGCGGCCCGCCGGGCTGAGGCCGCCGGGGCCTGGCTGATCGACATCAACATGGGCTGTCCGGTGCGCAAGATCGCCCGCAAGGGGGGCGGCAGCGGCCTGCTGCGCCAGCCGGATCTGGCCCTGCGGATCGTGGCGGCGGTGGCGGCGTCGGTGCGGGTGCCGGTGACGGTGAAGACCCGGCTGGGCTGGTGCGGGGCCAGTGCCGATCCGGTGGGCTTCGCCCTGGCCCTTCAGAACGCCGGCGCCCGCGCCCTCACCCTGCACGGCCGCACCCGGGAGCAGGGGTTCTCCGGCAAAGCCGACTGGGGGGCAATCGCCCGGGTGAAGGCGGCCCTGCAGATTCCGCTGATCGCCAACGGCGACATCACCGGCCCGGAGGAGGCCCTGCGCTGCCTGGCGATCACGGGCGCCGACGGGGTGATGGTGGGGCGGGGCACCCTCGGGCGCCCCTGGCTGGTGGGGCGCATCGCCGCGGCCCTCGCCGGCCGGCCTCTGCCGCCGGAGCCCGACGCACGCGCCCGGATCGCCCTGGCCCGGGAGCACATGGAGGCCCTGGTGGCCGCCCGCGGCGATCAGGGCCTGCTGATCGCCCGCAAGCACCTGGGCTGGACCTGCCAGGGCTTCGCCGGGGCGGCCCGGCTGCGGCGCGACCTGATGGTGGCCCCCAGCCTGGAGAGTGCCCTGGGGCTGCTGCACCGGGCGGAGGCGGAGCTGGAGATCACTGGCCCAGCGCCATGCCCAGCAGGTCCCGGCTGCCGCTGATCGCCTGCACCGCCAGCAGCAGGGCGGTGAGAAAGGCGGCGCTGACATGCAGGCGCCGCATCCGAGGGGAACGCAGGGTCTCGGGGGCGGCCGCCATGGCGAACAGCAGCAGGCCGCAGAGCAGCACCCCGCTCCAGTAGTGGGACCCCCACACCGAACCGTCGAAGGGACTGCGGCCCAGGTGCCACAGGGCGGGCTGGGCTCCCAGGGTCAGCAGTCCCAGCCAGCAGATCAGGGCGAAACCGGCCCGCAGCCCGGCGCCCTTGGCCCGCCACAGGGCCAGGCAGCTCACCAGGCAGCCCACTCCGGCCAGCAGCAGGGCCACGCCGGTGCCGGAGCCGCCGACGACGACGGCGCCACCCCGGGCATAGGTGGCCGCCATGGCGATCAGCACCGCCACCACCACGCCCGAGGTCACCCAGCGGCCATGGTCGGTGTGCTCCACCCCCACCGTCGGCGGCAGGGGGTTGATGTCGAGGCGACGCTCCCGCGCCAGGATCCCGAGCCGGATGGTGGCGCCCACCACCGGGTACACAAAGAGGATGATCAGCACCGGGTGCAGCAGGGCGAACCAGTCGGTGACGGTCATCCCAGTAGCGGTCATCCCAGTAGCGGTCATCCCGGTGGCGGTCATCCCGGCGGCAGGCATCGGCAAGGGCGGGGCAAAACACGAACGGTCATGGAAGCACCGCCGGCCACCCCTGCCGGATGAGCAGCAGGGAGAAGTAGGGGGCCTCGGCGGCGGGCACCTCGGCCGCCGGGCAGAGCCGCTGGTCGGGCCAGCCCACCCGCTGGGCAAACAACGCGTCCGCCAGCAGGCCCCGCTCGGCCAGCAGCGGCCGCACCCAGGGCCAGCGGCCACCCAGCTTGAGCAGGGCCAGCACCCAGCCAGCGGCCGCCGCCTGGGCCAGCAGGTCCTCCAGCTGGCCGGGCTCCTCCGGGGTGGGGCGGATCAGCAGCCCCTCCTGCTGCAGGGCCAGGGGCCAGGCCCCGGCGGCAGCCGCCGCCGCCACGGCGCTGATGCCGGGGATCAGGCCCACCGGCAGGGCGGGGTGGCGCTCCCGCAGGGCCAGCAGCACGTAGCTGCTGCTGGCGAACAGCGACACGTCGCCCTCGCAGAGCAGCACCACCGACCGCCCGTCGGCCACCTCGGCGGCGAGGCGGTCGGCGGCGGCGTGCCAGGCCTGCCGGCGGGGCTCAGCCGCCGCCACCATCGGGAACACCAGGGGCAGGCGCCGCTGGCCGGGGTCGATCCAGGAGCCGGCCACGGCGGCCGCCATCCCCTCGGCCCCTTCGCGGGCGACCGGGTAGGCGATGGTGTCGGCGGTTTCGATGGCCCGCACCGCCGCCACGGTGAGTAGGTCGGGATCGCCGGGCCCCACCCCCACCAGGGTGAGGCCGGCACTGGCAGCACGGTCGGCGATGGGGGGAAGTCCGCTGCAGACCTTTCTAGGCTGCAGATCCTCCGACCGCCCTGGAGCGCCCCGATGACCCACCTGGTGATCCGTTCCGCCGCCGGCGACGGCCACGCCGCCCCCCTGCTGCGCAGCAGCGACGCCAACCTGATCGCCCGGGAGCTTGAGGCCCGGGGGGTGCGCTTCGAGCGTTGGGCCACGCCGGCCTCCCTGGCGACGGACGCCGACCAGGCCGCGATCCTGGCTGCCTACGCCGCGGAGATCGCCCGGGTGCAGGCCGAGGGGCGCTACCGCACGGTGGACGCGATCCGGCTCGGCCCGGACCATCCGGACCGGGAGGCCCTGCGGGCGAAGTTCCTCTCCGAGCACACCCACGCGGAAGACGAGGTGCGCTTCTTCGTGGAGGGCCGCGGACTCTTCTGCCTGCACATCGGCGACGAGGTGCTCCAGCTGGTGTGCGAGCAGGGCGACTGGATCGGGGTGCCGGCGGGCACCCGGCACTGGTTCGACACCGGCGAGCGCCCGTCCTTCTGCGCCCTGCGCTTCTTCGACAACAGCGACGGCTGGGTGGCCAGCTTCACCGGCGATCCGATCGCGTCCCGCTTCCCGCTGCTGGAGGAGATCCTGGCCGCCACGGCCTGAGCGACTGACCTCAGCTGTGCATGCGCGGCTGGGGATGGAGGCTGGCCAGGACCTGCGCCTCGCTCGCGGCCAGGGCCGTGAGCCGATCGGCCACCAACGGCCGGGGCCAGCGCCTTTCGCACAGCACCCAGTAGAGGCCGAAGTGGCGCGCCTCGCTGGCCAGCAGGTCGGCGTAGAGATCCCGCAGCTCCGGATCGGGACTGTGGGCGGCCAGCAGGGCCATCCGCTCGTGGCTGCGGGCCTCGATCAGACCCGCCACCAGGAAGCTGTCGAGCATCCGCTCCGGCTCCTGCCGGCGTACCAGGGCGGCCAGGGCGGCGCCGTAGGGCGGGGCGGCCAGGGCCCGCAGGCCGATGCCGCGCCGCTCCAGCAGGGCCTGCACCCGCTCGAAGTGCTCCAGTTCCTCCCGGGCCAGGGGGCTGAGCACGGCCGCCAGCTCCCCGTCGGACGGGTAGCGGAACATCAGCTGCAGGGCGGCGCCAGCCGCCTTGCGCTCGCAGTGGGCGTGGTCGATCAGCAGCAGCTCCGGGTGGGTCAGGGCCTGCTCCAGCCAGGCGGCGCTGCTGGGGGCCGCCAGCCACCGCACCCGGGCCGCCGCCGCCACCGGGGCCTCGGCCGCCACCGGCAGGGAGGCGCCGCTCATGCCGAGGCCCGCAGATGGGCCACCAGGCCCTCGAGGGCGAGGCGGTAACTGGTGGGGCCGAAGCCGCAGATGACCCCCAGGGCCCGGTCCGCCAGCAGGGAACGATGGCGGAAGGGCTCGCGGGCGTGGGTGTTGCTGAGGTGCACCTCCACGAAGGGCAGGGCCACCGCCAGCAGGGCATCACGGATCGCCACCGAGGTGTGGGTGTAGGCGGCGGCGTTGATCAGGATCCCGTCGCTTGCCGGACTGCCGGCCTGGCCTCCGGCCTGCTGGATGCGGTCCACCAGGGCCCCCTCGTGGTTGCTCTGGAAGCAGGTGAGCTCCACCCCCAGCGCCGCGGCCTGCTGCTCGAGGGCGGCATCGATGGCCGCCAGGGTGCTGCTGCCGTAGAGGCCCGGCTCCCGCTGGCCGAGCAGGTTGAGGTTGGGACCATGGAGCACGAGCAGGCGCATCGGGGAGGGGATAAGGGGGGAAGGGCAGGGAGGAGGCGGGAAGGTCGGCTGGTAAGTTCTGAGGGTGTGGTTCGGGTCGGTGCCCGAGTGGTTAATGGGGGCGGACTGTAAATCCGCTGGCTCTGCCTACGTTGGTTCAAATCCAACCCGGCCCACCTTCCACATGCCCTTGTAGCTCAGCGGTAGAGCACTCCCTTGGTAAGGGAGAGGTCACGAGTTCAAGTCTCGTCAAGGGCTTTCCCCCCCAGCCCCTTCCCCTCCCCGCAACTCCTGAGGCGGCAATGGGGTTCCGTTCGCGGTGGGCCGGGAGCATGCCCGAGAATGCGGGACCTCCGCCGCCCGGACGGTCTGCTTGCCGCCCCTGTTATCTCCCGTCTGCCTCAGCGTTCCCGCGCTCCTGTCTCCGGCCCTGATCACCCAGTCGTCCCTGTTCGGGATCGGCATCGCCTTCAGCCCCCTGCACATCGCGGTGGTCACCCTGCTGCTGCTGGGCCGTGACCCCCTGAAGCGCGCCATGGCCTACGTGGCGGGCTGGGCAGCCGCCAATGCCCTCGCCATCGTGCTGCTGATGGTGCTCGGGGAGACCTTCGCCATCAGCCTCAGCCACGGCGAGCGGGAGCAGGTGCTGATCGACCTGCTCGGGGCCGGCGCCCTCGTGGGCCTGGGGCTGTACCAGCTCACGCCCCAGGCCAACATCGGCGAGGAGGGGATGGCCCTGCGGCTGATGAACCAGCTGCCCGACTTCAGCACCTTCACCCTGGTGCTGATCGGCGCCACCAGCGCCCTGCTCACCCCGGAGAACCTGGTCTTCTATCTCAAGGAGGCCGGCCTGCTGCTGCTCAACGATCCCGGCCTCACCGCTGACGCGGAGGTGACGGGCCTGTTCACCCTGATGGCCAGCTCCCTGCTGCTGCTGCCGCCCCTGGCCTGGCTGGTGAGCGGCGGGGCGATCAGGGAGCCGATCATGCGCCTGGAGGACTGGCTGCAGCACAAGGCCGAGTGGCTCGTGGGGGTCCTCGCCCTGGTGCTCGGGGCCTACCTGCTCTTTGAAGGACTGCACGGCCTCAACCTGCTGAGCGTGGCCGGGTGAGCGCCGGCGGCCGTTAGCGTCGTTGGATTCCCTTGGTCAGCATCCCGTTGCTCCCCGCCGTGCGCCGGACCTGCCTGGCGATCGGTCTGGGCCTTGCCCTGGCCCTGCTGCCCCCAGGAGCTCGCCTGCTGGCCGCCACGGTCTGCGTGCTCACCCCCAGGCTGGCGCTCAATGCCCGGGCCGAGGCCGTGGCCGCCGTCCCGGTAGGAGCCCCCACGATCCTGAGCACCGAAAGCCTTGAGGAGGTGCGGATCGAACGGGCCGGTGAGCTGCTCTGGCAGCAACGGGCTCTCCCAGGCGAGCCCATCGAGGGGCCGATCGCCTGGCCCCTGGCGCCGATCCGCCCGGGCCAGCAGTTTCAGCTGCTGCTGAGGCCCGTGGGCGTCCGCAGGGACGACTTCGCCATCATCCTGCTGGAGGGCGATCCGGCCGAACGGATGGAGCGCGCCCAGCGGGAGCTCGACGGCCTGGGCCGCGATCCGCTCGCCTGGTGGGCCTCCATCCAGCGCACGTTCGACCGGGGCGACCTCAGCCTGGGCCTGGCCCTGCTTTACGCCATTGAAGGCCCGGCCTCCCCCCGGCTCGACAACCTGCGGCGAGCCGTGTTCCAGGCCGGTTGCGGCGCCCCCTGAGCGCCACCCGTCCGGCCGGGGCCGCGGCGGGGAAGGATTTGCCAGCCTGGGCGGAAAGGGCCCCACCCATGACCACACCGGCCGCTCCCGCCAGCCCCAGCGCCAGCCCCTCCCCCCTGACGGTGCCGGTGGCGACGATGCGCGACCTGGTGGAGGGGGGCACCACCCGGCCCCTGGCCTGGCGGCTGGAGCAGCTGGAGCGGCTGGGCCGCCTGCTGGAGTCGGCGGAGCCGGCGATGCTGGAGGCCCTGGCCAGCGACCTGGGCCGCTCCGCCATGGAGGGGGGGTTTGAGCTGGCGGCCCTGCGCCAGGAGCTGCGCCACACCCGCCGCCACCTGGCCGGCTGGATGCGTCCCCGCCGCCGCCCCCTGCCCCTGTGGGCGTGGCCGGGCCAGGGCTCGGTGCGCACCGAACCCCTGGGCTGCGTCCTGATCATCGGCGCCTGGAACTATCCCTTCGAGCTCTGTCTCCACCCCCTGCTCCATGTCCTGGCCGCGGGCAACACGGCCGTGGTCAAGCCCTCCGAACTGAGCCCCGCCTCGGCGGCGCTGCTGGCCGAGCTGCTGGGCCGCCACTTCGAGCCCACGGTGGTCCAGGTGGTGGGCGGCGACGGGACCGTGGCCGCCGGGCTGCTGGAGCGGGAGCGCTTCGACCACATCCTTTTCACCGGCGGGGAGCGGGTGGGACGGCTGGTGATGGGGGCCGCCGCCCGCCATCTCACCCCTGTGACGCTGGAGCTGGGGGGCCGGAACCCGGCGATCGTGCTGGCGGATGCGGATCCGACCATCACCGCCCGGCGGCTGCTGTGGGGGCGCTGCCTCAACGCCGGCCAGACCTGCCTGGCCCCCAACCACGTGCTGGTGGCGGCCGGGGGGCGGGAGGCCCTGGTGGCCGCGTTCCGCGAGCAGGCCCGGGCCCTGTACGGCCAGGATCCCCTGGCCAGCCCTGACCTGGGGCGCCTGGTCGGGGCGGCGCGCTTCAAGTGGCTCCAGGGGCTGCTGGCCCAAGCGCGGGAGAAGGGCCAGGTGCTGCTGGGCGGAGGCTGGGACGAAGCCGGGCGGAGGATCGAGCCCACCGTGGTGGCGGTCGATGATCCCGACGACGATCCGCTGCTGCAGGAGGAGCTGTTCGCCCCGATCCTGCCCCTGCTGACGGTGACGGGCCTGGAGGAGGCCCTGAGGCTGGTGCGCCGGGGCCCGAAACCCCTGGCCCTCTACCTGTTCGGCGGTGGCGCATCCGAGCGGGAACGGGCGCTGGCGGGCAGCGGTTCGGGCAGCCTGGTGGTCAACGACACGGTGATCCAGGGGGGCATGGCCTCCCTGCCCTTCGGCGGTATCGGCCCCAGCGGCATGGGGGCGTACCACGGAGAAGCTGGCTTCCTCACCTTCTCCCATCAGCGCAGTGTGATCTGCCGGTCGCTGCGGCCCGACCCCCCGATCCGCTTTCCCCCCTACGCCGGCAAGCTGGGCCTGGTCCGCCGTCTGATGGGCTAGGGGGGCTGGGCGGGCCTGGACGTGGACCTTAACGTGCCTGCAGCTATCCCTAGTGCCCATGCGCCGCCCCCTCATCGCCCTGGCTCTAGCCATGGTGTTGCCGCTGCCGGCTCTGGCTGCCCAGGTGACCGTCAAGCCCGGTGAGACCCTCTCCGACATCGCCGCGCGCCACCGGGTGAGCGTGACCACCCTGATGAAGATGAACGGGATCAGCGATCCCGATCTGGTCGAAGCGGGCCGGACCCTGACGCTGCCGGGGGGAGCGGCCCGACCCCGGGCCTCCGGCGGCAGCCTCACCGTGGCCCCCGGGGAAACCCTCTCCGAGATCGCCGAGCGGCACGGCATCACCGTCAGCCGGCTGATGCAGCTGAACGGCCTCAGCAAGGCGGACCACATCGAAGCCGGCCAGAAGCTGGTGGTGCCCTCGTCCTCCCGCAGCGCCGCCCCGGTCGCCGCGGTCAACCGCAAGGCCTCCGAGCACGTGGTTCGCAGCGGCGAAAGCCTCTCCCAGATCGCCGACGCCTACGGCGTCCCGATGAAGCAGCTGATCGCCATCAACCGGATCAGCGACCCCGACCTGGTGGAATCCGGCACCCGGCTGCGGCTGAAGCCAGCCAGCGCCCCCGCCCCCAGGCCGGCCGCCCGCCCCGCGGCGGCGGCGAAGCCGGTGCCCAAGCCGGCCGCCACGGCGAGCAGGCCCGCGCCGGCACCGGCGGCCCGCCCCCAGCCGGCCGCGACAGCAGCCAAGCCTGCGCCGGCACCGGCGCAGACCCCGGCCGCCAGCCGCCCCGCCCCCAGCGTCGCCCGGGCCACCCCGGCTCCAACGCGCCGCCCCCAGCCGGCCACGGTGGCCGCCGCCCCACGGCCCGCCAGCACGGCGACAGCGAGCCCCGGCAAGCCAGACTGGCGCAACTACGGCCCCCTGCAGGTGGACTGGGCCAACTGGCAGCCCATGGGCGGCAGCATGGTGGCCCCGACCCTCAATTCCCAGGGGGAATCTCTCTACCTGGCCGTCAACTGCAGCGCTCGCAAGCTCAATGCCACCAGCCAGGCCGGCCAGTGGAAGAGCTGGGATGATCCCCAGGCCGATTTCGAGCAGCAGCTCGTCTCCGACCTCTGCAAGGCCCGCGGCAGCTGAAGCCCACCAGGGCCGTTCAGGCCGACCAGCGCAGGGGCCAGGGATCCCGCAGGTAGCTGCGGCCCACGGGGCGCAGGTAGAGGCGCTGGGCTCCGTCATCGCTCTCACTGATCAGCTCCTCCTGCACCAGCCGGCGGGCGAGCCAGGCCCAGGAGGGCTCGGGCTCCCCGTGGGCACCGGCCAGGTCCTCCGCCAGGCCGCGCAGGTCGCGGCCACTGCGGTCCTCCAGGGCGGAGAGCAGCACGGCGGCCTGGGGGGCCCAGTCGCTGCGGGACGGCGCCGAGAGGCAGTTGTCGCAGCGGCCGCAGGGCGAGGAGATCTCCCCCACGGCCAGGAGCAGGGCCTGCTCCCGGCAGCCCTCCCCTTCGGCCACCGCCTCGATGCGCCGCAGCTGCTGCTGGGCCAGTTCGAGCCGGTGGCGCTCCAGCAGCCGCTGGTCGGGGGGGAGCTGCTGGCCGGCGGAGCGCATGGCCCAGCCCAGGCTGGTGCGATCGGCCGGATCGAAGAGCACCAGGCAACGGGCGGGCAGCCCGTCGCGACCGGCCCGCCCGGATTCCTGCAGGTAGCCCTCGGCGCTGGCCGGCAGGTCGAGGTGCAGCACCAGACCCACGTCGGGACGATCGACCCCCATGCCGAAGGCCACGGTTGCTACCAGCACCGGCGCGGGATGCTCCTGGAAATGGCGCAGGGCCAGCTGGCGGCTCTCGGGGTCCATGCCGGCGTGGTAAGCGATCGCCTCCACCCCGGCCGCCGTCAGGCGCGCGGCCCACTGCTCCACCGAGCGACGGGTGCGGGCATAGATCAGCACCGCCCCACGGGCCTCGCCGATCGCCGCCACCACCTCCGCCAGGGGATCGGAGGGGCGCCGCCGCATCGTGTAGGCGAGGTTGCCGCGGCGGGCGGAGCGCACCTGCACCAGGGGTCGGCGGAGCTGCAGCAGGCGGATGATGTCGGCCCGCACCTGGGGGGCGGCAGTAGCGCTGAGGGCCACCAGCGGCACGCCCGGACAGAGGGCCCGCAGCTGGCCCAGGCGCCGGTAATCGGGACGGAAATCATGGCCCCAGGCGCTGATGCAGTGGGCCTCATCCACCGCCAGGGCCACCAGCCGGCCGGTCTCGAGGGCCTCATCGAGCAGCTGGCGGGTGGCCTCCGCCTGGGCCCTCTCGGGAGCCAGATAGAGCAGCCGCAGCCGGTTGGCCACCAAGCGCTGCTGCAGCTGGCGGCGCTGCCCTGGATCCAGCCCCCGGTGCAGACAGGCCGCCGGGATGCCATGGGCCTGCAGCTGGCTCACCTGGTCCTGCATCAGGGCCACCAGGGGGGAGATCACCACCACCAGACCGTCCCGCACCAGGGCGGGGAGCTGGAAGCAGAGCGACTTCCCCGCCCCGGTCGGCAGCACCGCCAGGCAATCGCGGCCGGCGAGCAGGGCTTCCACCACCGGGCGCTGTCCGGGCCGGAAGCTCTCCCAGCCGAAATGGCGCCGCAGGCTCTCGGTGAGGGGATCGGCCCCCAAGCTCACTCCACCGCTGGTACCGCCAGACCCTAGCTCCCACCAGATATGGGGGCGCCGTGGCCGTTCAGCGCCCAATTCAGTGCAGCGAGCGCCAGTTCGGCAGGCCTCAGTGCAGCGGGGGCGGATCCAGCTGGTCGGGGGACTCCTCCACCAGCTGCAGGCGCACCCGCTTGCCCCCGGCCAGTTCCCCCAGGGACACCCGCATCGTGGTGCCGCTCAGGCTCTGCAGCACAGTGAGCAGCTCCCTCAGATGGGGCGTGCTGCTGCCGCTCTCCACCCAGAGGCGCTCCTGGAGCCCCCCAAGCCGGCGCCAGCTGGTGTGGAGTTTGAGCACGGCGCTCTCCAGGGCCAGGGCCTGGCCGACGGCATCGGCCAGAAGGCCGAGGGCATCAAGCCGCTGGGCCTCCTGCAGGGCCTTCTCCAGGTCGAGGTTCCCCTGCTGGAAGGCCCGCACCGCCAGACCGGCCTCGGCCGCCTTGCTGAGCCACCGGGCCGTGAGCGTCACGTCCTTGACCCGCTCCAGCTCCGGTTCATCCCGCAGCACGCGACGCAGGTCGTCCTGCTGATCCTCGGGCAGCTTGGCCAGTTCCCGCACCAGGGGCGCCACGGCCCGTGGGGGCAGCAGGTTGTCGGCGGTGCGCTGGCGGATCTCCTCCGGCAGCAGGGGGCTCGTGGCGGCGGTGAACTCATCGGTGAGCCGTCGCACCTGCTTGCGGGTGATCTGCTGGCCCTCGTTAGCCGCCTCGCTGATCATCAGCTGGATCTCCGGGTCCGCCTGGGCCGTCTCCAGGAAGGCCCGCTTGGAGAAGTTGTTGACGCTGGCCTCCTCCAGCAGGCCCTCGCCCACCAGGCCGTCGGCCGATTCCGCCAGCTGGATCAGGGTGTAGGCCCGGGTCTTGCTGATCTCCCGCTCCCGCAGCCACTGCAGGAAGCCGGTGCCGCGCCCCTCGCCGCCCCGCCGTTCCCGGTCGCGCACCGAACGCAGGATCCGCCCGCGCCAGATTTCGGTCTGCAGATCGAAACGGTCGCAGACCGCCCAGGCCTCCTCCAGGCGGGCCAGGAACTCCATCGTGCTGAGGGTGTCGCTCTCCGGATCGGGCAGATCCAGGCGCAGCTGGGGGGCCTCGGGCAGGGCCATGGACGGGACCATCGGCGGGGCCGGCGGTGGGTTCGGGGATGCTGCCACGGGGCCGGCAACGAACCGTGACATCGCCCAGGCACGGGCCCCTGATCGCCGGTAGGGTCGCTGCGCAGACCACCCGACCTTCCAGCCCAGCGATGGCCATCTCCCGCGGCGACAAAGTACGGATCAAGCGTCCCGAGTCCTACTGGTACAACGAAGTGGGAACGGTGGCCTCGATTGACACCTCCGGCATCCGTTACCCGGTCGTGGTTCGCTTCGAGAAGGTGAACTACAACGGCTACAGCGGCTCGGACGGCGGCATCAACACCAACAACTTCGCCGAAAGCGAGCTCGTCAAGGCCTGAGCGACAGGCCCGGCCCTCCAAGCCCAGCCCTACGATCCCGGGCATGCCCGAGCTCCCGGAGGTTGAAACCGTACGCCGGGGGCTCGAGCTTCAGACGTCCGGTCTCGTTATCGAGCGTGTCGAGGTGCTCCGCGCCCGCGCCATTGCCAGCCCCGAAGACCCTGCCGATTTCTGCAGGGCGCTTCGGGGCCTTTGTGTGGGCCGGTGGCTGCGCCGCGGCAAGTACCTCCTGGCCGATCTCCAGGCCCCGGACGGCAGCCCCGCAGGCCGCTGGGGGGTGCATCTGCGCATGACCGGCCAGTTTCTGTGGCTGGCGGAGGACCGTCCCCCCTGCTCCCACACCCGGGTGCGGGTCTGGAGCAGGGGCGGCGAAGAACTGCGCTTTGTCGACACCCGCAGTTTCGGCCAGATGTGGTGGGTGCCGCCCGGGGTCGCCGACGAGACCGTGATGGGCGGTCTGCGGCGCCTGGGGCCCGAACCCTTCGGAGCAGATTTCACCGGCGCCTACCTGCGGCAGCGGCTCAAGGGCTCACGCCGTCCGATCAAGAACGCTCTGCTCGATCAGTCGCTGGTGGCGGGAGTGGGAAACATCTACGCCGATGAATCCCTGTTCGCGGCAGGGATCCTGCCCCAGACACCCAGCGGCCGTCTGCCGCTGAGCCGGCTGGAGCGGCTGCGCCTGGCCCTGGTGGAGGTGCTGGAGACCAGCATCGGCGCCGGTGGCACCACCTTCAGTGATTTCCGGGACCTGCAGGGCACCAATGGCAACTACGGCGGCCAGGCCTGGGTGTACCGCCGCGGCGGATCCCCCTGCCGCCGTTGCGGCACGGCGATCCTGCGCGAGAAGCTGGGGGGGCGCAGCAGTCACTGGTGCCCCCGCTGCCAGAGCTGACCAGGCGGCCCGCTCCCGCCGCCCGTTTCGTTCCCAAGCCGTTCCCTTCGTTTCCAATCCCGCGTGACCAGCGCCCTCGCCGTCCAGCTCAGCCAGACCATGGCGGCCATCCATGAGCGCGGCTGGTGCGACGGCACCGGCGGCAACTTCAGCTGCGTTCTCTCACGTGACCCCCTGATCCTGCTGATGGCCCCCAGCGGCGTCGACAAGGGCACGGTCGCCCCGGAGGACCTGATCCAGGTGGACGCCTGCGCGCAGGTGGTGGCGGGCGAAGGTCGGGCCAGTGCCGAGACCCTGCTGCATCAGGAAATCGTGGCGCGCACCGGCGCCGGTGCCGTGCTGCACACCCATTCCCACGCCGCCACCCTGCTGTCCGACTGGTGTCTGGGGGAGGGGAGGGAGGCGGGGGCGCTGCCGCTGCAGGGCCTGGAAATGCTGAAGGGACTGGCGGGCATTGACAGCCACCGCCGCCGTGTGATGCTGCCGGTTCTGGCCAACGACCAGGATCTGGCCCGGCTCAGTGCCACCGCCGGCCCGCTGCTGGGCGACGCCCCCCACGGCCTGCTGATCGGCGGCCATGGTCTCTATGCCTGGGGGCGCGACCTGAGCGAAGCCCATCGTCATCTGGAGATCCTGGAGTGGTTGCTGGAGCAGCGCTGGCGCCGGCTTCTGCTCGAGGCCCTGGGCCAGCGGCATCCCAAGGCCAGCGGCATTCAAGCCGTGCTGCTCGACATCGAAGGAACCACCTGCCCGGTGCCCTTCGTGAGCAAGGTGCTCTTCCCCTATGCCCGTGAGCGGCTCGATGGCTTCCTGCGGGAAGGGGCAGACGAGCCGGCACTGGCACCGCTGATCGAGGCGATCGATGCGGCCATGGCCGCCACCGACAACGGCACCACCCAAGGCGAAACGTTCAGACCCTGTGATGCAGGCAGCTCCGGTCATCAAACCAGCTCCGACGGCGCAATCAACCACCTGAGCAGAGTTCGCTTCCTTCAGGAGCTGATCGATCAGGACCGCAAGCTGCCCGCCCTGAAGGAACTGCAGGGTCTGATCTGGGACCGGGGGTATGCCGACGGCGAACTGCGCTGCCCCCTGTTCGACGATGTGGCCCCGGCCCTTCGGGCCTGGCGCCGGGCCGGGCTGGAACTGGCCGTCTACTCATCAGGTTCAGTGAAGGCGCAGAAGCTCCTCTACCGCCACAGCAACGCCGGCGATTTGAGCGGCCTCTTCAGCCACTGGTTCGATACGACGACCGGCGCCAAGGGCGATGCCGCCAGCTACCGGGCCATCGCCGCCGCCATGGGTCTGGAGCCCAGGGCGATCCTCTTTGTGAGTGATGCCAGGGCCGAGCTGGAAGCGGCCCGCACCGCCGGCATGGAGACCCGCTTCAGCCAGCGCCAGGACAACCCCGAACAGGACCCCGGTCCCTTCGAGGTAATCACAAGCCTGGCACGGATCGACGTCTGATCCTGTTCACCAACAGGGCCACCGTCCGCCAACCGTGCCACAGGCCTAAGGCTCAGGCTTTGCCTGCAGCCAAAACGCATGCCAACAGAAAAGCCACCCTCCTCGGGTGGCCTCTCCTCATCGCCCCTTCTCAGGAGCTGAAGTTTTACCTGGCATCGAGCTATTTTCGCAGGGGGCTACCCCCCAACTATCGTCGCCGCTGCTGCGTTTCACAACCGAGTTCGAGATGGATCGGTGTGGTTCCACAGCGCCATGGACACCAGGATAGAGTCCCCACTCTCACCACAAACGTGATAAAGAAAGGGGGTGAACCCTGAAAACTGCATAGGTTAGAAACAACACACTTGGTGCTATCTCCTCTGGAAAAGTCGTCATTCCTCCGTCCCTTTCAGAACGGCAGGCTTAGAACCAGGTGTTGGTCAAGCCCTCGGTCTATTAGTACTCCTCCGCTTCACCGGTTACCCGGCTTCCACGTAGAGCCTATCAACGGGTGTTCTTCCCGTGACCTTACTGGCTAACGCCATGGGAATACTCATCTTGAGGTGGGCTTCCCACTTAGATGCTTTCAGCGGTTATCCTCTCCGCACATGGCTACCCAGCGTTTACCGTTGGCACGATAACTGGCACACCAGAGGTGCGTTCCTCCCGGTCCTCTCGTACTAGGGAGAAATCCTCTCAATATTCCTGCGCATGCACCGGATATGGACCGAACTGTCTCACGACGTTCTGAACCCAGCTCGCGTACCGCTTTAATGGGCGAACAGCCCAACCCTTGGGACCGACTTCAGCCCCAGGTTGCGATGAGCCGACATCGAGGTGCCAAACCTCCCCGTCGATGTGAACTCTTGGGGGAGATCAGCCTGTTATCCCTAGAGTAACTTTTATCCGTTGAGCGACGGCCCTTCCACACAGAACCGTCGGATCACTAAGGCCGACTTTCGTCCCTGTTCGACTTGTAGGTCTCACAGTCAAGCTCCCTTCTGCCTTTACACTCGTCGGCTGATTTCCAACCAGCCTGAGGGAACCTTTGCGCGCCTCCGTTACCTTTTAGGAGGCGACCGCCCCAGTCAAACTGCCCACCTGATACTGTCCGGTCCCCGGATGACGGGTGACCGTTAGAACCCTAGCTCTGAAAGAGTGGTATCTCACCGTTGGCTCACCATCACCCACAAGCAATGGATCAAAGCCTCCCACCTATCCTGCGCATTCAGAGCCCGGGCACAATACCAAGCTACAGTAAAGCTTCATAGGGTCTTTCTGTCCGGGTGCACGTAGTCCGCATCTTCACAGACAATTCTATTTCGCCGAGCCTCTCTCCGAGACAGCGCCCAGATCGTTACGCCTTTCGTGCGGGTCGGAACTTACCCGACAAGGAATTTCGCTACCTTAGGACCGTTATAGTTACGGCCGCCGTTCACCGGGGCTTCAGTCGCCAGCTTCGCTTACGCTGACCAGCTTCCTTAACCTTCCGGCACTGGGCAGGCGTCAGCCCCCATACATCGTCTTGCGACTTAGCGGAGACCTGTGTTTTTGGTAAACAGTCGCCTGGGCCTCTTCACTGCGACCACCTTGCGGTGGCACCCCTTCTCCCGAAGTTACGGGGCCATTTTGCCGAGTTCCTTAGAGAGAGTTACCTCGCGCCCCTCGGTATTCTCTACCACCCCACCTGTGTCGGTTTCGGGTACAGGCCGTCATGCCTTAACGGGTATAGGGCTTTTCTTGGAAGCTTGACATCACCCACTTCGCTGCCGTAGCAGCTCGTACTCACGCCTCAGCTCAAAGTGTTTTCTCCACTTCTCAACGCCTCGAACGCTTGAACCAGTAACCAACGTCTGGCTGGGCTAGCCTTCTCCGTCCCCCTTCCCAAAACATGACAGGTACAGGAATGTTGACCTGTTGTCCATCGACTACGCCTTTCGGCCTCGCCTTAGGTCCTGACTAACCCTCCGCGGACGAGCCTGCCGGAGGAACCCTTAGGGTTTCGGGGCATGGGATTCTCACCCATGTTTTCGCTACTCAAGCCGACATTCTCACTTCCATGCAGTCCACGCCCGCTTACGCTAACGCTTCACCCCACATGGAACGCTCCCCTACCATTTAACAAGTTAAATCCGCAGCTTCGGTAGACTACTTAGCCCCGTTCATTTTCGGCGCAGGATCGCTCGACCAGTGAGCTATTACGCACTCCTTTGAGGATGGCTGCTTCTAGGCAAACCTCCTGGTTGTCTGGGCAATCCCACCTCCTTTATCACTGAGTAGTCATTTGGGGACCTTAGCTGGCGGTCTGGGCTGTTTCCCTTTCGACCATGGAGCTTATCCCCCACAGTCTGACTGCCTAGTTTCACACAGGGTATTCAGAGTTCGTCTCGATTTGGTACCGCTCTCGCAGCCCGCACCGAAACGGTGGCTTTACCCCCCTGCTATAGCACTAGACGCTACGCCTCAACGTATTTCGGGGAGAACCAGCTAGCTCCGGGTTCGATTGGCATTTCACCCCTAACCACAGCTCATCCGCTGATTTTTCAACATCAGTCGGTTCGGACCTCCACTTGGTATCACCCAAGCTTCATCCTGGCCATGGTTAGATCACCCGGGTTCGGGTCTATAAACACTGACCAACGCCCTATTCAGACTCGCTTTCGCTATGGCTCCACCATTTCCGGTTTAACCTGCCAGTGCCTATAAGTCGCCGGCTCATTCTTCAACAGGCACACGGTCATCCTATGAGTAGGACTCCCATTGCTTGTAAGCTCACGGTTTCATGTTCTATTTCACTCCCCTCCCGGGGTTCTTTTCACCTTTCCCTCGCGGTACTGTTTCGCTATCGGTCACACAGGAGTACTTAGCCTTACGAGGTGGTCCTCGCGGATTCACACGGAATTTCACGTGCTCCGTGCTACTCGGGATACAGCTAGGCCAGTTTCGCTTTCGCGTACGGGGCTTTCACCCTCTATGGCGCGCCTTTCAAACGCTTCCACTAACGTCCCTGGTCCACGTTGCTGTCCCACAACCCCGATGGTCGAAACCATCGGTTTAGGCTCTTCCCCGTTCGCTCGCCGCTACTTAGGGAGTCGTTTTTACTTTCCTTTCCTCCAGCTACTAAGATGTTTCAGTTCGCTGGGTTGGCTCGCGCCACCCTATGGATTCAGGTGGCCGTTCTAGGGGTTGCCCCATTCGGAGATTCCCGGATCAAAGCGTGTTTCCAGCTCCCCGAGACTTTTCGCAGGTAACCACGTCCTTCATCGCCTCTGTGTGCCAAGGTATCCACCGTGAGCCCTTTGTAGCTTGACCAATTAACACTCCCAACGTTCAGGGTTGTTGAGACCCATTCTTCTGCTTTCACCTGCTTACGCTTTTCATGGAACAATCCACCGCTGCGGTTGCCCGTCGCGGTCTCTCGTCCCATTCAAACTCAAGCGGTTTGAAAGGCAGAATCTGACTCTTCCCTCCTCGGCGGAGAGAAAAGACGCTGGAAGCTCTCGGCTCTAAACTCAAGAATCTCCCAGTCGGCCGCCTCCTTCCCCCGGCAGTACCAAGTTCCGTCCACGTCCGTCTGGGCATCCATGAGATGCTTTCTTTTCCAGACTCACCTATGCAGTTGTCAAGGTTCTTTGCTGGCTCCACTGACGCACCCACTCACTTCTGAGCTGGCGATCAGCGAGTCCAGCTTCCTTTCAACCTGGTCAGAATCAGGCCTCACACATGGTGAGCCGAATCATTGGGAATGAAAGGAGGCTGGAGTCCTCAGCTGAACATGTCCGGTCACTTCACCCATCAGAATTCCTCCTGATGCAGCTTCATGTTGTGGTCTTAACCTGGTTGGATGGAGGTTAGCGGACTCGAACCGCTGACATCCTGCTTGCAAAGCAGGCGCTCTACCAACTGAGCTAAACCCCCAAACACGAATGGGCCATCCTGGACTTGAACCAGGGACCTCACCCTTATCAGGGGTGCGCTCTAACCACCTGAGCTAATGGCCCAGGAACAATCACTCTGACAGTGGCTCCCCCAGCCACCCATCGTTTCCTCTCCCTGGCGGGACCGAAAACGTTGGCTGTCTGGCAGAACCCTTGGTGGGGTGACCTAGACAAAGTTTAGGAACTGAAAACGAGTCCATCACAACATCCTCAGAATCCTCCTTCCTGCTCTTGCGAGCCTTCTGGACTCTTCCTTGGCTTTGATGGCTCACCTTGAGGTACCGATCGACCTTCGAGATGACAGGACCGTGGCCTGAGACAAAGGTGCTTCCCAAACTTACGCTTGGTCGGCGCTCAGACATCACGATCAGTTGTGTCTCCCTGTTAGGAGGTGATCCAGCCGCACCTTCCGGTACGGCTACCTTGTTACGACTTCACCCCAGTCATCAGCCCCACCTTCGGCGTCCTCCTCCACAAGGGTTGGAGTAACGACTTCGGGCATGGCCAACTTCCATGGTGTGACGGGCGGTGTGTACAAGGCCCGGGAACGTATTCACCGCAGTATGCTGACCTGCGATTACTAGCGATTCCTCCTTCACGTAGGCGAGTTGCAGCCTACGATCTGAACTGAGCCACGGTTTATGGGATTAGCTAACTCTCGCGAGCTTGCAACCCTTTGTCCGTAGCATTGTAGTACGTGTGTAGCCCAGGATGTAAGGGGCATGATGACTTGACGTCATCCACACCTTCCTCCGGTTTATCACCGGCGGTCTCTCTAGAGTGCCCAACTGAATGCTGGCAACTAAAGACGTGGGTTGCGCTCGTTGCGGGACTTAACCCAACATCTCACGACACGAGCTGACGACAGCCATGCACCACCTGTCTCTGCGCTCCCGAAGGCACTCCCTCGTTTCCAAGGGATTCGCAGGATGTCAAACCCTGGTAAGGTTCTTCGCGTTGCATCGAATTAAACCACATACTCCACCGCTTGTGCGGGCCCCCGTCAATTCCTTTGAGTTTCACACTTGCGTGCGTACTCCCCAGGCGGAACACTTAACGCGTTAGCTACGACACCGAGGGGGTCGATTCCCCCGACACCTAGTGTTCATCGTTTACGGCCAGGACTACAGGGGTATCTAATCCCTTTCGCTCCCCTGGCTTTCGTCCATGAGCGTCAGTTATGGCCCAGCAGAGCGCCTTCGCCACTGGTGTTCTTCCCGATATCTACGCATTTCACCGCTACACCGGGAATTCCCTCTGCCCCTACCACACTCAAGCCTTGTAGTTTCCATCGCTGAAATGGAGTTAAGCTCCACGCTTTAACGACAGACTTACAAGGCCGCCTGCGGACGCTTTACGCCCAATAATTCCGGATAACGCTTGCCACTCCCGTATTACCGCGGCTGCTGGCACGGAATTAGCCGTGGCTTATTCCTCAAGTACCGTCATGTCTTCTTCCTTGAGAAAAGAGGTTTACAGCCCAGAGGCCTTCATCCCTCACGCGGCGTTGCTCCGTCAGGCTTTCGCCCATTGCGGAAAATTCCCCACTGCTGCCTCCCGTAGGAGTCTGGGCCGTGTCTCAGTCCCAGTGTGGCTGATCATCCTCTCAGACCAGCTACTGATCGTCGCCTTGGTGGGCCATTACCCCACCAACTAGCTAATCAGACGCGGGCTCATCCTCAGGCGAAATTCATTTCACCTCTCGGCATATGGGGTATTAGCGGCCGTTTCCGGCCGTTATCCCCCTCCTGAGGGCAGATTCCCACGCGTTACTCACCCGTCCGCCACTAGCCCGAAGGCTCGTTCGACTTGCATGTGTTAAGCACGCCGCCAGCGTTCATCCTGAGCCAGGATCAAACTTTCCGTTGTAGATCCAACCCTCTTGGTCCGCTTTCACTTCCCTCAGCTGGATTTGCCTCTCACCATCCCCGCAGACTGGCGTCTACGGCAACGTCGGGGCCACCAACGCTCTCGCGCTGGGTTCAAAGAGTGCACCTCTCGCTTTCCGGCTTGCTCCCCTTGCGGAGACCATCGGTCCCCTTGCGGGCAGCCCACCAGGCCACGATTCGTGACTTTCCCGAATCTCAGATCCGGTTCGCAACCGGTCGCACCATCAAAGGGCCTTCCATCTCCGCTGAAATCTCTCCCAGCCGATGGCGCCACTCCAAACCTCGGCGCGTCGTGAGAACGCACCTCAGTTCCTTGATCGCTTTGACCCGTCGCTTGTTTCTTTTGACGGGACCTCACACCTCCACCGCTCTTCGTCCGCTGCTCTCCCTCTCAGGACATCCCGCTCCACACGTCCCTTCCAGGACGGCTTCCCTCCGCGGTAACGAAGGACACAGGCGCTTTTGGCTCAAGCCCCTACGGTCTCCCGCATCTGCTCCTTGCCTCCAGCAGCAACCGACGCAGTGGAAGCGTCAGTTCCTAAACTTTTTTGGTTGTCCAGGTTCTGCCGCTCCACCCCTTCCGGGGCTCTCGCGGCGCGTCGCCTCCCGGCGACTCAGAAAACTTACAACACCGTCGGCTCGCGCCTCTCGATCCCGTAAGCCTGCTCCCCGCTCAAGCTCTCGCTCTCTGGGGCGCAGTCCAAAATCATATCACGTGCTTCGTGGGCTCCTTGCTCTCCAGGGCCTCCGCCCACGGCATGAACCGTTCCAGCGTCTCCTGCCGGTTGGCCACCAGCACCGGGAAGTCCGTCAGGGCCAGGTCCTGGCCCGGCTGCAGCCCGCGTGGGCTCGCCCCCAGCCAGCGCAGGGGACATCCCAGCTCCTCAAGCACCAGCCAGGCCGCCGCCAGGTCCCAGATCTTCGGGGTGGCCTCCAGGGCCGCCATGGTCTGCCCCATGGCCACCGACACCAGATTGAGGCTGGCGACACCCAGCAGCCGGATCTTGCCGGGAAACGGGCGGTGGGGCAGCTTCTGGAGCACCCGGATCGAGCGGCTGCAGAGCGAGGCGCAACCGGCGTTGTGTAGCTGCAGGGCAGGCGGCGGAATGGGCTTGCCATTGCGCCAGGCCCCTTGCCCCCGGATGGCGACGATCCGCTGACGCAGCGGCGGCACATCGAGGATCGCCAGAACCGGCACGCCGGCCTCGAAGCGGGCCATGGAAATCGCCCAGTAGGGGATGCCGGCGGCGAAGTTGGTGGTGCCATCGAGGGGATCCACCACCCAGTAGGCCGGCGTGGCGGGCACCTGCTGGCGGCCCTCCTCGCTCAGGACCCCCTCACCGGGGAACAGCTCGGCCAGTCCCTCCACCAGGGTGGCGTCGCTCCAGCGATCGCAGGCCGTGATGAAGGACCCATCCGCCTTCAGGTCCGGCTGGCTGTGGCCGAAGTCGGCCCGCTGACGTTCGGCGACCCGGTCGAGCAGGGACTCCAGACGGGAATCGAGGGGGTGCGGGGTGGGGGCCTTCATCCCATCTCCATCTCCAGAACCTGGCTGAGGCTGTGGGAGGTGTCCTCCCGGAACTGGCGCACGTTGACATACCCCAGCAGCAGCAGGGCCGCCAGGGCCACCAGTAGCTCTACACCGAGCACCAGGGCGAAGGGGCCGTAGGGCCCGTCCCCGAGCGGCAGGGCACGGCCGATGTCGTACAGCCCGCCTCCCAGGAGCTTGCCGATCGCCCGGGACAGGGCCTGGGCCAGGCCCCAGACGCCGACAAACGTGCCGGCGGCCTGGGGCAGGGTGAGGTCGAGCATCAGGCAGAGGGCGCTGTTGGTGCCGATGCCGGCCGCCAGGCCGAACAGCACCATCACGGCCTGCAGGAAGGGGATCCGGGCCGTCAGGCCCGCCACCAGCAGCAGCAGCAGGGACAGGGCGATCAGCTGGCAGCCGAGGCGGGCGGTGGCCATCTTCCCGAGCCGGGGCACCACCCAGAGTCCTGCGACCAGCAGGCCCACCAGGGTGCCGACCCCCCAGAAGGCGTTGAGCTGGGCGGTGGCGGCGATCGGCATGGCGAACACCTGGGCGCCGTAGCTCTCGAGCACCGGATCCTGCAGGAACAGCGCCAGGGTGAACAGGATCAGGAAAGAGAAGAAGATCAGCACCTGGCGGCTGGAGGTGATCAGGGTCCAGGACTGCCGCAGACCGATGGCGTCCTCCCGCCTGACAGCCGTCCCGTCGGTGCGCTCCCGCAGCGGGGATTCCATGCCCCAGGTGGCGACGACGGTGAGCAGCATCACCACCCCGGCCACGGAGGCCATGAACTGGGAGAGGGTCGCCTCGAGCACCACCGGATCGTTGACCCCGTCCAGGGAGCGCAGACTCACTCCGATGGCCACGGCGCCGATGACGATGCCGACCGTGAGCATGCACCAGATGATGCTCACCGCCCGGGGCCGCTCCTGTTCGCTGGTGCGGTCGATCACCAGGGCCAGGTAGGGGGTGGTGGCCAGGGAGACCGCCAGGCCGTAAAGGGCGAACAGGCCGCAGAGGGCGGCGATCCCGAACGCGAGACCGGGTTGGCTGCCGTCCTCCAGCAGACGCCCCACCCGGAAGATCAGCGGCACCGACAGCACGGCCATCAGGCAGAAGGCCGCCGTGCCGAGCAGGACGTAGGGGACCCGGTGGCGGGAGGCCAGGGGGTGGGCATCGGAGATCTGGCCGAACAGTACCCGGGAGGGGGCCACGAACTGCTCGAAGGCCAGGGCCCCGCCCACCAGCAGTCCGGGGAAGCCCAGCTCACTGAGCATGATCCGGTTGAGCAGACCCGAAAAGATCACGGCCAGGCAACCGAGGCAACCCTGGAAAAGACCCAGGCGCACCGTGGCGGGGAGGGTCAGGCCGGGGCGGAGGGGCGATGACAACGGGCGTCAGGACCCCGGCGGCATCGCCTCGGACCCGGTGGGGCTGCCGGCCCGGCAGGCCGGGATCAGGGGCTGGGGCTCCACGGGGATCTCGGAGGTGCCGGCCGCCCTCGGGCTGGTGGCCGGCAGAGCCTGGCGCTGGCAAAGGCCGACCTGGTCGAGGCCGGTGAAGCGCCGCAGGCGAGCCAGGGCCTTGTTGTAGTCGGAGATGGCCGTCGACCAGCGCACCTCGGCCTGGGTGAGGTCGCGCTGGGTGTCGACCACTTCCCGCTGGGTGGTGACACCGGCCTGGAAGCGCAGCCGGGCCAGCCGCAGGGATTCCCTGGTGGAGATCACCTCGCGGGAGGTGGTGGTGATGTTGCGGTTGTTCTTCTCGAGTTCGTAGAAGTTGGTTTCCACCTGCTGGCGGATCGCGTCCCGCTGCTGGGCAAACTGGAAGGAGTTCTCCTGGGCCACCTGCTTCTGGCGGCGGTAATTGGCCCGGGCGGCACCGCCATCGAAAAGGGTCCAGCTGAGGTTCAGGCCCACCGTGTTCTCCACCGACCAGCCCTCGTTGCCGAAGTTGACCCCCGGGGTGCTGCGGTTGGCGAACTGCACGCCCCTGGTGCGACCGCCGGTGAGGCTGTAGGCGATGTTCAGGAAGGGCTGGGCCGCGCCCAGGGCCGCATTGGCCTCGCTGTTGGCGATCGAGATGTTGAGCAGGACGTTGTCGAGCTCCTCGCGGAAGGCGTAGGCGGCGATGATGCTCTCCTGCAGCGACGGCAGCCAGGAGCCCACCACCCGCGAAGGCTCCTTCGAGGTGGGGGTGACGTCCTGGGGCAGGTCGAGCAGGGCGGCCAGGGCACGGCGGGCGATGGCCTGGTCGGACAGACCCTGGGTGAGCACCTGCTGGTCGCGGGCCAGCTGGGTTTCGGCCTCCAGCACCTCCAGCTTGGTGGCCACGCCGGCCTGGAAGCGGGCCCTGGCGTCCCGCAGGCTCACCAGGGAGGAGCGCACCGACTCCTGGCCGATGCGGACCGTCTCGTCGGAGACCTGCAGATCGAAGAAGGCCTCGGCCGCCTCCAGGCGCCGCGCCCGAAGGCCAATCAGGTACTGGTTCTTGGCCTGCTCGAAACGGTCGCGGGCGGCGGCGATCTGCGGCGTGCGCGTCGGGTTGATCAGGCCCCAGCTGGCCTGGAGCACGGCCGACATCCGCCAGATGCTGGTGATCGTGTTGCCGGGCTGCTGGCCGGTGCCGGTGAAGGCGCTGCTGAACTGCTGGCCGCCGGAGTAGGTGGGCAGGCTGTTGGCGTTGAGCTGGATGGTTGGATACCAGAGGGCGATCTGGGCCCGCAAGGCCGACTGGGCCTGCTCCACCTGGCTGGCGATCGCCTTGAGCTCGGGGTTGTTGACCTCGACGAGGGTTTCCACATCGGCCAGGCCGAGGGGGCGCAGCTCCCGGATGCGCACCTGGGACGGCTTGACCGGGAGGGCCAGCGGGTTGGGGGCGACCAGATCCTGGAGACCCGGGGGCAGCTCCTTGGCGGCGGGCGCCAGCACCGTGGGGTTGGACTTGGGCCTGGGACCCTTGACCTCAGGGGCCAGAGGCAGGGGCGGGGGGGCCGGAAGGCTCGGGGCGGCAGGGGCTGGGACGGACTGGGCCCGGACCGGCAGCGCCTGGAGGCCGAATGACGGGAGCACCACCAGTGCCGCAAGCAGGAGTGGTTGGCGCCTCACGTTGGACCGTTCGCTTCAGGCAGAGCTTAAGCATCTCCCCGTGGGGTGCCGAGGCAGGCGGCCACCAGATCGTCCGCACCCCCCAGCAATCGAACCGGCACAGGCAGCTGTCGGCGCAGATCGGCGAGGGTGCTGTCGTCGAGAAACACCTCCTCCCCCTCCCGCAGCATCACCCGCGGCAGCAGCAGTTCCTCCCCCAGGTCCCGGCCGCCGAGGCCCTCGATCAGGTCGGAACCGGTGAGCAGCCCGGTGACCACCTGCTCCTGGCCCCAGTAGGGGCTGGGCAGGCCGTGGAGGAGCAGCTCCAGCCCCTCGACCCGGTTGAGCCGCTCCACCACCGGCTGCAGGGCCTCGGCCACGAGGCGGCCCACCACCCAGCTGCAGCGGCGCGGGGTGGCGATGCCGGCGGGAAGCTCCCGGGTAGCGCCCTCCAGATCCTCCAGGAAGGCGCGGATGCTGCCGACCCCGTTCTCCTGCTGGGGCAGATCCTCGTAGCTGGCCCGCGGCGGCAGGCGCCGGCCGGCGATCAGGAACCACTCATCGGAGAGCCAGGCGAAACGGCTGCCGGTGCTGGCCAGAAAGGCGGGCTGCAGGCGCTCCACCCGGGCGATCACCTCGCGGGCCGTCTCCCGGTCGACCGGCCGGAGGGCATCGCCGGCCGGGCGGAAACGCGTCAGACCCACCGGCACCACGGCGGTGGAGAGCACGGCGGGCCAGGGTCCGGTGGCGAACCGCGCCAGGTCGGTGAGGGTGCGCTCCAGGGCTTCGCCGTCGTTCAACCCCGGGCAGACCACCACCTGGGCGTGGATCTGGAGGCGCCGCTCGGCGAACCAGGCCAGCTGCTCCAGCAGCAGGGCGGCCCGGGGGTTGACCAGCAGGCGGCTGCGCAGCTCCGGATCGGTGGCATGGACCGACACGAACAGGGGCGAGAGGCGCTGCTCCTCGATCCGGCTCCAGTCAGCCGCCGTGAGGTTGGTGAGGGTGAGGTAGGAGCCGTAGAGGAAGCTGAGCCGGTAGTCGTCGTCCTTGAGGTAGAGGCTGTCGCGGCGCCCCGGCGGCTGCTGGTCGATGAAGCAGAAGGGGCAGTGGTTGTTGCACTGGCGCAGGCCGTCGAAGAGCGCCTCGCTGAAGCCCAGCCCCAGCCCCTCGTCGAGGTCCTTCTCCAGCTCCACCACGTGGAGGGTGCCGTCCGGGTCCTCCACCTCGAGCACCAGCTCCTCCTCCCCCTGCAGCACCTGGACATCGATCAGATCCCGCGGGCGGATGCCGTTGATGCTGCGCAGGCGGTCACCCGGCTGGAAGCCCAGCTCCTCGGCGATCGAACCCGGCTCCACCGTGGCCACAAGGGCGGGCCGGGGCTGGGTGACGGGACCGGCGAGGGCGGTGGGCCCGGCAAGGGCAGAGGAAGGCTCCTTCCACACAGGAGGTGACCGCGGGGCGAAGGGGACGTTGGCTCCAGTGTGGCGGCCCCCGCCCCTTCAGGGGGTGGCCCCCTCCAGCCCCCGGAAGCCCAGCAGGATCACCAGTCCGAACAGCAGCCGGTAGCCGACGAAGATCCAGGTGCTGTTCTGCTGCAGGAAGCGCAGCAGCCAGGCGATCGCCAGCCAGGAGACCACCGCCGCGGCGGCGATACCCACCAGCATCGGAATCACACCGCCGGTCTCGACCGAGCCGAAGGCCGCCCTGAGCTCCACTAGCCCGGCCAGGGTGATGGCGGGGATGCCCAGCAGGAACGAGAAGCGCGCCGCGTCGGCGCGCTGCCAGCCATCGAACAGGGACGCCGTCAGGGTGCTGCCTGAGCGGGACACCCCGGGAATCAGCGCCAGGGCCTGGGCCAGCCCCACCAGGAGGCCGTCGCGGGGGGTGACGGCCTCCAGCAGGCGGCGGCGGCGGCCCACCAGCTCGGCCACCGCCAGCATCAGGGCCATCACGATCGAGACGATGGCGATCGAGGTCAGGCTGCGCAGGGGGGAGGTCTCGTAGCCGGGCAGCAGCACCTTGATCGCCAGGCCCGCCAGCAGGATCGGCACGGTGCCCAGCATGATGGCCACTCCCAGCCGGGCCGGCGGGTCATTCCACTGACCATGGCGGAAGGCCCGGGCCACCCCGGCGCTCACCTCGGCCAGATCGCGGCGGAAATAGCCGAGCACGGCGGCGATGCTGCCGAGCTGGATCACGGCCGTGAAGGCCACCCCGGGGTCACCCCATCCCAGGAGCACCGGCACCACCTTGAGGTGGGCCGTGCTGCTGATCGGCAGGAACTCCGTCAGCCCCTGCACGACCCCCAGAACGAGGGCGTGCCAGCAGGCTTCGGCCAGGGGCAGGGCGGCGGCCGTGGCGACCAGCGGCATGGGGGAAGCCGATACTGCGGCTGACCCTATGGCCAGACGGGTCACGGGAGCACCCCTCCACCCCCTTAAGGTTGCACAACTTTCTTCACAACCAGGTGCTCGGGGTTCCGCCCACCCTTTCCGCCCGTTCCGAGGCCTTGCCGGGCCTGCGGCTCGGTGCCGTCCCGGCCGCCTGGGTCCTGCCCCTGGTGGCCGCTCTGCTGGTCACCGTGCCCGTGTTCCTGCAGGCCCCGTGGGTGCGTGCTGCACCGATGTCAGCGGCCCTGTTCACCCTCCCCCTGATGGCCCTCGCCCTGCTGCTGGAGCGCCGGGGCCAGGGACTGTGGCAGCCGCTGGGGGTGCTGCTGGTGGGCTTCAGTGGCAGCTGGCTGGGGGGCTGCCTGTTCTGGGGCTGGTTCCGGCTCCACCCGGTGATGCATCTGCCGCTCGAGTCCTTCGCCCTGCCCCTGGCGGTGGCGGGCCTCGGTGGCCGCTGGCGCCTGGCGGGTGCGTTCTACCTGGGCTCCCTGCTCGGCACCGCCAGCACCGATGGGGTGATGGCGGCCGCCGGCCTCATGGACCTCTGGCCCCGGGTGCTGAATGCGCCCCTGAGCGAGGCCCCCGTTCTGCTCCAGGGCGCCGCCCTCCAGGTGCTGCAGCCCTGGGCCCTGGCCCTCGTCGGCCTGGCGGCCGGCCTGCTGCTGCTCCTCTGCCGTCGCCTCTGGTCGCTGGGAGGTCCCTGGCGGGTGGCGTCCGCGGCCGTGGGCACCACCCTCGCCGTCGATGCCCTCTTCCTCGGGGCGGCCCTGCTGGCCCCCCACCTCAGCGGCCTGATCTGAAGAACTGCAAAAGCAGGGCCACCGGCGCCGGGAGAGCTGGGGGCTTTCTGTAACGTTGCACGGGTGGTCTCCTGATCACCGCCCTGGCCCTGCCAGGGTCCCCTGGTTCTATCCCCCTAAGGAGTGTCGTGATGAAGCGGCTGCTTGCCTGGTTGATGAGTGGTGTGGTCCTGGCCGGTCTGCTCGTGACCCTGCTTCTGCCCGGTGCCGCCCTCGCCGCGGAGCGCCGCAACGAGATCGACGACAAGCTCGCCGAGAGTGTCGGCAAGGTGGATCTCAACAACGCTTCAGTGCGCCGGTTCCAGCAGTACCCCGGCATGTACCCGACCCTGGCCGGCAAGATCGTCCTCGGTGGCCCCTACGACAGCGTCGACGACGTTCTGGAGCTTGACCTGACTGACCGCCAGCGGGAGCTGTTCAATAAGTACAAAGAGAACTTCACCGTGACCCCCCCGGCGATCGCCCTCAACGAAGGCTTCGATCGCATCAACGACGGCGTGTATCGCTGAGCTCCTGGTGGTTCTGGCCCCGCCCCTTCGCAACCGCCGTCCCCACGGCGGTTTTTTTGTGGCCGCAGGCCCGCCGCCGTCCGTCCCATAGGCTCGGCTGCAGAAGGCACGGTGCGAAGGGGTGAACCAGCCGCTTGGATGAGCCGGATCCGCCCATGGCACCCCACTGGGACGTGGTGGTGGTCGGCAGTGGTGCCGCGGGACTGATGACCTGCCTGGAGCTGCCCCCCCAGCTGCGGGTGCTGCTGCTGAGCAAGTCCAGCTCCCCCCCGTCGGCCAGCCGCTGGGCCCAGGGCGGCATCGCCGCGGTGACCGGAGCCGACGACAGCTTCGCCAGCCATATCGCCGACACCCTCAAGGCCGGCGCCGGGCTCTGCGATCCGGCCGCCGTCGAGGTGCTGGTGCGGGAGGCGCCGGCCTGCGTCGGGCGCCTCGTGCAGCTGGGCATGGACTTCGATCGCAGCCCCCAGGGCCTGAGCACCACCCTGGAAGCGGCCCACAGCCACCGCCGCGTGCTGCATGCCCAAGACCGCACCGGCGGCGCCCTGGTGGACGCCCTGGAGCGGGAGGTGCGGCGCCGGCCCGGCCTGGAGCAGCGCAAGGGCATCCCCGCCCTGCAGCTGTGGGTGGAGAACGGCCAGTGCCTCGGCCTGCAGGTGCTCGAAGGCCACCGGCTGCGCTGGCTGCGGACCGGTGCGGTGGTGCTGGCCAGCGGCGGCGGCGGCCATCTGTTCGCCCACACCACCAACCCGGCCCAGGCCAGCGGCGACGGTGTCGCCATGGCCTGGAGCGCCGGTGCCCTGGTGCGGGACCTGGAGTTCGTGCAGTTCCACCCCACGGCGCTGATGCTGCCGGACGCCCCCCATTTCCTGATCAGCGAGGCGGTGCGCGGCGAGGGGGCCCGGCTCTTTGACGACGCCGGCCGCTCACCGGTGGCCCGGCTGGAGGGGGGCGATCTGGCGCCGCGGGACCAGGTGAGCCGCGCCCTTGCCCGCTGCATGGCCGAGCAGGGGGTCACCCACCTGTGGCTCGACCTGCGGCCGGTGGGACGCGAACGGCTGGAACGCCAGTTCCCCACCATCCTGCGCCGCTGCCGGGAGCTGGGGCTGGCCCCCGGCGACGCCCCGATTCCGGTGGCCCCTGCGGCCCACTACTGGATGGGCGGCATCGGCACCGACCTGGAGGCCGCCACCAGCCTGAGGGGTCTCTACGCGGTGGGGGAGGTGGCCAGCACCGGGGTGCACGGGGCCAACCGGCTGGCCAGCAACTCGCTGATGGAATGCCTCGTCTTCGCCCGCCGGCTGCGCCACCTGCAACCCCAGACCCTTCCCACCGCGCCCCTCAGTGCCCCCTGCGAGGCCCCGGCTCTGAGCGCCGCCGAAGCGCGCTCGGGCCCCGATGAGGCCACCCTGATCGCGGCCATCGCCGACCTGCGCCGACTCTGCTGGCAGGTGGCCGGCGTGGAGCGCCGCGGCGTCGATCTCATCGGCGCCCTGCGGCGGGTGCGCAGCGAGCGCTCGGGCCATGAACGCTCCCCCCTGCTGCGCCGGGCCCACGATCTGCCCCACGACCAGGAACTGACGCTGACGCCGGAGCAAAGCCGCCGTCTGCTGCTGCTGCAGGATCTGCGCCAGCGGCTGGTGCTGGCGGAGCTGCTGATGGAGGCCGCCGCCTTCCGGGTCGAGAGTCGCGGCGGCCATCACCGCACCGATGCCCCGTCGCCCCAGCCGTTCTGGCGACGCCACACGGTGCAGCGGCGAGGACGCTCACCCTTGACCACCCCGGTGGGCCAGGGCTGATCAGCACCGCTGTGGGGCAGGCCTGAGGCAGCGGCCGAGGGGTGAGGGTGCGGGTCAGTTGGCGATCGAGCCCTTGTAGCCGCTCAGGGCGGCGAGCTGGGCCAGGGTCTTCTGGCCGGAATCGAGCTGGCCCTTGATCTCCCAGGTGGGGAAGCCCTGGATGTTCTTGCTCGCGCAGAGAGCGGCCTGATTGTTCTGGCCATCGGGAGCGCATTCGATGATCTTGAGCTTGGCGCTGGCCTCCTTGCCGAAGAGCTGCTTCTGGTCGTGGCAGTGGGGACACCAGTAGGCCGAGTACATCACCGCGCCGGTGGCGGTAAGGTGGTCGGCCAGGGCGATCGTGGCCGGCGTGCTGGCGGAGGTGACCGGGATCGGCATCCCCGGGCCCGTGGCCGACTCGGGCCGGTTGAGGGAGGTGGCCCAGCCGAGGCCGATCAGGCCGACGGCCAGCACCGTGAGCACGCCGCGGAACAGCAGGGCGCCGGTGTCCTCCCATTCCCCGCCGATCAGGCTGAGCACGAACAGCGCCAGGCTGATCGCGGCCGACATCAGGCAGAAGGTGCAGAAGGCCTTGATCTGGAAGGCCATCACCCCCACCAGCACCAGGCTGAAGATCGCCATGCCGGCGCTGAGCAGGAACAGGCCCCACCAGCTGAGACCGTTGATGGTGGTGCGGGCCTCGCCCTTGAGCAGCAGCGGCAGCACCGCCATCACCAGCACCGCGCCGTAGGCCAGGAAGCCGAACAGGGACAGGGGCTGGCCGAAGACACTCCCCCAGGGGCTGTTGAGGACCTTGTCGCAGCCCTCGGCGCCGCCGGGGCAGCTGAGGTTGCCGATCACGCCCCAGCGGTTGAGGGTGATCGAGGCGGTGTCGATCACGCCGATGGTGGCCAGGACGGCCATCACCACCCGCGCCCAGCGACGACCCGGCTCGGGGCGGCGGCGACTCGTGAGGCGACTGGCGAGGCGAGTGGAAGTCACGGTGACAGGCGGATCACGGCGCGATTCTCGCAGCCGCAGGGGCTTGCATAGGGTGGAGATCGGCGTTTGCCGTCCGGCCCCCAGCGGGCCGCAGGCCCGTCCACCCCTTCCTCCCGCAGCACCATGCCCCCCCAGCCCGGCCGAGAACGGCCCACCGTGGCCTTCACCCATCTGGGTTGCGAGAAGAACCGGGTGGACACCGAACACATGCTCGGCCTGCTGGCCGAGGCGGGCTACGGGGTCAGTGCCGATGAGAGCGACGCAAAGGTGGTGGTGGTCAACACCTGCAGCTTCATCCAGGACGCCCGGGCCGAATCGGTCCGGACCCTGGTGGAACTGGCGGAACAGGGCAAGGAACTGATCATCGCCGGCTGCCTGGCCCAGCACTTCCAGCAGGAACTTCTGGACTCCCTCCCCGAGGCCAAGGCCATCGTCGGCACCGGTGACTACCAGCACATCGTCGAGGTGCTCGAGCGGGTGGAGGCCGGCGAGCGGGTCAACCGGGTGAGCCCGGTGCCCACCTTCGTCGGCGACGAGCACCTGCCCCGCTACCGCACCACCTCCGAAGCGGTGGCCTACCTGAAGGTGGCCGAAGGCTGCGATTACCGCTGCGCCTTCTGCATCATCCCGCGGCTGCGGGGCGACCAGCGCTCCCGCCCGATCGAGTCGATCGTGGCGGAGGCCCGCCAGCTGGCCGAGCAGGGGGTGAAGGAGCTGATCCTGATCAGCCAGATCACCACCAACTACGGGCTGGATCTCTACGGCAGGCCCCGCCTCGACGACCTGCTGCGGGCCCTGGGGGAGGTGGAGATCCCCTGGATCCGGGTGCATTACGCCTACCCCACCGGCCTCACCGAACCCGTCCTGGCCGCCTACCGGGACGTGCCCAACGTCCTGCCCTACCTGGATCTCCCCCTTCAGCACAGCCACCCGGAGGTGCTGCGGGCCATGAACCGTCCCTGGCAGACCGGGGTCAACGGCGCCCTTCTGCAGCGCATCCGCGACCAGCTGCCCGACGCCGTGCTCCGCACCACCTTCATCGTCGGCTTCCCCGGGGAGACGGAGGAGCACTTCGAGCATCTGCTGGCCTTCGTGGCCGAGCAGCGCTTCGACCACGTGGGGGTGTTCACCTTCTCCCCGGAGGACGGCACCGCTGCCGCCGATCTGCCGGATCCGGTGCCCGCCGAGGTCGCCAGCGAGCGGCGGGACCGGCTGATGGCCCTGCAGCAGCCGATCGCCGCCGAGCGCAATGGCGCCTGGGTGGGCCGCATCGTGGACGTATTGATCGAACAGGACAACCCCACCAGCGGCGCGATGCTGGGTCGCTGCGCCCGCTTCGCCCCCGACGTGGACGGGGAGGTGCACGTGAGCCCCGGTGAGGGCGGCCTGTGCGCCGCTCCGGGCACGATGGTGCCGGTGCGGATCACCGCCGCCGACACCTATGACCTGCGCGGCGAGGTGGTGGGGGCCGGCGCCATGGTGAGCGAGGCCCTGGCGGCGACGCGGAGCCGGGGTTGAGGCCCGGCGGCGGAGACGGCTGGCTGCAGCGGCACCAGCGCCCCGTCTTCCTGCTCGCCTCCGGCCTGAGCACCTCCGGTTCCTTCGCCGGGCTGACGGCCAAGGGGTGGATCCTGATGGCCGGCACCGGCAATCCGCTGCTGCTCGCCCTGCACTTCGCCGCCCTAGCCCTGCCGAGCCTGGTGGTCAGCGGCCGGGCGGGGGTGCTCACGGATCGGCTGGGCTGCGAGCGGGTGCTGATCCGCTCCCAGTGGGGCCTGTTCGCCGGGGCGGCCCTGGGGGCCCTGGCCATTCCCCTGCTCCAGGGAGTGGCTCAGGTGGTGCTGCTGTTGCTGAGCACCCTGGTGGTGGGCGTCGCCAGTTCCTTCGAGCTGACGGCCCGCAGCAAGTACTGCTCACTGCTGGTGGAACGGCCCGAGCAGGTGGCCCCGTACCTGGCCAGCTTCTCGGTGGTGTTCAACGTCGGCAAGCTGGTGGGGCCTCCCCTGGGGGGCTGGCTGGTGGCGCTCTCCGGCCCCGCCACGGCCCTGGCGATCGATGCGGCCTCTTACCTGCTGCCGATCGCCACCGTGATCTGGCTGCTGCGGCCCCACCGGGAACTGGAGCAGCGCAGCGCCGGAGGCGCCGGCGCCAGCCTCGGGGCCGCCTGGCGGGGCTGCGGGCCGACCCTGCGCCACGTGCTGCGCTTCACCACCGTGGCCTGCCTGGTGGGCTTCTTCCATCCGGGCCTGGCGCCCCTGATCGCCGCCGAGGTGATCGGGCCTTCCCCGCAGGCCCTTGGCCTGTTCACCAGCGTGCTGGCGGCCGGCAGCATCGTCGGCGGGGTGGTACTGCAACGCAACAGTCGCGCCCTGAGCGAACGGCCGGCGCTGCTGCTGGGGGGCTGCGCCGTGGCGGTGGCCCTGGCCCAGCTGGGGATGGCCGCGGTTTCGGGGGGGCCCGCCGCCCTGGCGATGGCGTTGCTGCTGGGCGCCGGGACCGCCGGCCTGCTGGCCGGCTCGAACCTGATCCTGCAGGTAGGGGCGCCGATGGAGCTGCGCGGCCGCATGGCCGGTCTGGGGCAGATCGCCTTTCTCGGCGGCGGCGGCGTGAGCGGGCTGGTGGCCGCTGCCCTGGCGATGACCGTGGGGCTGACGACCACCTTCGCCCTGCTCGGCGGCGTGGGGCTGGTGGTGGGGATGCTGGAGCTGGGGCGGAAAGGAGCGCTGCGGCTCAGATCAGCCTGACGCCCTTGAGCACCACGGTGGCCAGGAAGGCGGCGGTCAGCCCGCCACCGACGAGCGCCAGATAGATCACCACACCCACGGACGCTGCTGCGAGGAACGCCATCATTACAGCAGAGGATCCGCCCCCTTCCGGCCCCAGGCCAGGGGAGAAGGGGGTAAAACGATTGGACATCTACCGATTGGACATCTACCGAAACCGCCTAGGGTTGCGGCGCAGCGGAACCAGCCCGAGCCCCTGCCGCAGCCGCGCAAACGCCCACGGACGATCCAAACCGGACCATCCACCCCGGACCATCCACCAAGCCCCTGCAGCATGCGCACCCTTTTCATCTATCCCGAGTTCCCGAAGACGTTCTGGAGCTACGAAAAGATCCTCGAACTGGTCAACCGCAAGGTTCTGCTTCCCCCGCTCGGCATGGTCACCGTGGCGGCCCTGCTGCCCCAGACCTGGGAGATGAAGCTGGTCGACCGCAACGTCCGCGAGGTGATGGAGGCCGAGTGGAACTGGGCGGAACTGGTGGTGATCTCCGGGATGATCGTCCAGAAGGCCGACATGGCGGCCCAGATCGCCAAGGCCAAGCAGCGGGGCCTGCCGGTGGCGGTGGGCGGCCCCTTCGCCAGCTCCACCCCCGACGCCCCTGAGCTGCAGCTGGCCGATTTCAAGGTCCTCGACGAGGGCGAGATCACCCTGCCGATGTTCATCGAGGCGATCGAGCGCGGCGAACGCCAGGGGCGGTTCAGCGCCGAAGGGGAGAAGCCCGACGTCACCGGCACCCCCATCCCCCGCTTCGATCTGCTCGAACTGGACGCCTACGACTCGATGTCGGTCCAGTTCTCGCGTGGGTGCCCGTTCCAGTGCGAGTTCTGCGACATCATCGTTCTGTACGGCCGCAAACCCCGCACCAAGACCCCCGAGCAGCTGGTGGCGGAGCTCCAGTACCTTTACGACCTCGGCTGGCGCCGCTCGATCTTCCTGGTCGACGACAACTTCATCGGCAACAAGCGCAACGCCAAGCTGCTGCTGCCGGAGATCAAACGCTGGCAGATCGCCCACGGCTACCCCTTCAGCTTCGCCACCGAGGCGTCCGTGGACCTCGCCTCCGACGATGAGATGATGCAGATGATGGCCGAGGCCCGCTTCGACAGCGTCTTCCTCGGCATCGAGACCCCCGACGAGGCCAGCCTCGAGACGGCCCGCAAGCTGCAGAACACCCGCAGCTCCCTGGAGGAATCGGTCGACCGGATCACCTCCTACGGCATCCGGGTCATGGCCGGCTTCATCATCGGCTTCGACGGCGAGAAGCCTGGTGCAGGCGATCGCATCGTCGAGTTCGTCAGCCGCACCGGCATCCCCGCCGCGATGATGGGCATGCTGCAGGCCCTCCCCAACACCGGCCTCTGGCATCGCCTCGAGAAGGAAGGCCGGTTGGTTCAGGAGAAAACCGACGCCAAGGGCGTCAACCAGACCAACCTGCTCAACTTCGTGCCCACCCGGCCGATCCGGCAGATCGCCAACGAGTACGTCGACGCCTTCTGCCGCCTCTATGAGCCGAACGCCTACATCGACCGGGTCACGCACTATTACCTGAAGATGGGCCAGCCCCGCTGGCAGCAGTTCGTGAAGGCTGCGGCCTTCGGCAAGGCCAGCCTGCCCAGCTGGACCGATGTGCGCGCCCTGCTGATCGTGATCTGGCGTCAGGGCCTGAAGCGCGACACCCGCGGTCGCTTCTGGCGCTCCCTGTTCACCATCGCCCGCCGCAACCCCAACAACCTGGAGCAGTTCCTGGTCACCCTCGCCCACAACGAGCACTTCCAGGAGTACCGGGGCGTGGTGACCCGCGAGATCCAGGATCAGCTCGCCGCCCTGCCCCCGGAACCGCCCGAGGGTTCGCGCGAAACCACCCGGGAGCTCCAGCCCGCCTAGTCCTGCACGTAGGGCAGGCCCTCCACCAGACAATGCTCCGCCTTCTGGAGCTCCCGGCCCAGATAGAGGGCATGGTCGAGCCGCGAGAGGGGATGGGGGCCGTCTCCCTCGGTCAGGGCGATCCCGAGTTCCTTGGCACTGCGGCCCCGGTACACGGCCCGGGGCGCCCGCGGGTCGCCGCCCCGGCAGCTGAGCACCTCACCGGTGTCGGGGTCGGTGGCCAGGCCCCGTTCATCGATGCCGTTGGCGTAGTGCTCGGCCACCAGCTCACCGGCGGCGACATCCACCTTGATCAGGAAGTAGCCCGCCGCATCGAGGTGGATGAAGCGCTGGGAGAGCGCCTCATCGAGGCTCTGTCGGGGGTTCGGGTCGTGGTGCATGGGGGGGATCGTAGGAAGCGGTGAAGGGAAGCTCCGCGTTCATCGCCGTGATCTCCTCATGCATCTCCCGGTTGGCGCCCGGCAGCCAGTCCCGCAGGATGGCGTCGAAGCGGGGGTCGTACCAGCGGTGCAGGCTGGCCCGGGGCTGGGCCACGAAGCCCCGGCGCCGCTTGTGGCTGCCGCCGGCCCCAGGATCGAAGCTCTCCAGGCCCCGCTCGATCGCCCAGGCGATCGGCGCGTAGTAGCAGACCTCGAAATGCAAGTTTTCGAGCTCGATGTCGCTGCCCCAGTAGCGGCCCCAGAGGCCGGTGGCATCGTGCACGCACAGCGACATCGCCAGGGGCTGCATCGGATCGCCGCGATGGGCGCTGAACAGCACCAGGTGCTGGCGCAGGTCGGTGGCGGCCGCCTGGAAGAAGGATTCGGTGAGGTACTTGCTGCCCCACGGCCCCCAGCGGCTGCAGTGCTGCTCGTAGAAGCGGTGCATCCGCTCCAGCAGGCGTGGCGGAATCGCCTCCCCCGCCAGGGGCGTGACCGTCAGCCCCGCCGCCGCCACGGAGCGGCGCTCGCGGCGGATGTTGCGCCGCTGGTTGGCATTGAAGCTGGCCAGATAGGCCTCGAAGTCGGCATGGCCCGGGTTGCGCCACTCGCTCTGCTGGTTGATCCACAGGGCGCAGCCGGCGGCCTCCGCCAGCGGCTGCCAGGCCGGATCCACATAAAGGAAGTTGCAGCTGAGGATCCCCTGGCGCCGGCAGAAGCCGTCGATCTCGGCCAGCATCCGCTGGGTGAGGGCCGCCGCTTCCTCGCCGGGGGCCACATGGAAGCGGTAGCCCTGCACCGGGCTCACCGGGCTCATGCCGACGAGCTTGGGGTAGTAGCGCAGCCCGAGCTGGCCGGCGAGCTGGGCGAAGGACTGGTCGAAGACGAACTCCCCATAGCTGTGGCCCTTCAGGTACAGAGGCGCCAGGGCCACCAGCCGCCCGCCGCGCCAGAGCCCCAGGTGGCAGGGCTGCCAGCCCTGGCGGGGCACGATGCTGGCGCTGGCCTCCAGGTGGTGCAGCCAGCGCCAGCCGTAGAAGGGGCGATCCACAGCGTCGGCCGGGAGGTCCCCGGCGCCGCCCACCAGGGCCTGCCACTGGTCTTCCGGGATCTCGCACGTTGCCTGATGCCAGCGGACTTGCAGCTCGGCCATGG
Organism: Cyanobium gracile PCC 6307; assembly: GCF_000316515.1. Classification (NCBI taxonomy): domain Bacteria; kingdom Bacillati; phylum Cyanobacteriota; class Cyanophyceae; order Synechococcales; family Prochlorococcaceae; genus Cyanobium; species Cyanobium gracile. The sequence continues at coordinate 2,887,047 of NC_019675.1, read as the reverse complement.
CCGCTGGCAACGCAGGGGGGAGGGGGCAGGCGCAAAACTAACGGTTGATTCCCTGCGACCGAGCGTCCTCCCCCCGCCATGGCCAAGCCCCTGCGGATCCTGATGCTCCTGACGGCCGCCGCTGCGCTGGTGGTCCCGGCGGCCCCCGCCCGGGCCGGACTGCTGCGGCCGGTGCTGATGCTGCTGCGTCCCCAGCTGGAGAACCAGCTGACGAGGGTCTGCGTGGAGACGGTCTCGGCGGGACGGGCGGACCTGGAGAAAAGCCTGCAGGATCCCTGTCGCAAGCTGGCGGTGCCCACCAGCAAGTGCCTGATCGAGGAGACCGACAACAGCGGCCGCGGCCTGGGGGTGCTCACCGAGATGGTGAGCGGCCGCTTCGGTGATGACAGCGAAGAGGTGGTCAAGCGCTGCCTGGCCAGGATGTTCGGCCTGCCCACCGACAGCCTGCGGGACATGCCGCTGCGGGAGCTGGGCAGGCGTTTCGGCAGCTACCGCCTTCAGGAGGTCACGCCCTGATCCCCGGGCCGCCGCCAGCGCAGCAGCAGCTCCTCCCCCGGCAGCGCCCGGTGCTCCACCAGCCGCCAGCCCGTGCGGCCCCCCGGAGCCACGGAGGCATCGGCCGGCAGCCAGCCGTGGGGCCCACCCAGCAGGCGGGGGCAGACGGTGAGCTGGAGTTCATCCAGCAGGTCCTCGGCCGCCAGAGCCGCCGCCAGCTGGGCCCCGCCGAGCACGGCGATGCGCCCCTGACCCAGGGCGGCCAGGGCCGCCAGGGCCTCGGGCCAGCCGTCCAGGGGCAGGTGACGCGAGAAGCCCTCCGCAGGTGCGGCGGCGGGGACGGCGGGCGACAGCGGGGCGGCCTGCAGCAGCCAGCGCTCCAGAGGCTGGCGAAAGAAATTCAGTGCGGCGGGCAACCGGCCGCTGCGGCTGACGGCGATGGCGATCGGCTGGGCGGCGCGGCCCTGCGAACGGCGGGCCTCGAGCAGAGCGGGGCTGTGGATCAGGCAGGTGCTGCCGTGGCGCCGCAGGGTCTCGGCGCCCACCAGGACCGCATCGGCCCAGGCCAGGGCCTCCTCCAGCACCTGCCGGTCAGCGGCGCCCCCCAGCTGGGCCGCCCCCCCTTCAGCGGGCGCCAGGCGGCCGTCGAGGCTCACCGCCAGGACAAGCCGCAGCTCCGGCGTTGCCGCTGGCCTCAAACGGCTGCGAGGGCTTCAAGGGCGGCGGGGACCATCTCCAGCTGCGGCGTCTCGGCGAAGACCTCGGCGGCGTTGTTGGGGCTCTCCTGCAGGCGCACCTTGTGCAGCCGGGCCCCGGTGGCGGCGATGGGGGCGCTGAGCAGGTCGGCGATGTGGAGGGCGATGTTCTCGGCGGTGGGCACGCAGTCGGCGAAGTGGGCCACGTCCTTGTTGAGGAAGGTGTGGTCGAAGGGCTCCACCACCAGGTCGTCCACGAGGCGCTGCAGCGCGGCCAGATCGCAGACCATGCCGGTGCGCCCATCGATGGGGCCCCGCACGGTGACATCGAGCAGGTAGTTGTGGCCGTGGCCGTGGGGGCGGGCGCACTTGCCGTAGATCGCCTCGTTCTCGCTCTGGCTGAGCTCGGGGCGGGCCAGGCGATGGGCTGCGGCGAAGTGGGTGCGGATCGAGAGGAAGGCTTCCATGGGATCGGTGGTGGGGCCGCAGAGCACGTCGGCCCAGAGGTTGGGGTGTTCGTGGAGGCGCAGGGCCACCAGCGGCAGCTGGGGGGCCAGGCGCTGGCGGATCGCCAGCAGCAGGGCCTCGGTGGTGGGCAGCCGGCCCTCGGAGCGGGAGAGATCGAACTCGGGCCAGACCTCATTGAGGAAACGGAAGTCGAGGGGCTCGGTCACCTCCCGCCGGATGGCGTGCTTGACGTCGGAAAGGTTGAGCACCATCCCGTCGGCGTCGAGCGGGCCGCCCATCGCCACGGTGAGTTCGTAGTTGTGACCGTGGCCCGGAGCCAGGCTGCAGCGGCCGAAGCGCCGGGCGTTCTCGGCGTCATCGAGTTCCGGCAGCCGGTAGAGGTGGCTGGCGCTGAAGGTCGCCCGGCGGGTGATCACGCAGGGGCGGCCACGCCCGTGGGCGGCGCTGGTGGGGGAGGGTGCCGCAGGAGGGGCGGTCAACCGGGTTGCGGTCATCGCCGAGGCCCAGGGGACGCCCATCCTAGAAACGGGGTCCGGACCGCCGCCGACCGCACACCCATGGCCCCAGCCGATGACGCCCCGCCCCGCCCCTCGCATCGGGACCTGGCCCGCCGTCTCGATGGCCTGAACATCTACCTGGTGGGGATGATGGGGGCCGGCAAGAGCGCCGTGGGGCGGCCCCTGGCCGAGGCCCTCGGCTATCGCTTCATCGATGCCGACACCGCTCTGGGGGAGGTGGCCGGCCGGCCGATCGCCGAGATCTTCGCCAGCGACGGGGAGGACGGCTTCCGCACTCTGGAGACCGCCGTGCTCAACGGCATCGCCAGCTGGCATTCCCTGGTCGTGGCCACCGGCGGCGGGGCGGTGATCCGACCGGAGAACTGGGGTCACATGCGCCAGGGGCTGGTGGTGTGGCTCGACGCCCCTGCGGATGAGCTGGTGCGCCGTCTGGCCGCCGACCCCACACCCAGACCCCTGCTGGACGCTCCCGATCCCGCCGCACGGCTGGAGGCACTGCTGCACGAGCGCCGGCCCCTCTACGCCCAGGCCGACCTGACGGTGGCCCAGCAGGGGGGTACTCCCGCCGCGGTGGCCCTCCAGGTGCTCGAGGCCCTGCCCTCGGTGCTGCGGGACCCCACCCCGCCTCCAGCCGACCCCGTCCGTCTGCAGGATGCGGATGGGCAGGCCCGCCGCTCGCTCAACTGAGGGCCGCCGGAGTGTTCAGGCCGGCGGCTCCAGCCGCACGGCGAACCACTGGATCGCGCAGCCCGGCGCCAGCTCCAGTTCGCAGGCGGTGTCCAGGAGCCGACCGGCCCGGGCCTCGGGATCGGCCAGATCGGCCAGATCGGCCGGGGGCTCGGCCAGGGCCGCCAGGTGTCCGGCCAGCCAGTGCAGGGTCTCGGCGGCGCTGAGGATGCTTTCGCCCTTGCCGGGCTCCAGCACCACGTAGTGGTCGAGCTCCCGCAGCAGCGGATCGGACACAGCCAGAACAACGGCGGCCCCCATCCTGGCTGGTGGTGGTCCAGCCCCGGAGGGAGGCCTCAGCCCCGACCCACCGCCGCGTGAACCCGGTCGCGCCAGGCGAACAGGGGCTCCAGCACCGGGTTGTCAGCGATGCCCTCCACCCCGCGGCCCGCCAGGGGGGCTCCGGCACAGGCAGGGAACTTCAGGAGGTACAGCTGGGCTGCCACGGCGATGTCGGCCAGGGTGAGGCCATCGCCCTCCAGGTAGGGGCGCTCGCTGACCAGCAGGGCGAGCTGCTCGAGGCTGCGGTGCAGCTGGCGCACCTCACAGGGCCCGAGCAGGTCGCGCATCGCCTCGGTGGCGGAGCCGATCAGGCCGCCAGGCAGGGCCCCCACCAGATCCCGCAGGGGCGCGGGTGTGGCCTCGGGCAGCAGGGCGGCACGCAGCACCGGATCGGTGGCCGCGGCCTGGAGCAGGGCCAGGCGGGCGCCCCGGGCCAGGGCGGTGTCGGCCCAGTCCTCCAGCAGCAGCACCCGGGCGCGGGCGACCGGATCGGCCGGCAGCAGCGGCGGCTCCGGATGGGTGACCTCCAGATGCAGGGCGATGGCCGTGGAATCGGCGATCACCTCGCCCCCATCCACCAGCACCGGCACCTGCCGCTGCCCGGAGAGACGGAACAGCTCCAGCTGCCCCAGGCCAGGGGTCACCTCGACGATGGTGGCTTCGAGTCCCTTGCGGGCCAGGAGTAACCGCACCTTCTCGCAGAAGGCGGAATGTCTGAACTGATGCAGCTCCATGGACCCTCCGGGCCGGCTGGGCGTGGCCCCGGGCGGCAGAGTAGCCAGCATCCGTCCAGGACCGTCGCCGAGGCCATGAAGGACTTCTTCGTCAATGTGACGCGCTATCCGCGCTACCTGATCGCCTTCAGCCTGGGGGTGTTCAACTCGGTGTTCGAGCCCCTGGCTCGGCGCCGCAGCAACCCGGTCACGGCGGTGGCCCTGGTCGGCGCCCTGATCAGCGGACTGGTCAGCCTCACCCTGGTGCTGCGTGCCATGGTGCAGTCCACACCGCTGTCGTAGTCATGGCCCAGAGCCGACGGGTGGAACGGGTAGCGGCCCTGATCCGCCGCGAGGTGAGCGAGCTGCTGATGAGCGGCATCAAGGACGAGCGGGTCCACCACGGCATGGTCAGCGTCACCAACGTGGAGGTGGCCGGCGACCTGCAGCACTGCCGGATCTTCGTGAGCATCTTCGGCAGCGCCGAGGATCGCGAGGTGGCGATGGCTGGCCTGCAGGCGGCCTCCTCCTATGTGAAGGGGGAGCTGGGCCGGCGCCTCAAGATGCGCCGCACCCCGGAGGTGGTCTTCGTCCTCGACCGGGGTCTGGAGAAGGGCAACACGGTGCTCGGACTGCTGCAGCGCCTGGAGACGGAGCGGCGCGAGCGGGAGGAGCCGATGGCTGGGGTGGGCGAAGCGGATCCGGCGGGCGACAGCGACAGCGACACCGACACCGACAGCTGATCCTGCCCATGGCTGCGTTCCCCCTCTCGCCCCAGGCCCCCCTCTCGCCCAAGGCCCTGGATCGGCTGGCCGCCGAACTGCTGGTGGTGCGCTGCAGCGGCCATCCCGCCGATGGCCAGCGGCGCTACCCCCGCTGGGAGCTGGACAACGACAGCCTGCGGCGCCTGCTGCGGCGCGGCGTGGGCGGGGTGATCCTGCTGGGGGGCAGCGCCGCCGAACTGCGGCTGCGCACCCGCCAGCTGGAGGCCTGGGCCGGCGCGCCACTGCTGCTCTGCGCCGATGTGGAGGAGGGGGTGGGCCAGCGCTTCGAGGGGGCCAGCTGGCTGGTGCCGCCCCTGGCCCTGGCCCGGATCCATGCCGAGGATCCCGCCCTGGCCATTGATCTGGCCCGGCGCTACGGCGCCTGCACCGGCCGGGAGGCCCGCCAGCTGGGACTGAACTGGGTCCTGGCCCCGGTCTGCGATGTCAACAACAACCCCGCCAACCCGGTGATCAACGTGCGGGCCTGGGGGGAGGATCCGGCCACGGCCGGGGCCCTGGCGGCCGCCTTCTGCCGCGGCGTCCAGGCCGAAGGCGTGCTCGCCTGCGCCAAGCACTTCCCCGGCCACGGCGACACCGCCAGCGACTCCCACCTAGAGCTGCCCCTGCTCCCCCACGGCCGCGAACGCCTGGAGGCGGTGGAGCTGCCGCCCTTCCGGGAGGCCATCGCGGCGGGGGTGGCCGCGGTGATGACCGCCCACCTGCTGCTGCCGGCCATCGACCCCGACCATCCGGCCACCCTGTCGCGGGCGGTGCTCACGGGGCTGCTGCGCCAGGAGCTCGGTTTCGGGGGGCTGGTCGTCACCGACGCCCTGGTGATGGAGGCGATCGCCGGCCGCTACGGCACCTCGGAGGCCGCGGTGCTGGCCCTGGAGGCGGGGGCGGACCTGGTGCTGATGCCCGGGGACGCCGACGGGGCGATCGACGCCATCGTGGCGGCCGTGGCCAGCGGCCGGCTGAGCCTGGAGCAACTGCAGGCCAGCCAGCGGCGACGGCGCCGGGCCCTGGGGCGCTGCCCCGCCGACCCCGACGCCGACCCCCTGGCCCCCCTGGGCGCCCTCAGCAACGGCCCCGCGCCCGCCGACCAGGCGCTGGCCCTGGAGCTGGTGCGACGCAGCCTGGAGACGCGGGGGCGGGGACCGCTGCCCGGCGGCCCCGGGGTGAACCTGATCCGCCTCGACAACAGCCTGGCCTGCCCCTTCCTGCCGGCGGGCGCCCCGGCCCTGGCCCTGCCGGCGGCCGCCGGATGGCGGACCTGCCTGATCGACGGCCAGGGCCCTTCCCCCTGGAGCGGGGACGGGGAGGCCCCCCTGGCCCTGGAGCGACTGGGCGAGGGGCCGGTGCTGCTGCAGCTGTTCTTGCGCGGCAACCCGTTCCGCGGCCGGGCCGACGGCCCGGATCCCTGGCCGGCGGTGATCCGTCAGCTCCAGGCGGCCGGCCGGCTGGCGGGCCTGGCCGTCTACGGCAGCCCCTATGCCTGGGAGTCCCTGGCCGCCCTTCTGGATCCGGCGGTGCCGGCCGCCTGGTCGCCGGGGCAGATGGCCCTGGCCCAGGGCGAACTGCTGGGCCGCCTCGGCTTCGGACCCCAGGAGAACGCGACCCCCGACCCCGCCACCGCCAGCAGCGCTGCCGCGGTGGACTTCACCGACTGAGCACCCATCGGCACCTAGCCTCCTGGCTCGACCGTTCTGCCCCGCAGCGTCCGATGCTGAGCCTGTCGATGATCGTGCGCAACGAAGCCGAGCGCCTGGAGCGCTGCCTGGCGTCGGTGGCCGGCTTCGTCGACGAGATGGTGGTGGTGGACACCGGCTCCGACGACCGCACCGCTGCGATCGCCGCCGCCTGCGGCGCCAGCGTCCACCACCTGGACTGGCCGGGGGACTTTGCCCCCGCCCGCAACCACGCCCTGGATCTGGTGACGGGCGACTGGGTGCTTGTGCTGGATGCGGATGAATGGCTGCGGCCCGAAGCCCGCACGCCCCTGCGCGGCCTGATGGAGCAGCCCCGGGTGCTGCTGGTCAACCTGCTGCGCCAGGAGCTGGGGGCCGCCCAGTCGCCCTACTCCAGCGTCAGCCGCCTGTTCCGCCGCCATCCGGCGATCCGCTGGAGCCGCCGCTACCACGCCATGGTCGACGACAGCGTGGCCGCGCTGCTGGGGCAGGAGCCCGACTGGCAGGTGGTGACCTGCCCGGAGCCGGCCCTGGTGCATGAGGGGTACCGCCCGGAGCTGGTGGTCGGGCGCGACAAGGCCGCCCGCCTGCGCGAAGCCATGGAGGCGGAGCTGGCCGCCCGGCCTGGGGATCCCTACGCCTGCGCCAAGCTGGGGGCCCTGGAGGTGAGCCAGGGCCAGCGCCGCCGGGGTATCGCCCTGCTGGAGGAGGGCCTGGCCCGTGCCGGGGCCGATGCCCTCGCCGAGCGCTACGAACTGTTGCTCCACCTCGCCATCGCCCGCGGCCCGGACGAACCGGCCGCCGCCGCCGACCTCTACCGCCAGGCCCTGGCCCTGCCCCTCGATGGCCGGATCAGCCTGGGGGCACGGCTCAACCTCGGGGCCCTGCTGCTGCGCCAGGGGGATCTGGAGGAGGCGGCGGCCCTGACGGCGACCGTGACCGACCTCTGCCCGGAGCTGCCCCTGGCCTGGTTCAACCTGGGGCTGATCGAGCGCCAGCGGGGCCGCCTGGTGGAGGCCATCGACGCCTACCGCCGGGCCCTGGGCCTGGCCCCGGAGCACGCCGACGCCCAGCGCAACCTGGCCGCCGCCCTGCTGCTGGCAGGCGACATTCCCGGCGCCCGTGACGGGTTCCGGCGGGCGATCGCCCTGCTGGAGGCCCAGGGGGAACCACAGCAGGCCCGGGAACTGGCCCACCGGGCGGGCGCCCTCGTGCGCCTGGACGCCTGATGGCCGGGACAACCCCACTGGCGGGCCGCACGATCGCCGTGACCCGGGCCGAAACCCAGCTGGGCGCCGCCCGCCAGCTGTTCGAGCAGGCCGGCGCCAGCGTCATCGACCTGCCGGCCCTGGTGATCGGGCCCCCCGATCTCTGGGGGCCCCTCGACGATGCCCTGGCGGAACTGGATCAGTTCCACTGGATCCTCTTCTCGAGCGCCAACGGGGTGGACGCCGTGGAGCAGCGGCTGGTCCGCCGGGGGAGCAGCCTGGCCGGACGGCCCCGGGGGGTGCGGCTGGCGGCGGTGGGGCGCAAGACCGCCGAGGCCCTGGAGGCCCTGGGGGCCCCCGCCGATTTCGTGCCGCCGGCGTTCGTGGCCGACAGCCTGATCGAGCACTTCCCGGTGTCGGGCTGGGGGCAGCGGCTGCTGCTGCCGCGGGTGCAGAGCGGCGGACGCACGGTGCTCGCGGAGGCCTTCGCCGCGGCCGGCGCCCGGGTGGTGGAGGTGGCCGCCTACGAGACCCGCTGTCCGGCCGGACTTCCCAGTGGGGCCCTGCAGGCCCTGGAGCGGCGCGGGGTTGATGCCATCACCTTCAGCAGCGGCAAGACGGTGGACCACACCGCCCAGCTGCTGGCCGGCAGCTTCGGCGAGAACTGGATCGAGTGGCTGGAGGGGGTGCAGGTGGTCTCGATCGGCCCCCAGACCAGCCGCCGCTGCCTGGAGCGGCTCGGACGGGTGGACGGGGAAGCGGATCCCCACGACCTGGAGGGCCTGGTGGCCGCCTGCAGCCGGGCCCTCAGAGCTCGACCTTGACCCGGCGACTGCCGCTCTGAAGGATCAGGCTTCCGTTCGCGACATCGACGGAGGCCACACTCCAGCCGGAGGGCAGCAGATCGGTGGTGCGACCACCCCGGTCACCCGGGCGCAGGCTGCCGCTGAGCTGCCCGTAGGTCACCACCGCTTCGCTCTGGCCGCCGCTGTCGATCACGCCGGTGACGCGGAAGTCGTTCAGGAAGGGGGGTGGGATGGCGGCGGCCCTGGCGGTGGCGCCACCCGCCGCCGCCCTGGGAAGCAGCTCCGGCACGAGCGATCCGAAGGGATCCTGCCGACCCATGCGGAAGGCATTCACAACCTGCTGGGAGGTGGGCAGGGGGGTCAGGCCCTCGGGGACGGCGCCGGACGACGCCGTCGGGGCGGCCGGGCGGGGGGGCGCCGGTGCCGGCGCCGGCGGAGCCTCCGTGGTGGGGGACGCACCGCATCCGGTCAGCATCAGCCCTGTGAGGACGCCGAGAGCGAGGCGCCCGTTGATCGGTCCGTCAGCCCTTCTCCACCAGGTCGCGAAATCGATCAAGGTTGGCCTGCAGTTCTTTGGTGACGATGCCACCCATGATGGTGGGTTCCATCAGGGGTGCAAGCGCGCCGGGCAGTTCATAGCTGACGGTGAGCTTCACCGCCGTGAGGTCGGGCCCGAGGGGATAGAAGCGGACGGCCCCCTTGGTCGGCAGGCCACCCACCGATTCCCAGTGCAGCCTCTGGGAGTCGACCCGTTCGGTGATCCGGGCCTTCCAGTGGAAGCGGAACCCCTGGGCCGCCAGGGTCCAGTCCGTCAGGTCCGGGTCGTCGAGGGTGACAACCGACTCGATCCAGCGCATCCAGCGGGGCATGGCCTCCAGATCGCTCCACACCTCCCAGACCCGGGCCACCGGGGCCTGGATCTCGGTGGTGACACTGTGCTCGAGCCATTTCCCCATGGTTGTGCTCCTAGGCCACCGCAGCGCAGGTGGCCAGCTCCACCGGCTGGTCCAGGATGGCGGCGGCGGCCAGCCGTCCACTCATGGTGGCCCCCTCCATCGAGTCGATGTAGTCCTGGCGGGTGTAGCTGCCGGCCAGAAAGAAGTTAGCCACGGGGGTGCGCTGGGCGGGGCGGAACGGCTCCATCCCGGGGGCTTCCCGGTACAGGGACTGGGCCAGTTTCACCACGTTGCTCCAGACGAGCTGCAGGCCGGCGGCGGAGGGGAACAGCTCGCGCACCTGGCGGTCGGTGTGGGCGACGATCTCCTCTGTCTTTCTGGGGATCCAGGGATCACCGGGGGTGAGCACGCACTGCAGCAGGGACCCCAGGCCCTCCCGCCGGTAGTCGGCCGGGCTGGTCAGGGCCAGGTCGGCGAAGCAGCTGAAGTCGGCATCGGCGGTGTACAGAAGGTTGTCGAGGCCTGCCGGGCGGTCCAGGTCGGCCCGGCGGGCGACGGGGCCGGCCTCGTCGCCCAGTTCGGTCACCCAGCCGTCGTAACGCAGCTGCACGGTGGCCACCGGCACCGTCTCGAGCCGGTCGATGGCGGCGAACTCGGGGAAACGGCGCCAGGCCTGGGGCAGCAGCCGCTGGGCTCCCGGCACATCGCAGGCGGCCAGGTAGGCGTCGGCCTCCACCCGCTTCTCCCCGTCGGGGGTGCCCAGCACCAGTGAAGTGACGACGGTCTGGCCGTTGCGCTCCTCATGGAGCACCTCACTGACCCGGTGGCGCAGGTGCAGGCGGCCGCCACGGGCCTGGATGTAATCGAGGATCGGGCCGGTCAGCCAGCGGTGGGGGGATCCCTTGAGCAGGTTGAGCTTGGAGGCCTCCGTCCGGGAGGCGAACATCATGAAGATGGTGAGCATGCACCGGGCCGAGATGGCCTCGCAGTCGATGAAGCCGAGCGCGTAGGCGATCGGGTTCCACATCCTCTCAATGCTGCGGGGGCTGCCCCCATGGCTGAGGAACCACTGCTGGAAGCTGATGGCATCCAGGGAGCGGATCACCTTCATCGCCCCCTCGTAATCGACCAGCCCCCGGACGATCGGGCTCGTCCCCAGGGCGAGGGCATTGCGCAGCTTGTCGATCCAGTCGAGCTGGGGGGTGGTGAAGAAGGCCTTGAGGCCGTTGAAGGGGGCCCCGACGGGAAAGCGGAAATCCAGGGCCCGCAGGTCGCCGCCGCGGTTGACGAACAGGTGGCAGTGCTCCTTGGGCAGGAGATTGTCGACGGCGCCCACCTTGCGCATCAGGGCGAAGAGGTTGGCGTAGTTGAAGAAGAAGACGTGCAGCCCCATCTCGATGTGGTTGCCGTCCGGGTCCTCCCAGCTGCCCACCTTGCCCCCCATGAAGGGGCGGGATTCATACAGATCGACCGTGTGACCGGCGTCGACCAGATCGACGGCCGCGCTCAGACCGGCCAGACCCGCACCCACGATGGCGACCCGCACCCTTGCTTTCCCGTGAAGGTCCTGACTCTATGGACCGAAGCCTACCCACCGGGGAGGGATCTCCATAGAGTGGATCCTCACCGCGTTGTCCGGCGGCCCGACTCCCATCCTCCGACCCTCTGCGAACGCCCCCCAACGAACGATGAGCAGCTCCATCCAGACCCCCGCCCCCAGCCCGGCAGCGACCGCGACCGCCACCATGGCAGCCGAAGCGGCCATCACCCACACCGGTGTGGATGGCAAGGGCATCCTGATCACCGAGCCGGCCATGCGCCAGCTGGGCACCCTGATGGCCTCACAGGGGGGGGAGAAGGTACTGCGGGTCGGCGTGCGCTCGGGCGGCTGCAGCGGCATGAGCTACACGATGGATTTCATCGACGGCTCGGAGATCCTTCCCGACGACGAGACCTACACCTACGAACCTGTCGGCGCCCCCAGCTTCCGGGTGGTGTGCGACCCCAAGAGCCTGCTGTACATCTACGGCATGCAGCTGGATTTCTCCTCCGCCCTGATCGGCGGCGGTTTCAACTTCACCAACCCCAACGCCTCCCAGACCTGCGGCTGCGGCAGCTCCTTCGCCGTCTGAGCCCCGGCCGGTCGATGGCGGGCCGGTCCCGTGGCATGGGAGTCTGACGATCCCCATCCCACCACCCCCCGCCGCCATGACGGCCCCGCAGGAGTCCCGCTTCGACCAGGCCATCGCCCGCTACCAGCAGGGGGCCGCGCCCGAGGAGCTGATCGACGAGTTCCTGCAGATCACGGCCCAGGAGCCGCGCCAGTCGGCGGGCTGGACCTGTCTGGCCTGGCTGCAGCTGCTCCTCGACCAGCCCCAGGCGGCCCTGCCCTCGGCCCGCAACGCGGTGAAGCTCAACCCCCAGGATCCCCAGGCGCGCATCAACCTGAGCGTGGCGATGCTGGAAACCGGCGCCAAGGGGGTGCGGGAGCATATCGAGATGGTCAAGCGGGTGATGCTGATGGCCCCGGAACTGGCCGAGGAACTGCAGGGCTCGATCGCCGACGGCCTGCAGCGGCGCCCGGGCTGGCAGGCCCTGGAGAAGGTGAAGGCCTGGCTCAGCTGAAGCCGCCGGGGCCCCGGGCGAGGGCCTCAAGCACGGTCTCGGCGATGCGCCGTGAGCCCCCCGGCGGACCGACCCGCTCCAGGGCGGCGTCGGCGCAGCGTTGCGGCAGCTCCGGGTCGGCCAGCAGGCGGACGATCAGGCCGGCGGCCTCCTGCAGATCGGCCGTGTCGGCCGGGCGCCGCCCCACAGTGTGGACCGTGGGACCCAGCAGCCGCATCTGGGATTCGGCAAAGGCGTAGCTGAACTGGGGGCCGCGGCCCACCAGCTGCACCACCGGCAGCCCGAAGCCCACCGCCTGCTCCACGGCGGTGCCGGCCATCCCCACCACCAGGTCACTGGCGGCCAGGATCGAGGGCAGGGCCCCCGGCAGCAGCCGCACCTCGAGGTCGCCGCCGGCGGAGCGCAGCACGTCGCCGTCCAGGCGCCAGCCGACCGCCGCCGCCAGGGGTTCCAGTTCCCGCCAGTGGGGGCTCTCCACCACCGCCACCAGGAAGCGCCACGGGCCCGCCCCGGCCTGTCCTCCCAGCTGGCCGCAGAGTCGCAGCATCAGCACCAGGTTGTGGAGGGCCTCCGGGAAGCGGCTGCCGGGCACCAGCGCCAGGGTGCGGCTGCCCGGCAGACGGGCCACCTGGCCCGGGTCCGGCGGCGGCAGGTCCATGATCGGGTAACCGCGGAACAGGGCCTTGGCCTGGCCCTGGGCCTGGAGGTCGGTGGCGGTGAAGGCATCGCGGGTGAGCACCACCCTCACCCGCCGCCGCCGGCAGCACCAGCGGGTGAGGGCGGAGAGCCGCAGCCGGCCCTCGTAGTAGCTCGAGGTGGAAACCAGGAACACCACCGTCGGCCGTCCCGTGAGCAGGGCGAAGATCAGGGGGACATGGTCGCCGATGCTGACCACCAGGTCGAAGCGGCGGCCCTGGCGCCAGGCTGTCCAGAGCTGGGCCAGGCTCTGCTGCAGCCAGCCCGCCGCCAGGTCCTTCCAGAGGTTCAGGCCCTGGTACACCATGCCCCCGGACGGCAGGGTGCGGCCTGCGTAGAGGAGAGGAATGCCGCGGCGCCCGTAGGGTGAGCCGGCTCCGACGATGGGGAGAGCCGCCAGTTCCAGCCCGGGATCACACTGGCGCAGGCCATCGGCGATCAGTCCCCCATTGAGATCCTCCCCATGGCCATTGCTGATCAGCAGGATCCTGGGAGCAGGGGAAAGGGGCACACGGGACACCAAGCACGGTCGAGTTTAGGTTTGGGCTCACCGGGGATTTCCCCCTCCCGGCTCACCCCGCAGGCATGAGCACTCCCTCCACCGGCCCCGTCGCGCAGGTGCGCCGCGTTCTCGATGTCGTGCTGGTGGCCGACGTCTTCCTGGTGCTGGCGGGAGCCCTGTTCTTCGCCGTGGCGGTGGTGCTGCATGGCCAGCGGCTGGATGCTCCCCTGGAGCTCTTCCAGCGGCTGTGGCAGCCCCTGTTCACGCCGGCCATCGGCCTGCTGATGGCCGCGGCCCTGCTCAGCGGTGGGCTGGGGTGGTGGCAGCGGCGAGGGCAGCGCTGAGCTCCGGGTACTGGAAGTGGAATCCCTGGGCCAGCAGCCGCTCGGGGCGGACCTGCTGCCCTTCGAGCACCACGGCGGCACCATCGCCGAGCAGCAGTTGCAGCAGGGGGCCGGGCACCGGCAGCAGGCTGGGCCGGCCGAGGGCACGGCCGAGGCTGGAGGCGAAGATCCCCATGCGGGTGGGCTCCGGGGCCACGGCGTTGTAGGGGCCGGCGTAGGCGTCGTCCTCAAGGGCGGTGACGATCAGCCGGCAGAGGTCGTGGCGATGGATCCAGCTCATCCACTGCTGGCCGCTGCCCACCGGCCCGCCGAAACCGGCCCGGAACACGGGCAGCATCTTGCCGAGGGCGCCGCCATCGGGCCCAAGCACGATGCCCACGCGCAGCACCACGAGGCGGCAGGCTTCGGGGGCGACCTGGGTGGCGGCTTCCCAGCGGGCACAGAGGCGGGCCAGGAAATCATCGCCGGGGGGGCTGGCCTCCGTGAAGGCGGCCTCCAGGCTGGTGCCGTAATACCCCACGGCCGAACCGTTCACCAGCACCCGGGGCGGCGTGGTCAGGGCCGCCATCGCCCCCACCAGCTGGGTGGTCGTGCCGATGCGGCTGTCGAGCAGGCGCTGGCGGTGCGCCGGCGTCCAGCGCTGGTCGGCGATCGGCTCCCCCGCCAGGTTGACGACCCCATCGGCCGCCGCCAGGGCCTCCAGCAGCGCCGGCTGGCGCCAGCTGGCCGGGTCGGACGGATCGAAGCAGAGGGTGATGAGACGGGGGTCGGCCGCCTCGCTGTCGGGCCGGGGGCGACGGCTCACCAGGGTGAGCTGGTGGCCGAGGTTGAGCAGGAACGGCACCAGCTCCCGGCCGACGAAACCGGTGCATCCGAGCAGAAGCAGTCGCATGCCCACCGTTCCAGCGGAATCCAGTGCCGAGGTTAGGTTCTGGCGGCCCTAACCTGGGCTGATCCCTCCTCCCCACGATGGCTGAGTCCGCGCCTGCCGCTCCCCCGAGCCTGAAAAAGGGTGCCCTGGTCCGGGTGAACCGAGCCGCCTACACCAACAGCCTGGAGGCCGGCGCCAGCGACCCGGTGCCCCCCGGCTACCTGTTCGAAGGGCCCGGAGAGATCCTGGCCATCCAGGGGGAGCACGCCCAGCTGCGCTGGCGCCTGCCCGTTCCCGACGTGTGGCTGCGGCTCGACCAGCTCGAGGCCATGCCCGCCAGCTAGAGCTCCACTCGGCGCCGTTCCTCCTTCAGACGGCTGCGGCGCAGCCGGGCCTCCCGCAGCATCTCCTTGCCGTCATGGAGGTAGCTGTCGACATAGCCCATGGTGTAGCGCTCCAGCTCCACCAGGGCATCCTGCACCTGGCTGAGGCAGTGGTAGAGGCTGAGGCCGAACCCCTTGGCCGCCGCTGGGCAGGCCCGGGAGCGGTAGAGGGCCTCCACCTTTTCCATGCGCTGCCGGCTCTGGTCGAGGAAGGCGCAGAACGCCCCCATCAGCGCGTCGTCGTAGGGGTCGGCGGCCAGGGAGCGAAGCTGGGCCGGGAAGGGATTGATCACCTGCCCGATCAGCCGGTCGATCGGCACGTACACCTGCTGGAGCCAGCCCAGCAGCTCCTCGTCACTGGCGGCCCCGACGCCGCGATGGCGAGGCGCCGCTGGCCCCCTGGCCGTCGCGGAGCCCGCCGCGGCGGGGTGTGCCGGTGCCGCGACGCCCGCTCCGTGGTCGTAAAGGCGGCGCCGGTCCCCGTCGCCCAGCACCTCCCAGGCCGCATTCAGGGCCAGGATCGTGCGCGGGTCACCGCCGGCATCCGGGTGATGCCGTTTGACGAGGGCCCGGTAGGCCGCCTTGATTTCCGCAGTGGTGGCCCCAGGCGTGACCCCGAGGATGGCGTAATGGTCGGCGGAGGTCCTGGCCATGCGCTGACGGCGCCATCTGGATCCAGCATCGCCGATGGGCCCGCCCGGACGGCCCGGCCGCGCCCGCCCATGAAAAAGCCCCCCTGGAGAGGGGGGCTGAAGGGTTGTGAGGAAGGGTGAGGAGAAAGGAGCGCCGATCTGGAGGGACCGATGGGGACCCCGGGGAATCAGAACCGGAACTGGGTCTGGACCAGACCGCCGAGCACGCTGCTCGACTGGCCGGCGGTGGTGAACTGGCCGTTGGGGCGGCTCAGATAAAACAGGGCCGGGGTCACGCTGATGTTGTCGGTGACCTGGAACCGGTACCACCATTCCCAGACGAAGTTGCCGTCCTGGGGCGTCTGGCCGTTGCGCAGGGAGGTGGCGAACACCGGCTGACCCACGGCCATGCCGAGGGCATTGCCCTTGGCGAACGCATCGGCCCACTGCAGGCCGACACTCCAGGACTGGCTGGCGCCCCGGTTGGCCGACTGGTTGAAGGTCGGCACCGTGTCGAAGGTCGGCACCCGCACCGACGTGGCCCCGACGCGCAGCAGGGCGGTCTGGGGGTTCAGTTGGGGCTGGGTCAGGGCGTTGTAGCCCCAGCCCAGGTTGATCGAGGGGATCCAGCCGCTCTTCTTGGGCTGCCACGCGAAGGTGGTGGCGAAGTTGTTGGAGTAGGAGGCGTTGGTGCCGAAGTTCTCCGAACCCAGGAAGTTGTTGTTGATGTTGGGGCAGTCGACCGCCGGCTGGGCGAAGGAGGTGCCGCGGCGGAAGTTCTGGCCGCACTGGACGTAGCTCCAGGCGAAGGCGAAGCGCCAGTTCTTGCCGGCGAAACCGGCCTGGGTCGTCCAGGTCCCGCGGCTGCGTTCGTTCAGCAGGCCCCCCTGGCTGGGGTTGCCATTGTCACCGTTGGGGGCGACGTAGGCGGTGGAGATCGCGAAGAAGGGCTTGCCCTTCTTGACGTTCTGCTTCCACATCAGGCCGAAGGTGGAACCGGTGGCTTTGTTGTAGGTGCCGGGGGCGCCGTGCAGCGTGAAGACATCAAGGATGCCACCGTTGTAGAACCAGGGCGTGATCGCCAGGAACTCGGTGTTCCGGGCCCGGGCACCGACCAGGGCGGTGAAGTCGCGGCCGATCGGGAAGCGGTAGTAGAGACGGTCGATGTTGACGACGTCAGCTCCACCGACCGGGGAGAAGGCGCGATCCAGCGCCATCAGGTTGTAGGGCTGGCCGCCGAAGGGGCTGTTGTTGAAGTTGCCGCTGCGCAGACGGGTGTACAGCAGGTCCTTGCCGGTGAAGCTGGTGAGGAAGTTGAGGCGGATGTCGTAGTTGAACACCGTGGCGCCCCAGTTGCGCCGGTTGTTGGCGGGGAAGGCGTTGGCCGCAGCGGCCGGCACACCGACGGCGGGGTTCGGCAGGCCCTGGTTGCCACCGAAGCTGTTGGAGCCGATCACGAAGACCGCATCACCCTGGAGCTTGGTGGTGGTGGAGAACTGGGTGGCCTCCAGCTCGCCCACCTTGGCCTCCAGGCCATCCACCCGGCCGCGCAGCACGGCGAGTTCCTTCTCGAACTCCTCCATCAGGCGCTTCAGCTCGTCGGTCACTTCGGTGATCCGATCGAGGCAGGCGTTCAGCAGGGCCGCCGCTTCATAGCGGGTCATGGCCTGGCCGCCCTTGTAGGTGCCGTTCGGATAGCCGGCGACGCAGCCGTAGCGCTCGATCAGGTTCGAGAGCGCCTGGTAGGCCCAGTCGGTGGGCTTGACGTCGGAGAACTGGTTGATGCTGGTGACCTGGTTCTGGGCTTCCCAGGCCTTGAAGCTGTCAATGTTCTGCTGCTCCATATAGGTGGAGATCTCCGCCCGCTGGGACGGGGAGATCTCACCGGCCGAAGCGGCAAGCGGCGACAGCAGCCCAAGGGCCACCGGCGCCAGCAGGAATTGCTGGAAGGGTTTCATTGGTCCTCACACCAAAAAGAGGAATCCCCCGGAGGGGACGGCGCAAAGGTATAGGAATCCGCCTGCCCGGAAGAAAGGCCGGATTACACCGGCTGGTATTGCAGCTGACATGGAAACCCCGATGATCCTCGCTGTCGGAAGAAGGAAAGGACCGGGCAAGGTCCTGACAGGGCGGCCGTGATCAGCACCCGGGAGAGGGAAAGCCCCCCGTGGAGGGGGGCCGGAGCGCTGTGAGGAGGGAAGCCGAAGGATCAGAACCGGAACTGGGTCTGGACCAGACCGCCGAGCACACTGCTCGACTGGCCGGCGGTGGTGAACTGGCCGTTGGGGCGGCTCAGATAAAACAGGGCCGGGGTCACGCTGATGTTGTCGGTGACCTGGAACTTGTACCACCACTCCCAGATGAAGTTGCCGTCCTGGGGGGTCTCGCCGTTGCGCAGCGAGGTGGTGAACACCGGCTGGCCCACCGCCATGCCGGCCTCGTTGCCCTTGGCGAACACGTCGGTCCACTGCAGGCCGACACTCCAGGACTGGCTGGCGCCCCGGTTGGCCGACTGGTTGAAGGTCGGCACGGTGTCGCGCACCGGCACATTGATGCCGTTGATCCTGGCCAGGACAGGGTTCAGCGCCGGCTGGGTGAGGGCGTTGTAGCCCCAGCCCAGGTTGATGGAGGGGATCCAGCCGCTCTTCCTGGGCTGCCACGCGAAGGTGGTGGCGAAGTTGTTGGCGTAGGCGGCGCTGTTGCCGTAGGCCTCCGAACCCAGGAAGTTGTTGTTGATGCTGGGGCAGCCGACCGCCGGCTGGGCAAAGGAGGTGCCGCGGCGGAAGTTCTGGCCGCACTGGACGTAGCTCCAGGCGACGGCGAAACGCCATTGCTTGCCGGCGATGCCGGCCTGGGTCGTCCACGTGCCGCGGCTGCGCTCGTTCAGCAGGCCCCCCTGGCTGGGGTTGCCGTTGTCAGCCACAGGGGCGACGTAGGCGGTGGAGACCGCGAAGTAGGGCTTGCCCTTGGGAACGTTCTGCTTCCACATCAGGCCGAAGGTGGAGCCGGTGGCCTTGTTGTAGGCGCCGGGAGCCCCGTGCAGGGTGAAGACGTCGAGGATCTCCGACTTGTAGAACCAGGGGGAAATCGCCAGGAACTCGGTGGCGCGGGCCTTCGCGCCGATCAGGGCCGTGAAGTCGCGACCGATCGGAAAGCGGTAGTAGAGGCGGTCGATGAAGACGGTGTCCGCCCCGGCCGTGGGCGCCGTGAGCTTGTCCAGCGCCATCAGGTTGTAGGGCTGGCCGTTGAAGGGGCTGTTGTTGGCATTGCCGCTGCGCAGACGGGTGTACAGCAGGTCCTTGCCGGTGAAGCTGGTGAGGAAATTGAGGCGGACGTCGTAGTTGAACACCGTGGCGCCCCAGTTGCGCCGGTTGTTGGCGGGGAAGGCATTGGCCGCACCGGCCGGCACACCGACGGCCGGGTTCGGCAGGTTCTGGTTACCACCGAAGCTGTTGGCACCGATCACGAACGTGGCTTCGCCCTGAAGCCGGGTGGTGGTGGAGAACTGGGTGGCCTCCAGCTCGCCCACCTTGGCCTCCAGGCCATCCACACGGCCGCGCAGCACGGCGAGTTCCTTCTCGAACTCCTCCATCAGGCGCTTCAGCTCGTCGGTCACCTCGGTGATCCGGTCGAGGCAAGCGTTCAGCAGGGCCGCCGCCTCAAACCGGGTCATGGCCTGGCCGCCCTTGTAGGTGCCGTTCGGGTAACCGGCGACGCAGCCGTAGCGCTCGATCAGGTTCGAGAGCGCCTGGTAGGCCCAGTCGGTGGGCTTGACGTCGGAAAACTGGTTGATGCTGGTGACCTGGTTCTGGGCTTCCCAGGCCTTGAAGCTGTCAATGTTCTGCTGCTCCATATAGGTGGAGATCTCCGCCCTCTGGGACGGGGAGATCTCGCCGGCCGAAGCGGCAAGCGGCGACAGCAGCCCAAGGGCCACCGGCGCCAGCAGGAATTGCTGGAAGGGTTTCATTGGTCCTCACACCAAAAAGAGGAATCCCCGACAGGGGAGACCAGAAGGTATCGGCGTGCCAGGGACGGGAACGGGAAAGGGTCACGGGGCGGTGTGACCATTGGAACAAGGCGAGGTGATCCGGCTGGGATCAGAGAAGAAAAATGCCCGGCTGCAGTGCAGCCGGGCCAACGAGAGGACGGTGTGAGGAAAGGCTCTGACGAATCAGAACTTGAAGGTGGTCTTGATGAAGCCGCCGAAGTTGTTGAAGTCGGAGCCCACAGGACCGATCGCACCGACGTTCTTGGAAACCTGACCCAGGGGAGCGCTCAGGTAGTAGAGCGCCGGGGTCACGCTGATGTTGTCGGTGACCTGGAACTTGTACCACCACTCCCAGGCGTAGTTGCCATCGACGATGGCGGTGGCGGCGGCGGGACCACCGAAGACGGCGGGACCGGCGCTGACGGACGTCAGGAAGGTGGGCTGACCCACGGCCATGCCGAAGGAGTTGCCCTTGATGAACACGTCATCCCACTGCAGACCCACGTACCAGGACTGGCTGGTGGCGTTGGTGATGCCGGTGGTGGAGACGAGGTTCGCGGCGCCGTTGAGGTTGGTGGTGCCGTTGTAGTTGCTGCGGTTGATGCCCCAGCCGGCGCTGATCGAGGGGATCCAGCCGGAGTCGGTGGGCTGCCAGTAGGCGCTGATGCCCACCGAGTTGGTGGCGGCGGCGTTGGTCTGGAAGATGGTGGCCAGCGGAGTGCCGTTGCCGGTGTAGAGACCGGCACCACCCGAAGAGTAGGTGTAGGCCGCCGCGATGCCCCAGTTGGAGCCGGTGTAGGCGATCTGGCCGGTACCGGTCTGGGCGGAGCAGGCGTTGCCGATGCCGCCGCAGTTCGCCGTGCCGGCGATCGGGTTGCCCACGTCACCGTTGGCGGAGACGTAGTTGGCGCTGATGCTGAAGCCGCCGCTCTTCCACCACAGACCACCACCAGCGCCGAGGTTCAGGCTGTAGGTGCCAGGAGCACCGGCGTAGGTGAAGATGTCGAGGACGGTGTCAGCCGGGTAGGCGGACGGCCAGACGGCCAGCATGTCGTCCTGACGGACGCGACCACCGATGGTGGCGGTGAAGTTGCTGCCCAGGGGGAACTGGTAGAAGAGGCGGTTGATGGCGACCACGTCACCGCAGTCAACGCCCAGGCCGCAGTTCTCCTCAAACCCGGCTTCGGTAGCGTTCAGGCCGACGACCGGCTGACCGAAGGGACCTTGGGCGAAGTTACCGGCCCGCAGACGGGTGCGGAGCAGGTCCTTGCCGGTGAAGCTGGTGTCGAAGTTGAGCTGGATGTCGTAGTTGAAGGCCGTGGCGCCCTGGGTCTGGCGGGCCTGGTTCGCCCAGGTGTTGGGGACGTAGCCGAAGCCGGCGGGGTTCGCCCCGAAGGCACCGGGCACGAAGGAAGGAATCACAGCTCCGGCCCCGACCAGGCTGGCGGGCAGCAGGACGGCGGCGGGGTCGTTGGGAACGGCGGGCAGGAAGACCCCAGGCACCGGAACGATCTGGGCGTTACCGCCGTAGCTGTTGGCCCCCATGATGAAGGTGGCCTTACCGGTCAGCTTGGTGGTGGTGGAGAACTGGGTGGCCTCCAGCTCGCCCACCTTGGCCTCCAGGCCATCCACACGGCCGCGCAGCACGGCGAGTTCCTTCTCGAACTCGGCCATCAGGCGCTTCAGCTCGTCGGTCACCTCGGTGATCCGGTCGAGGCAGGCGTTCAGGAGGGCCGCCGCTTCATAGCGGGTCATGGCCTGGCCGCCCTTGTAGGTGCCGTTCGGGTAGCCGGCGACGCAGCCGTAGCGCTCGATCAGGTTCGAGAGCGCCTGGAAGGCCCAGTCGGTGGGCTTGACGTCGGAGAACTGGTTGATGCTGGTGACTTGCTCCTCGGAGGCGTACTTGTTGACGCCGTCGATGTTGAGCTCAGCCGCCTGGACCGCCACGGGGGCGAGCAGGCCGAGAGCGGCAGGAGCAACCAGCAGTTGCTGGAAGGGCTTCATGGATTCCTCACACAATAAGGAGTGCTGTTCCATGCCGGAACACGTGAAAGTATAGGTCCTGTTTCTTGCCCTGCAAGCAGCAAGTCAGACTCAGGTAACGATCGATCAAGCGCCCCAAGTCACCAGGTTCGACAACATACAAAAAAGCCCGACTGCAATGCAGCCGGGCGAGTTTGAGGACGTTGTGAGAGAAGTGAATCCCGAAGGATCAGAATTTGAAGGTGGTCTTGATGAAGCCGCCGAAGTTGTTGAAATCGGTACCGGTGGTTCCGATCGCGCCAACGTTCTTGGAGACCTGGCCCAGGGGAGCGCTCAGGTAGTAGAGCGCCGGGGTCACGCTGATGTTGTCGGTGACCTGGAACTTGTACCACCACTCCCAGGCGTAGTTGCCATCGACGATGGCGGTGGCGGCGGCGGGACCACCGAAGACGGGGTTGCCACCGCTGACGGCGGTCAGGAAGGTGGGCTGACCCACGGCCATACCGGCGGAGTTGCCCTTGATGAACACGTCATCCCACTGCAGACCCACGTACCAGGACTGGCTGGTGGCGTTGGTGATGCCGGTGGTGGAGACGAGCCCACCATCCACGAAGCTGGTGCCGTTGAACTGGTTGCGGTTGATACCCCAGCCGGTGCTGATCGAGGGGATCCAGCCGGAGGTGCTGGGCTGCCAGTAGGCGCTGATGCCCACCGAGTTGGTGGCCGCCGAGTTCAGGAAGAGGGTGTTGGCCAGAGGCGTGGCGTTGCCGCCATAGGTGCCGGCACCACCCGAGGAGTAGGTGTAGGCCGCCGCGATGCCCCAGTTGGAGCCGGTGTAGGCCACCTGGGCCGTCCCGGTCTGGGCGGAGCAGGCGTTGCCGATACCGCCGCAGTTGGGGGTGCCTGCGATCGGGTTGCCCACGTCACCGTTGGCAGAGACGTAGTTGGCGCTGATGCTGAAGCCGCCGCTCTTCCACCACAGACCACCACCAGCGCCCAGGTTCAGGCTGTAGGTGCCGGGAGCACCGGCGTAGGTGAAGATGTCGAGGACGGTGTCAGCCGGGTAGGCGGACGGCCAGACGGCCAGCATGTCGTCCTGACGGACGCGACCACCGATGGTGGCGGTGAAGTTGCTGCCCAGGGGGAACTGGTAGAAGAGGCGGTTGATGGCGACCACGTCACCGCAGTCGACACCCAGGCCGCAGAATTCTTCGAAGCCGGCTTCCGTGGCGTTCAGGCCGACGGTGGGGCCGCCGAAGGGCGACTGGGCAAAGTTACCGGCCCGCAGACGGGTGCGGAGCAGGTCCTTGCCGGTGAAGCTGGTGTCGAAGTTGAGCTGGATGTCGTAGTTGAACGCCGTGGCGCCCTGGGTCTGACGGGCCTGGTTCTGCCAGGTGTTGGGAACAACAGGGCCGGCGGGACCGAAGGGTCCGGTGACGAAGGCGGGGACGCCGGTGAGCAGGGAAGCGGCGGGGCTCACCTGGGCGTTACCGCCGTAGCTGTTGGCCCCCATGATGAAGGTGGCCTTACCGGTCAGCTTGGTGGTGGTGGAGAACTGGGTGGCCTCCAGCTCGCCCACCTTGGCCTCCAGGCCATCCACCCGGCCGCGCAGCACGGCGAGTTCCTTCTCGAACTCGGCCATCAGGCGCTTCAGCTCGTCGGTCACCTCGGTGATCCGATCGAGGCAGGCGTTCAGCAGGGCCGCCGCTTCATAGCGGGTCATGGCCTGGCCGCCCTTGTAGGTGCCGTTCGGGTAGCCGGCGACGCAGCCGTAGCGCTCGATCAGGTTCGAGAGCGCCTGGTAGGCCCAGTCGGTGGGCTTGACGTCGGAAAACTGGTTGATGCTGGTGACTTGCTCCTCGGAGGCGTACTTGTTGACGCCGTCGATGTTGAGCTCAGCCGCCTGGACCGCCACGGGGGCGAGCAGGCCGAGAGCTGCAGGAGCAACCAGCAGTTGCTGGAAGAGTTTCATGGGTTCCTCACACGGAAGCGGCGCAATGCGCCAAACGAAGGATCCCGCACAGGACCAGGACCAGCCCGTCACCATGTGCCAGAAAGCACAACGTCCGGTACCCGGGGGTGCTGCCAGAGTGCCGCCCATGAAGGCCCTGTGGGCGTCGCTGCCCTTCCTGCCCCTGTTGCTGACGGCGGCGCCGCGCAGCTTCCTGGCCCACGACGAGGGCTACTACGCCCTGCAGGCCCGCTGGATCGCCCAGAGCGGCCAGTGGCTGGGCCCTCCCTGGTGGGACCAGGTGGTCTTTGATCGCAGCATCGGCCTGCCCTGGCTGATCGCCGCGGCCGGCCGGCTGCCGGGGGTGGGGCCCTGGTCGGCCCATCTGCCGTCCCTGGTCGCTGCCGTGGCCTGCCTGCTGCTCACGGCCGACCTGGCCCGACGGCTGCTGGACGGGGACGGCGCCGGCTGGCTGGCCGCGGCCGTGCTGGCCCTCACCCCCCTCTGGCTCGACTACGCCCATCTGGCCAGCCAGGACATGCCGCTGCTGGCCCTGGAACTGCTGGGCATCGTGGCCCTGCTGCGGGCCGGCGAGGTCCTCCAGCGGCCCTGGACGTTTCTGGCCGGCGCCTGGATCGGCCCGGCCTTCCTGATCAAGGGCTTCATGGTGGCCCTGCCCGTGCTGGCCCTGCTGCCCTTCCTGCTGCTGGAGCGCCGGGCCCTGCTGCGGCGGCCCGCCTTCTGGCTCGGCCTCGTCCTGGGCTGGCTGCCGGTGGCGCTGTGGCTGGGCCTGAGCCTCCGGGTGCTGGGCCTGCCGGTGGTGGCGGGCCTATGGCAGAAGCTGCTCTACCTCTCCGAAAGCGACGTCTACAGCGCGGGCCCCCTCTATTACCTCTGGAACCTGCCGGCCAACACCTTCCCCTGGAGCCTGCTGGCCCTGGGGGGCTGGTGGGGCTGGCTGGCCGGGCCCCTGGAGCGGCCCCGGCGCCTGCTCCTGCTGCTCTACCCGCTGCTGATGCTGCTGCTGCTAAGCGCCTTCCGCACCAAGACCCCCTACTACGGCCTCCAGCTCACCCCGTTCCTCGCCCTGGCGGCCACGGCCGGCCTGCGGTCCTGGGGCGCCGGCGCCGGTCGCTGGACCCGGGGGGTGACCCTCGGTGCCGGGGCGCTCGGGCTGGCGCTGGGGCTGGCGTCGCTGGCGGTGCTCTGGCCCGGAACCCCGGCCGGCCGCCTGGTGGCCAACGCGGTGGCAGACCTGCCCCCGTCTCCCCAGCTGTTCGCCGTGGCGGCGGGGTGCCTGGGGCTGGCTTGGGCCCTGGTGCCCTGGTGCCGCCCCGGCTCCCCCCGACTGGGGGCCCTGCTGATCGGCCCCTGGCTGGCCCTGGCCCTGCTGGTGCAGGCTGGCCTGTTCACCGATCGCAGCCCCCGGCAACGGCAGGCCCTGGAGCGCCCTGAGGCCAGGGCGGCGCTGGCGGCCGGGCCGATCGCGGCCGTGGCCGGTCTCCCCCTCAGCGGCAAGGAGCATGCCGGGCTGATCCTGGTGGCCCTGGCCAGCCCCCGGCTCACGGCCCGCATCGGTCCGGCGGAGCGGGTGCTCCCCGGGGAGCGGGTGTGGATCCGGCGCCGGGAGCTGCCGTCGGGATGGCCCGTGCGGCTGCAGGCCCCGGAGCTGGAGCCCTGGGTGCTGGCCCAGGCCCCGGGGGCGGCCCGATGAGACGGGCACGGGGCCGGGACGGGTGGATCCTGCTGGGGCTGTGGCTGGCGGGGGTGCTGCTGGATGTGCTCTGGCTGCAGCGCCACGCCCAGCCGCCGGCCTGGGACCAGGGGGAACACCTGAGTCGGGCCCTGGGGGTCTGGCAGGTGCTGGCTGAGGCGGCGCCCTTCGATCCGCTCTGGTGGCAACGGCTCTGGGCCGAGACCCCCACCTACCGGGGGCCGTTCACCTATCTGGTGACCGCACCGGTGTTCAGCCTGCTGGGGCCCGGGTATGGCAGCGCCATCCTCTCCAACAGCCTCTTCCAGGCCCTGCTCCTGGGCAGCCTCTACGGCCTGGAGCGACTGGCCCACGGCCGGGCCGCCGGCCTCTGGGCCGCCTTCCTCTGCGCCGTCGCACCGGCCCTGCTGAACCAGCGCAGCGATTACCTGATCGATTTCAGCCTGACGGCCGTGCTCACGGCCACCTGGTGGCTGCTGACGGTGCGGGTGCTCGGCCGCCCGCGACGCCCCTGGCTCTGGAGCCTGGGCGGAGGGCTGGGCCTCGGGGCGGTCGTTCTGACCCGTCCCACCGGCCTGGTGATGCTCTGGCTGCCCCTGCTGGCCCTGGCCTGGCGGGCCATCGCGCCCCTGCTGCGGCGGGGCCGGCCGGGCCCCCGGGCCCGTTTCGGTCGGCTGGCCGAGGGGCTGCTGGCGGCGGCGGCGGCGACGGCCGTGGCCTGGCCCTGGTGGAGCCAGAACTGGCTGACGATCCTCTCCACGGTCAACAAGGCCCGCCAGTGGGGCGTCCTCTACCAGGACGGCCTGGAGGCGAACACCCTGGCGGGCTGGCTGTTCTACCCCCGCCTGCTGCCGACCATGGCCGGGGCCGCCCTGGTGGCGGTGGTGGTGGCAGGGGGATCTCTGAGTTGGTGGCGACACCGCCGCATCCCCGCCGGCCCCCTGGCCTGGCGGGGACTCGCCTGGTGGCTGAGCTTTCCCCTCGGTGCCCTGCTGCTGGCCACCCTGATGAGCACCAAGGACTTCCGCTTCGTGCTCCCCCTGGTTCCCCAGCTGTGCCTCGGCCTGGGGGTCGTGCTGGCCTCGGCCACCGGCCGCTGGACCCCCGTCTGGAGGCTGGCGGTGGTGGCGATCGGGATCTGGGGGGCGCTGGCCAGCCAGTTCGCCCTGGCGGCCAATCCCACCGCCTTTCCGCCGCGCCCGCCCGTCGCCGGCCCCCCCTGGCCCCTGGAGGCGATCGTGGCCACGATCCGCCAGCGCAGTCCCCACCAGCTCTCCACCCTGGCGGTCCTGCCCGACAGCCAGGGGCTGAACGCCTTCAACCTCGACGCCGAAGGGCGCCGCCAGGAGTTCCGCGTCGCCGCCCGCCAGACCGTGGCCCCCGTCGACCAGCTCGACGGCGACCTGGCCGGCTTCGACTGGTTCCTGCTCAAGGGAGGCGACCAGGGGGTGATGAGCGATGAACGCCAGGCCGCCTTGGACGACCTGGTGCGTCGATCACCCGCCTTCCAGGCCGCCGGCCGCTGGCCCCTGCCGGATGGCAGCAGCGCCGAGCTCTTCGAGCGGCGGACCCTGGGCCTGGAGGTGCTCCCGGTGGCCTGCAGGCCGGAGCGGGACCTTGCGCTGGACCTGGCCGTCGAGCCGCCATCCCCCCTGCGGCCGGGCAGCGAGGTGGTGCTGGTGAGCCGTCTGCGGGGCCCGGCGGCCGAGCTGCGGGACGGCCTGCTGCTGCTCGACTGGCGGCCGCAGCCGGTGGTCCCCTCCGGCCAGGTCGCCGCCCGGGAGACGCCAGCCTGGCGCCATGACCGCGGCATCGGCCAGGGCATGGTGCGCGCCGCCCCCACCGGCTGCCTGGAGGTGCGCGAACGGCTGGTCCTGGTGGTGCCGGCCGGGCTGCCTGTGGGGTCCTACCGGCTCCGGGCCCGGGCCCTCGACCGCCAGGGGCGGCCGCTGGCCCTGCGCAGCGCCCCCCTGACGCTGACGGTGGCCGGCGGTGGTGCCCAGGAGGCCCAGGGCACGGAGACCCAGAACATGGACACCGTGGCACCCCCCAACCGCATCGACCAGCTGGTCGAACTCGGGAGGCTGCTGCGGGCCGGCGATCTCGACCGATTGTTCCGGCAGGTGGGGCAGATCAACCAGCGCGACCCCCAGCAGATCTACCTCTCCCAGGGGGAGCGGCTGCTGCGGGCCAGGCTGCAGGAGACTGGCGCCGACCCCGGGGAAGCCGATCTGGAGGACCTCTATGGTCTGGCCCTGGCCCAGGCGCTGCAGCGGCACGCCGATGGGGCCGTCGACACGCTGCAGCGCATCGTGTCCCTCGAACCCACCAATCCCCATTCCCTGATGGCCCTCGGCTTCGTGCAGCTCTACCGCTTCCACCCCGGCCAGGCCCAGGTGGCGCTGGATGCCGCCGCCCGGCTCGACCCCGGCAATCGCACCCTGCGGACGCTGCGGATCGTGGCCCGCGGCCTGCGGCTCGATGTGGCGGGCACCCTGGCCCTGCTGCGATGAACGGCACGCTCCAGCCGGAGGGACTGCAGCGGTTCCACCGCCGCAACCGCGCCTACTACGAGGACCTGAACCGCCTGCACCAGCTGCTGGTCGCCCCGGGTCTGCGGGTGCTCGAGATCGGCTGCGGCCTTGGCGATCTGCTGGCGGCCACCCACCCGGCCCACGGGGTGGGCATCGAGCGCGACCCCACCATCGCCGCCGCGGCCCGGGCGGCCCACCCCAACCTGCGGATCGTCTGCGCCGAGGCGGCGACGATCGACCCGGAGGCGATCGGGGAGAGCGCCCCCTTCGACGTGATCCTGCTGGCCAACACCCTCAACACCCTCGAGGACGTGCAGGGGGTGCTCGAGCGGCTGGCGGCGTTCTGCCATGACCGCACCCGGCTGGTGGTGAGTTTCCACAACTGGCTGTGGCAGCCCCTGCTCAAGGCGGCGGAAGGGCTGCGCCTGCGTCAGCCCCAGCCGCCCGAGAGCTGGCTCACCCCCCGGGATGTGCAGAACCTGCTCGATCTGGCCGGCTGGGAGGTGCTCAAGCAGGGGCACCGCTGCCTGCTGCCCCGCCGGATCCCCCTGCTCGCCCCTTTGGCCAACCGCTGGCTGAGCCAGCTGCCCGTGCTGGAGCAGTTCGGGCTCACCCACTGGCTGGTGGCCCGGCCCGCCACCCCGGCCCAGCGCCGCCCCAGCGTCAGCGTGGTGATCCCGGCCCGCAACGAGGCCGGCAACATCGCCGCCGCCATCGAGCGCATGCCCCTGCTGGGGTCGGCCACTGAGGTGCTGTTCGTGGAGGGCCACTCCTCCGATGCCACCTGGGAAGAGATCGAGCGGGTCTGCGCCTCCTACAGCGGCCCGCTGCAGCTGCGGGCCCTGCGCCAGAGCGGCCGCGGCAAGGCCGACGCCGTCTGGCTGGGCTTCGACCAGGCCGGGGGGGAGGTGCTGATGATCCTCGACGCCGACCTCACCGTGCGTCCCGAGGATCTGCCCCGGTTCTACAAGGCCCTGGCCGAGGGCCGCGGGGAGTTCGTCAACGGCTGCCGGCTGGTGTACCCCCGCAGCAGCGCCGCCATGCCGCCGCTGAACACGGCCGCCAACCGCTTCTTCGCGGCCTCCTTCTCCTGGCTGCTGCGCCAGCGGCTCAAGGACACCCTCTGCGGCACCAAGGTGATCTGGAAGGCCGACTACGAGCGCCTCAAGGCCGGGCGGGCCTACTTCGGCGACTTCGACCCCTTCGGCGACTTCGATCTGCTCTTCGGCGCGGCCAAGCTCAACCTCAAGATCGTGGAGGTGCCGGTGCGGTACCAGGAGCGCAGCTACGGCAGCTCCAACATCGCCCATGTGAAGGAGGGGCTGATCCTGGCGAGGATGTGTCTGTATGCGGCCCAGAAGCTGCGCTTCACCCCGTGAGCCTGTGGCTGTCCGTCCCGGTTCCGCCCCGCCGGCGGCGAGCCCGGCGATGAGGAAGCGCTGGTTCCTGGGGTTGGTGGTGACCCTGGCGCTCTACCTGGGGCTCAGCATCTGGTTCGGTTTCGCCGATGTGGTGCGCTCCCTGGGGGCGCTGCCCTGGTGGTGCTGGGCGCTGGTACCGGCCCTGGTGGCCGCGGGCTATCTGCTGCTATTCCAGCGCTGGCAGTTCTATCTGCGGCAGCTGGGGCACCCCCTGGCCTGGCAGCCCAGCAGCCGGATCTACGTCGCCGGCCTGGCCCTGGTCGCCGCCCCCGGCCGCAGCGGCGAGGCTCTGCGGGGGCTGTGGCTGCAGCGCCGCCACGGCATCCCGATGCAGGTCGGCGTGGGGGTGACCCTGGCCGAACGGGTGACCGACCTGGCCGGAGCCCTGCTGGTGCTGGCCTGGGGGCTCGGGGGGCGGATCCTGCCGGCCCTGGCGGCGGGCGGGGCGACCCTGGCCATCGGCGCCTGGCTGCTGACCCACCCGGCCGCCCTGCGGCGCCTGGAGGCGTTCCTCGACCGGCTGCCGGCCCACCGGCGCTGGCACGGACTGACCCGGCTGCTGCGGGAGGCCCTCGGGGCGGTGGGCCGGCTGCGGCGGCTGCTGCGGCCCTGGCCCCTGCTGGTGGGCACCGCCCTGGCGGCGCTGGTGTGGCTGATCGAGGCGTCAGCGCTGATGGGCCTGCTGCAGCTGCAGGGGGATCCCCTGGCCCTCACCCAGGCCGCCGTGATCCGCACCGCCATGGCTTTGGGCGGGGTCCTCTCCTTCCTGCCGGCGGGGGTCGGCACCGCGGAGGCCACGGCCATTGGCCTGGCGGTGGCCTTCGGTGTCGACCGGCCGGCGGCGCTGGCGGTCACCCTTGTGCTGCGGGTGTGCACCGTGCTGCTGCCCACCGCGGTGGGCCTGGTGGTGCTGGGCCGCCATCGGGACGGTGGCGAGGCGATGCCGGCGTGAGCGACACCCCCCTCTCCCCCGGGGCCGGCTACCGGGCCGAGATCGACGGCCTGCGGGCCCTGGCCGTGGTGGCCGTGATCCTCAACCACATCGACGACCGGCTGCTGCCCAGCGGCTACCTGGGGGTGGACATCTTCTTCGTGATCTCCGGCTTCGTGATCACCGCCTCCCTGACCCGCCGTCCGGCCCGTTCCCTGGGGGATCTGCTGCTCGGCTTCTACAGCCGGCGCCTGAAGCGGCTCGTGCCGGCCCTGCTGGTCTTCGTGGTGGTGGTGGGGATCCTCTCCTGCCTGGTGATCCCCCGTCCCCACACGGCCCTGCGCACGGGGATCAGTGCCCTGTTCGGCTTCTCCAACATCTACCTGCACGGGCAGGCCACCGACTACTTCGGCACCGCCACCAAACTCAACCCCTTCACCCACACCTGGTCTCTGGGGGTGGAGGAGCAGGTCTACCTGCTGCTGCCGCTGGTGGCCTGGCTGACGGGCTTCGCCCGCCCCGGAGCCGGGGGCCATCGGGCCCTGTTCGGCGTGATGGGCGTGGCCTCGCTGGCGTCCCTGATCGCCTTCGTTCAGCTCTATCCCACCCAGCAGGCCGCCGCCTACTTCCTGATGCCGCCGCGGCTGTGGGAGATGGGGGCGGGCTGCCTGCTGTTCTGCCTCGGCGGCGTCTGGCCGGCCGCCGCCAGGGGCCTGGGCCGCCTGCCACCGCTGCCGGCCGTCCTGGGCCTGGTGGCGGTGATGCTGCTGCCGCTGGCCTGGGCGGTTCCGGCCACGGTGGCCGCCGTGCTCCTGACCACGCTGCTGATCGCCAGCCTGCGGCAGGGGACGGCCGCCTACCGGCTGTTCAGCCTGCCGGCCCTGGTGCGGGTGGGGCTGATCTCCTATTCCCTCTACCTCTGGCACTGGGGGGTGCTGTCCCTGAGCCGCTGGACGATCGGCCTGCACTGGTGGTCGCTGCCGTTCCAGATCGGCCTGATGGTGCTCCTGTCGGTGGCCTCCTACCGCTGGGTCGAGAAGCCCCTGAGGCAGGCCAGCTGGGCGCCGCGGCGGGACCGGACGATCGCCATCGGGGTGGGCGGCCTGGCCGCCGGGGCCGGGCTGCTGATCGGTGTCGACAACCTGCCTCCGTTCAGCCTCTACACCGGACGCAACCCGATCCCCGCCGGCATGGGGGTGGAATCGCTCGTGGATCCCTATCGGGTGGCGGGTGCCGCCGGCACCTGGCAGGGATCCCCCTGCGTCCTGGCCAACGACGGCGAGGCGGCGAAAACCATCGCCATCGAGGACTGCACCCTCGGGGACTTCGCCACGGCCCGCCACCGGGTGCTGGTGGTGGGCAATTCCTTCTCGGCCTCCTTCGCCGGCGCCTTCGACGAGATGGTGGCCGCCGACGGGTACGCGGTGACGATCACGTCGGCCTGGGCCGCCTCTCCGGTGGGCAACTTCGCCGCCCTCGGCGGGGGCGGTCCGTTCGTCGCCACCAACCGCGCCTATTGGAACCGGGTGGTGCCGGGCCTGGTGGCGCAGCTGCGGCCGGGCGACTGGGTGTTCCTGGTCAACGACATGGTGATGTTCTCGCCCCCCAGCCAGGGGCCGGGCAGCCGGCTGATCCTGCAGACCCTGAGGGTGGGCCTGACCGACTTCTCCGCCAGCCTGGCGCGGCGCGGTGTGCGCCTGGCGGTGCTCAACGGCCTGCCCTTCGCCCGGGAGGCCAACTGCCACCCCGCCAGTGCCGTGCCCCAGTGGTTCTCCCCCTTCGGCGGCCCCTGCCTGATGCCGGACCGGGCGGAATCCCTGCGGCGACGCCAACCGCTCGACGACCTGCTGGGCGATCTGCAGGCCCAAGGCAAGCTGCAGGTGGTGGACCTGTTCGATCTGTTCTGCCCCGAGGGGGACTGCACCTATCGGGCCCGGGGTGGCGAGATCCTGTACCGGGACGAGCATTCCCATCCCTCGAAGCAGGCGGTGCAGCTCGCCGCGCCGCTGATCCGGAACGTGCTCATGACTCCAGGGACAAGCGCGCAGGGGACCTGAGGCCCGGGTCAACATGAACGATGCCCCCGAGTCCGTGGGGTTCCAGGACGACCTGGGCCACGGGCTCGGGGGCTCTCGCCGGGTCCGCTCTGGCGCGGAACCGATGGATCAGGAGTCAGCGGCCTTGATCAGCCGGCATTCTCCGCGATCAGCAGACCCTGGATGGGACAACTTGGGGTCATGGACACCTCCTCCTGTGGGTTGGATGCCAGCCGGCGACGCCTGCGGCAAGGGCGGAAGACGACCGAAGTCGGACAGGCAACGCCACTGTCAGGGCTCCGGGGGGCATCCTGCCGCTGCCGTGGCGGCGGAGAAGATGCATCGGGCCAGACGTTGCGGCGCTCTCCGATCAGGCGTTTCCGTCGATCACCACGTCACTGCTGACGGAACGGATCTATAGTAACCAACCTTTGCAGACGGCGACGGCTGGTCATCACCTTGGGGGCCATAAAAAAGCCCCCGTGGAGGGGGCTGGAGATCCGTGGGGGAAGGATCAGAGCGCGTTGCCGCGGGGCAGAACCTCTTCAGGGAAGATGAAGTTTTCGTGCGGCTGGTCGGCAGGCGCCATCCAGGCACGCAGACCTTCGTTGAGCAGGATGTTCTTGGTGTAGAACGTCTCGAATTCAGGATCCTCCGCCGCCCGGATCTCCTGGCTCACGAAGTCGTAGGCCCGCAGGTTGAGGGCCAGGCCGATGATGCCGATGCTGCTGGTCCACAGACCCATCACCGGCACGAACAGCATGAAGAAGTGCAGCCAGCGCTTGTTGGAGAAGGCGATCCCGAAGATCTGGCTCCAGAAGCGGTTGGCGGTGACCATCGAGTAGGTCTCCTCTTCCTGGGTGGGCTCGAACGCCTTGAAGGTGTTGGCCTGGTCGCTGTCCTCG
Organism: Cyanobium gracile PCC 6307; assembly: GCF_000316515.1. NCBI lineage: Bacteria > Bacillati > Cyanobacteriota > Cyanophyceae > Synechococcales > Prochlorococcaceae > Cyanobium > Cyanobium gracile. Next base: position 2,854,272 of record NC_019675.1, on the reverse strand, counting down.
AACAGGGTGTTCTCCACCGTCGCGCCGTGGATGGCGCACAGCAGGGCACCGCCCAGGATGCCGGCCACGCCCATCATGTGGAAGGGGTTCAGGGTCCAGTTGTGGAAGCCCTGCAGGAACAGCAGGAAGCGGAAGATCGCCGCCACCCCGAAGGAAGGCGCGAAGAACCAGCTGCTCTGGCCCAGGGGGTACATCAGGAAGACACTGACGAACACCGCGATCGGGCCGGAGAAGGCGATGGCGTTGTAAGGACGGATGCCGACGAGACGGGCGATCTCGAACTGGCGCAGCATGAAGCCGATCAGGGCGAAGGCGCCGTGCAGGGCCACGAAGGGCCAGAGACCACCGAGCTGGATCCAGCGGACGAAGTCACCCTGGGCTTCCGGGCCCCATAGGAGCAGGAGGCTGTGCCCCATGGCATCCGCCGGGGTGCTGACGGCGGCGGTGAGGAAGTTACAGCCCTCCAGGTAGCTGCTGGCAATGCCGTGGGTGTACCAGGAGGTGGCGAAGGTGGTGCCGGTGAGCCAGCCGCCCAGGGCCAGATAGGCCGTGGGGAACAGCAGCAGACCGGACCACCCCACGAAAACGAAGCGGTCGCGCTTGAGCCAGTCGTCGAGGACGTCGAACCATCCACGGGTGGCAGGGGCGCGCCCCAGGGCGATCGTCATGGGAGGTGCTTCACGAAGCTTTACATGCTGACTTTAAAAGAGAACGCCCTTTCTGTGCGCCCGATGCGGGCGTCGCCATCAGGGATTGAGTACAAGTACCCACACCTCCCCGACGCCCGGCGATTCGCCAGAGTGGCCGGGCCAGACCGACCCGCCGTCCCGGCCCCCAGCAGCTTCCACCATGTACGTCGTCGAGATCTCCCTCCGGCTCAGCCCCATGCCCGTTGCCGTCCAGCGCAAGGAGCTGGAGGCCGCCCGGGCCCTGTACGGGGAGGTGCGCCAGGCGCTTGAGAGCGGGCACCCCAAGGTGCTCGAGCTCACCTGCGAGAAGGACGAGCAGAAGCGCGTCAGCCTCCTGAGCGGCGAGGTCGTCGCCGTGCAGATTTATGAGAAGTCGTCGGTCGCCGGCGGCGGCAAGCGTCCCGGCTTCAGCTTCGAGCCTTGAGCGCAGCGGCGACCTCCGGGGCGGTCGAGCCGCCCCTGCGGATCGAGGGACTCCGCTTCGGCTGGGGCGAAGGGGTCCCGGCCCTGCGCGACTGCCGACTGAGCATTCCGGGGCCGGGCCTCTGGATGCTTGTGGGCAGCAACGGCAGCGGCAAGAGCACCCTGCTGCGCCTGATCGCCGGCCTGCTGACCCCGACGGCGGGCCACATCACCTGCCAGGGCCGGCCCGCCCTGGTGTTCCAGAACCCCGACCACCAGCTGCTGCTGCCCAGCTGCGGCAGCGACCTGCAGCTGGCGCTCCCCGAGGGGCTCGACGACGGCGCCCGTGCCGGGCGGGTGGCCTCCGCCCTGGCCCAGGTGGGCCTGGCGGGCCTGCAGCGGCGCCCGATCCACACCCTGAGCGGCGGCCAGAAGCAGCGGCTGGCGATTGCCGGTGCCCTGGCCAGCGCCGCGACGCTGCTGCTGCTCGATGAACCCACGGCCCTGCTGGATCCGGACAGCCAGAGGGAGGTGCTGGAGCTGATCCATCGGCTCTGCCACCGGAGCCCGTCCCCCCTCACCGCGCTGTGGATCACCCACCGTCTCGAGGAACTGGAGTGCTGCGACGGGGCCGCCCGGATGGAAGCCGGTGCGATCGGCCCCTGGCAGAGCGGCGAAAGCCTGCGCCGCTCCCTGTCCCCCTTGCCCGCCGGCGGGGCCGAAAGGTAAGGTCTTCGGATCCCGGCCCGCCGGGTGTTTTCCTCGGTAGCTCAGTGGTAGAGCGGTCGGCTGTTAACCGATTGGTCGCAGGTTCGAATCCCGCCCGGGGAGTTTTCCCATTTTCATCCGCCCGTCTCCAGGGCCCATCGGCACGGCCTCGGATCAAGCAGGCTGGGCGTTGAGCCCGATCCGCACCCGCGGCCAGGGGGAGCACCTGCACCCTGCCCCCTGCAGCGCTCCAGCAAAGCCGCGACACTATTCTCTTTCGTGCCCGTGCACCCCCGCAGGCACCACGACGACACGCCTCGCCCCTCCCATGAAGCCCTCGATCCTGCTCATCGAAGATGACGGCGACATGCTCGATCTCGTCGCCGGCCATCTCGAGCACGGCGGCTTCGACGTCCAGAGGGCTGCCGACGGCATCAAGGGCCAGGCCCTGGCCGTTCAGTACTGCCCCGATGTCATCCTCCTCGACCTGATGCTCCCCAAGGTCGACGGACTGACCCTCTGCCAGCGCCTCCGCCGCGACGAGCGGACGGCCAAGATCCCCATCCTCATGCTCACCGCCCTCGGCAGCACCAAGGACAAGGTGAGCGGCTTCAACTCCGGCGCCGACGACTACCTCACCAAGCCCTTCGATCTCGAGGAGCTCATGGTCAGGGTCAAGGCCCTGCTCCGGCGCAGCGAGCGCGCCCCCCTCTCCGCCAAGCACAACGAGATCCTCAGCTTCAGCTCCCTCACCCTCGTCCCCGAGCGCTTCGAGGCCATCTGGTTCGATGCGCCCGTCCGCCTCACCCACACGGAGTTCGAACTCCTCCACTGCCTCCTCCAGCGCCACGGTCAGACCGTCGCCCCCTCCCTCATCCTCAAGGAGGTCTGGGGGTACGAGCCCGACGACGACATCGAGACCATCCGCGTCCACATCCGCCACCTCCGCACCAAGCTCGAGCCCGATCCCCGCAAACCCCGCTTCATCAAGACCGTCTACGGCGCCGGGTACTGCCTCGAGCTCCCTCCCACCGACCAGATCGACAGCCTCGGCGCCGCCATCCGCAGCGCCAGGGAGGCCAAGCTCACCGCCGTTCCCAAAACGGGCGAAGGGGCGGTGGCCTGAGGGGCCCCTCAGCGGCCCAGGTCCAGCAAGGCCACCTCCCAGGCCAGCCGCGGCTGAACGTAGGCCAGCAGGTGGCTGCGCAGCTGCTCGATGCGCCGCAGGGGCTCCGGCTCCCTGCGCCGCCGCCAGAGGTGAAGCTGCCACCAGTCGAGCAGCCACAGCTGCTGCTCGCCATCGAGGGCCTCGCTGAGGTCGCGGGCCAGACCCAGAGCCTCCATCGGCTCCCGGCCCAGGGCCAGCAACCGGTCCGCCAGGCCTTCCGGCAGGCCCCGCCAGACCCGACGGTGGCGCAGCAGGGCTCCAGGGGAGCCGGCGGCCAGCTCCAGCAGCTCGGGGGGATCGGCCACGGCCCCCTCCGCTGTCCCCTCCCCAGCCCCCTCCGGCGCCGGCAGGCCCGCCAGCACCTGGTGCACCAGGGCGGGGGGCAGGCGCGCGAACGGGATGGCCTGGCAGCGGGAGCGGATGGTGCTCAGCAGCCGGTCCGGCGTCGCCGTGAGCAGGATCAGCAGGCCATGGCCCGGTTCCTCGAGGGTCTTGAGCAGGGCATTGGCGGCCGCTTCGGCCATGGCCTCGACCGTGTCCAGCACCACCAGGGAGCGCTCCCCCTCCACCGGACGCCGGGCCAGGAAACGGGTCACCTCCCGCACCTGCTCCAGACGCAGCTGGGGGGGGCTGCGGCGGCTGAGGCCCTGGGCCTCAGCCTCGGAGGCCGTCACCAGCCGGCCCTGGTGCAGGTGGGTGGGCTCGACCCAGAGCAGATCAGGGTGGTTGCCCTCCGCCAGGCGTCGCCGCAGCGGCACCGATCCGGCGGTGCCACCGGAGAGCACCCCCTCGAGCAGGCGCAGGGCCGCCAGCCGGCGGCCCACGCCCTCGGGCCCGACGAACAGGTAGGCGGGCGCCAGCCGCCGCCGCTCCAGGGCGGCCGTGAGCAGGGCCACCGCCTGGGGCTGGCCCACCAGATCGGCGAAGAGCTCAGCCATGGCCGCGTCCGCCAGCGGCACCCAGGTGCTCCGTGATCAGAGTGCGGCACCGGGCCGTCACCTCCTCGATCGGCCCTCCGGCCTCGACCCGCTGCCAGCCCCGCTCGGCGGCCAGGGTGGCAAAGCCGTTGCTGACCCGCTGCAGGAAGGCCTCGCCCGCGGCCTCGATCCGGTCGGCGGGCCGGTCGCCGCGGCGCCTGAGGGAACCGGCCAGGGGAAGATCGAGCCAGAGGGTGAGATCGGGCTCCAGGCCGCCGGTGGCCATCGCCTCGAGCTGGTGGATGGTGGCCATGGGCAGGCCGCGGCCATGGCCCTGGTAGGCCGCGGTGGAGCCGCTGTAGCGATCACTCAGCACCCAGTCACCGGCGGCAAGGGCGGGGCGCAGGCACTCCTCGACGTGCTGGGCCCGGTCGGCGGCGTAAAGCATCAGCTCGCTGAGGCTGCAGGGGGCGACCCCAGCCGGAGGGTGCAGCAGCAGGGCACGCAGGGCCTGGCCCAGGGCCGTCCCGCCCGGTTCCCGCGTCACCACCAGCCGGGAGCCGGGAGCCATGAGGCCGCTGAGCGGCAGCCAGGCGCGCAGGGCCTCGATCTGGGTGGTCTTGCCGCAGCCATCGATGCCCTCCAGCACCAGAAAGCGCCCGCTCATGGCGCAGGATCCGTGGGGAGACCCTGCAGGAGCAGGGCGTTGCCGACCACGGTGATCGAGCTGAAGGCCATCAGCAGGGCCGCCAGTTCGGGCGAGAGGCTCAGGCCGAAGCCCGGCAGGAGCGCACCGGCGGCGATCGGCAGGACGATCAGGTTGTAGCCGAAGGCCCAGGCCAGGTTCTGGCGGACCTTGGCCATGGTGCGCCGGGCGATCTCCAGGGCCCGGACGATGCCGTCGAGTCCTTCGCCCATCACCACCAGGGCCGCACTCTCCTGGGCGATCTGGGTACCCGTGCCGACGGCGATGCCCAGGTCGGCGGCGGCGAGGGCGGGGGCATCGTTGATCCCGTCGCCCACCATGGCCACGGCCCCCCGTCCATGGGCCAGCCGCAGGCGTTCCAGCTTCTGCTCGGGCCGCAGCTCCCAGGCCAGCTCCTCCGGCCTGAGGCCCAGCCGGCGGCCCAGCCCCTCGACACTGGCGCGCCGATCCCCGCTGAGCAGCCCCAGCCGCAACCCCAGCCGCCGCAGCCGGTTGACCGTTGCGGCGGCATCGGCCCGGGGGCGGTCCTCCACGGCCAGGAGTCCCAGCAGCCGTCCCTCGGCGGCCACCGCCAGCAGGGTGGCACCACCGGCCTCCAGCTCCTGCTGCAGGGCCGTGGCAGCGGGCTCCGCACTCACCCCCAGACGAGCCAGCCAGTCGAGCCGACCCACCCGCACCAGGCCGGAGCCCTTCACCAGCCCCTGCACCCCATCACCGGGGAGGGTCTGGGCCTCGAGGACGTCCAGCAGGGGGAGCCCCCGGCACTGGGCCTCCTGCAGCACGGCATGGGCCAGGGGATGGCGGCTGTGCTGCTCAAGGCTCGCCGCCAGCTGCACCAGCCGGGCGGCCTCAGCCGCCACCGCCGGGCTGCCCGGGGCCGCCCCCACGACCCGGACGTCCGTCACCAAGGGACGCCCGATGGTGAGGGTGCCGGTCTTGTCGAACAGCACCGCCTCCAGCCGGGAGGCGGTCTCGATCGCATCGCCGCCCCGGAACAGCAGGCCGGAGCGGGCCGCCAGCCCGGAGCCCACCGTGATCGCCGTCGGCGTGGCCAGGCCGAGGGCGCAGGGACAGGCCACCACCAGCACCGCGATGGCCAGCTGCAGCCCCAGGCTGAAGGGAGTGCCGGCCGCCCGGGCGCCGTGGGCCAGGGAGCCGTGGCCGTGGGCGCCATGGCCGGTGGCCGCGGCCATGGTGAGCACCTCGGGCCAGTGCCGGCACCCCCACAGCCACCAGAACAGCAGGGTGACCAGCGCCAGCAGCAGCACCACGAGGGTGAAGCGGCCGGCGACCCGGTCGGCCAGCCCCTGGATCGGGGCCTTGCGGGCCTGGGCCCGCTCCACCAGGCGCACGATGCGGGAAATGGCGCTGTCGGCACCACTGCGGCGCACCTCCAGCACCAGGGAGCTCTCCAGGTTGAGCAGGCCGGCGGCCAGCTCACTGCCCGGTTCCACCGCCTGCGGCCGGGACTCGCCGGTGAGGCTGGAGGCATCGACGCGTGAGCAGCCCTCCAGCACCACCCCGTCCACCGGCACCCGGTCGCCCGGCAGCAGCCGCAGCCGGTCGCCCGGCCGCAGCCCCCCCACCCGCACCTGGCGGGGGGGGTCGTCGCCGAGGAGCAGCAGGGCATGGTCGGGCTGGAGGGCGCCCAGCTCCTCGATGGCCCGGCCGGTGCGGTAGCGGGCGCGCTCCTCGAGGAAGCGGCCGGTGAGGACGAAGCCGAGCAGCATCACCGGCTCGTTGAAATAACAGGGCCAGCCGCTGGCCGGCCACAGCCAGCCCACCAGGCTGGAGAGGTAGGCGCTGGCCACCCCCAGCCCTACCAGGGTGTCCATGGCGGGCACCCCGGCCAGGGCCGAGCGGACGCCGCGGACCAGGATCGGCCGGCCGGGGAAGGCCAGGGCCAGGGTGGCCACCAGGGCATGGAACCAGGGGCTGCCCAGCAGCGACCAGGGACCGCCCCAGGCCAGCCGACCGGCATCGGCCAGGTGCCCCAGTCCGGAGACGAGCAGCAGCAGCAGGGCCACCAGCAGCTGGCGCCAGCGGTGCCACCACTGCTCGGCCTGGCGCCGCTCCCGCCGGCTGGTCGGCTCCGGCTCCTGGGGGCGCAGCCGGGCCTGGAAGCCCAGGCCCTCGAGGCTGCCCAGCAGGGCGGGCAGCGGATCGGCGGCCGTGCCGTCGGGTCCCTCGACCCGGGGCTCCAGGTCCACCCAGGCCGTGCGGGTCAGCAGGTTGACGCTCGCCTGGCGGACCCCTGCGGTCTGCAGGAGGCGCTGCTCCACGGCACGGACACAGCCGCCGCATTTCATGCCCTCCACATCGAGGAGCAACGGCTCGCGGGAGCTGCTGGCGGGGGGGGTGGCGCTCAAGCGGTGGGGGCCGGTGCTGGGTGCCGGGGCGGGGGGGGGGCTGGCGTCCCAGGCTAGGGAGCCGCCTCGCCCTTGCCCCGACCACCCGAGGCAGGATGGGGGGACGATCCGGACCTGGACCCTTGCCCCGCTCGCAGCGCAACGACAATTTCATCGACAAGAGCTTCACGGTCATGGCCGACCTGATCGTCAAGCTGCTGCCGATCGATCCCAAGGCGAAGGAGGCCTACGTCTACTACCGCGACGGCCTCTCGGCCCAGAACGACGGCGACTACGCCGAGGCCCTGGAGAACTATGAGGAGGCCCTGAAGCTCGAGGAGAACAGCATCGACCGGGGCGAGATCCTCAAGAACATGGCGATCATCTTCATGAGCAACGGCGAGGAGGAGAAGGCCCTCGACTACTACCGCCAGTCCCTGGATGCCAACGGCAACTCCCCCTCCTGTCTCAAGAACATGGGCCTGATCTACGAGAAGTGGGGGCGGCTGGCCGAGGAGACCGGCGACCAGGATGCGGCCGACCGCTGGTTCGACGAGGCGGCCGTGCACTGGACCAGGGCGGTGCGTCTCTACCCAGGCGGCTACCTGGACATCGAGAACTGGCTCAAGTCCTCCGGCCGCAGCAACGTCGACGTGTACTTCTGAGGTCCCCGGCTCAGTCCCCGTTGGCGGGGTTGACCCCCAGGCCGGCCACCAGGGCCTCGGCCACGGTGGCCGCCTCCAGCAGCTGCAGGCCCAGGCCGGCCGCCACCGGCCCGAGGGCGCTGCCGCGGGGCACCACCGCCCGGGCGAACCCCAACCGGGCCGCCTCCTGCAGGCGCAGCTCCAGCTGGCCCACCGGCCGCAGCTGCCCCCCCAGGCCCAGTTCCCCCAGCAGCACCGTGCCCGCCGGCAGGGTGAGGTCGCGGTAGCTGGCCACCACAGCGGCCGCCACCCCCAGGTCCGCCGCCGGCTCCTCCACCTCCAGGCCGCCGGCCACCGCCAGATAGCAGTCGAAGCGGGAGAGGGGCAGGCCCATGTGCTTCTCCAGCACCGCCAGGATCTGGTGCAGGCGGTTGGTGCCGATGCCGGTGGCGGTGCGCCGCGGGCTGGCGTAGCTGGTGGGGCTGACCAGGGCCTGGATCTCCACCAGGAGCGGGCGGGTGCCCTCGCAGGCCACGATCGTGGCGGTGCCGGGGCTGGGGCCATCCCCGGCCAGGAACAGCTCGCTGGGGTTGCTCACCTCCACCAGGCCCGCCCCCCGCATCTCGAACACCCCCAGCTCGTGGGTGGCGCCGAAGCGGTTCTTGGCGGCCCGCAGCAGCCGGTGACTGGCGAAGCGGTCCCCCTCGAAGGTGAGCACCGCGTCCACCAGGTGCTCAAGCACCTTGGGGCCGGCCAGCATCCCCTCCTTGGTGACGTGGCCCACCAGCACCAGCGCCGTGTGCTGGCGCTTGGCGATGCGCTGCAGGGCGGCGGCGCATTCGCGCACCTGCGACACCGAGCCGGGGGCGCTGCCCAGTTCGGCGTCGTGCAGGGCCTGGATGCTGTCGATGATCGCGACCTCGGGCCGCAGGGTTTCGAGCTCCTGCAGCACCAGCTCCAGATCGGTCTCCGCCAGCAGACGCAGACCCTCACTCTCGCCCTGCTCCGCCGTCACACTGGAGCCGTCCTCGGCCAGGCGCCGCCAGCGCAGCTTCACCTGCTGGGCCGACTCCTCCGCGCTGACGTAGAGCACCACGGCCCGGGAGGCCATCGCCCGGGCGCTCTGCAGCAGCAGGGTGCTCTTGCCGATGCCCGGGTCGCCCCCCAGGAGCACCAGGGAGCCGGGCACCAGGCCGCCCCCCAGCACCCGGTCCAGTTCTCCGTAGCCGCTGGCCAGGCGCTGCAGGGGGCGATCCCCCACCGCCTGGATCGGTTCGGAGCAGCGCGGCCGCCCCGGCGACCCGGCCCCGTCAGCCCCAGGAGCGGCGGCGGCCGCCACCGGCCGGCGCCGGCGGGTGTCGCCGCTGGGCTCGCTCTGTTCCACCAGGGTGTTCCAGCCGCCGCAGCCGGCGCAGCGGCCGAAGAACTGCCGCGTCCTGGCCCCACAGGCCTGGCAGACGAACGAGGAACCGGGACGGGCCAAGGGGAGCGGGCGGTGTGTATGAAGAAAGGTGGCGTTCGGTGAATTCCCGACCTTCCGGCCGGTTCAGTGGGTCGGAACCGTGTTGCATTCTCCTCGCCGCGCAATGACGGCCTCCCCCACCGCCAAGGAAACGATCCTCGTCGTCGATGACGAGGCCAGCATTCGCCGGATCCTCGAGACGCGCCTCTCGATGATCGGCTACCAGGTGGTCACCGCCAGCGACGGCGAGGAGGCCATCGAGGCCTTCCACCGCGTCCTGCCGGACCTGGTGGTGCTCGACGTGATGATGCCCAAGCTCGACGGCTATGGCGTCTGCCAGGAGCTGCGCAAGGAATCGGACGTGCCGATCGTCATGCTCACCGCCCTCGGTGACGTGGCCGACCGCATCACCGGCCTCGAGCTCGGGGCCGACGACTACGTCGTCAAGCCCTTCAGCCCCAAGGAGCTGGAGGCCCGCATCCGCTGCGTCCTGCGGCGGGTCGAGAAGGACCCGGGCGCCGGGATCCCCAACTCCGGCGTGATCCAGGTGGGCGATCTCCGCATCGACACCAACAAGCGGCAGGTGTACCGGGGCGACGAGCGCATCCGCCTCACCGGCATGGAGTTCAGCCTGCTGGAGCTGCTGGTGAGCCGTTCCGGCGAGCCCTTCAGCCGGGGCGAGATCCTCAAGGAGGTGTGGGGCTACACCCCCGAGCGTCACGTGGACACCCGCGTGGTGGATGTCCACATCTCGCGGCTGCGCTCCAAACTGGAGGATGATCCGGCCAACCCCGAGCTGATCCTCACGGCGCGGGGCACCGGCTACCTGTTCCAGCGCATCGTTGAACCCGTTGCCACCGAAGGATCCTGAAGGCGCAGGGCGCGAAGGCCGTCGCTTCGCCTCCAACCGCCCCAAACCCAACCGCACGATCCGCCGCCTGGTGATCTGGTATCGGCGCAATGCCGCCGTCACCAGCCTCGTGGGCACCGCCACCGCCACCGCCAGCGGAGCGGCCTCCGGGGCGGTGTCGGTGGCCGGCAGCATGGCCGGCGCCGCCACCAACGTGGCGGGCTCCGTGCTCCAGCCCCTGGTGTTCGATCCGCTGCGGCGCCTGCAGCAGGGCAGCCACACCGGCGCCGCCATCGACGACCGCCAGCGCCTCTGGGTGGCCGTGGACGGCATGGGCGGGGACCACGCCCCTGGGCCGATCCTGGAGGGCTGTCTGCGGGCCGTGGCCCTGCTGCCCCTGCGCATCCGTTTCGTGGCCGAGCCGGAGCCGCTGCGGCGGGCGGTGGCGGCCATGGGCCTGGGCCAGGAGCTGGAGGAGGCGGTGCAGCGCGGCCTGATCCAGGTGGTGGCCAGCGGCCCGTCGGTGGGCATGAACGAGGAGGCCACCGTGGTGCGCCGCAAGCGCGACGCCAGCATCAACCTGGCCATGGACCTGGTCAAGAAAGGCGAGGCCACCGCCGTCTATTCCGCCGGCAACTCCGGTGCGGTGATGGCGGCGGCGATCTTCCGCCTCGGCCGGCTGGCCGGCATCGATCGTCCGGCCATCGGCGCCCTGTTCCCCACCAAGGACCCCAGCCAGCAGGTGCTGGTGCTCGACGTGGGGGCCAACATGGACTGCAAGCCCGAATGGCTGCACCAGTTCGCCCTGCTCGGGAACATCTACAGCCGTGACGTGCTGCAGGTGAAGCGCCCCCGCATCGGCCTGGTGAACATCGGCGAGGAGGCGTGCAAGGGCAACGACCTCTGCCTGCGCACCCATCCGTTGCTGGCGGGCGACGAGCGCTTCGTGTTTGCCGGCAACTGCGAGGGGCGCGACATCCTCTCCGGCGACTTCGACGTGGTGGTCTGCGACGGCTTCACCGGCAACGTGCTGCTGAAATTCCTCGAATCGGTGGGCAGCGTCCTGCTGGACGTCCTGCGGGCCGAGTTGCCCCGGGGTCGGCGGGGCAAGGTGGGCTCGGCCTTCCTGCGCAGCAACCTGGTGCGGATCAAGAAGCGCCTCGACCATGCCGAGCACGGCGGCGCGCTGCTGCTCGGGGTCGACGGGGTCTGCGTCATCGGCCATGGCAGCAGCCGGGCCCTTTCGGTGGTGAGCGCCCTGCGGCTGGCCCACTCCGCCGCCAGCCACGGCGTCATGGACGACCTGCACGCCCTCGGCAAGGGGAGCGCCGGAGTGGCAAGCACCTGTGGTTGACTGAGCCCACCTGTGAACCGAATGGGTGCCGCTCGGGTCAGACACGACGGGGACCACGGCCGCCTTGCGGGGAATGGCCCTGGTGGGCAGCGGACGCGCCCTCCCCGCCGCCAGCATCAGTAACGACCAGCTGAGCGAGCGGGTCGAGACCAACGACGACTGGATCCGCAGCCGCACCGGCATCGGTGCCCGGCGCGTGGCCGGCCCTGGTGAGACCGTCACCAGCCTGGCCGCCGAGGCGGGCCGGGCGGCCCTGGCCCATGCGGGCTGGGCCCCCGAGCAGGTGGATCTGATCCTGCTGGCCACCTCCAGCCCGGACGACCTGTTCGGCACCGCCCCGCGGGTGCAGGCGGCCCTGGGGGCCCACCGGGCGGTGGCCTTCGATCTCACGGCGGCCTGCAGCGGCTTTCTGTTCGCCCTGATCACGGCCGCCCAGTACATCCGCAGCGGCACGATGCAGCGGGTGCTGGTGATCGGCGCCGACCAGCTGAGCCGCTGGCTCGACTGGGACGACCGCCGCACCTGCGTGCTGTTCGGCGACGGGGCCGGTGCCCTGGCCGTGGAGGCCTGCGACCCCACCGGCGACAGCCTGGTGGGCTTCCGCATGCGCTCGGACGGCAGCCGCAACGCCTGCCTCACCCTGGCCCAGGTGGTCGAGCACCAGCCGTTGGTGGGGAATCTCTCGGCCCAGGTGGGCGGCTTCGCGCCCATCCACATGAACGGTCAGGAGGTTTATAAGTTCGCCGTGCGCGAGGTGCCCGCTGTGCTGGCGGAGCTGCTCGAGGCCACGGGAACCGCCGCCGCGGACGTCGACTGGCTGCTGCTGCACCAGGCCAACCAGCGCATCCTCGACGCCGTGGCCGAGCGCTTCGCCATGCCCGCCGAGCGGGTTCTCAGCAACCTTTCGGCCTACGGCAACACCTCCGCCGCCACGATCCCGCTGATGCTCGACGAAGCGGTGCGAGATGGGCGGGTCGGCGCCGGCGACCTGATCGCCAGCAGCGGCTTCGGCGCCGGCCTCAGCTGGGGCGCCGCCCTGTTCCGCTGGAGTGGTCCTGGGGGCCCCCCAGCCGAGCCCTAATCTCCTGCCGTTGAACGGGAGGCTTGCATGGCCATCGCCTGGGTGTTTCCGGGACAGGGTTCGCAGAAGCCGGGGATGGCGGAGGGGGTGATCGACCTGCCGGGGGCCCGGGAGCGCTTCGATCGGGCCTCCGAGCTGCTCGGCCGCGACCTGCTGGCCATCTGCGCCGGAGACGAACTCAACGACACCCGCAACACCCAGCCAGCCCTGTTCGTGGTCGAAAGCCTGTTGGTGGATGCGCTCCACGGCCAGGGCCGCAGCGCCCGGCTGGTGGCGGGCCACAGCCTGGGTGAGCTGGTGGCCCTCTACGCCGCCGGGGTCTTCGATGCCGAGACCGGCCTGCAGCTGATGCGCCGCCGCAGCGAACTGATGGCGGCCGCCGGCGGCGGTGCCATGACCGCCGTGATGGGTTTCGACCGGGACGAGCTCGAGCAGGCGGTGGCCGCCACCGAGGGGGTGGTCATCGCCAACGACAACAGCGCCGCCCAGGTGGTGCTCTCCGGCACCCCGGAGGCGGTGGCCAGCGTCACGGCCACAGTGCGCTGCAAGCGGGCCATCCCCCTGGCGGTGTCCGGCGCCTTCCATTCCCCCTTCATGGCCGCCGCCGCCGAGGCCTTCGCCGCCGAACTGGAGGCGGTGCCGTTCGCCGACGCCCGGATCCCCGTGCTCAGCAACGCCGATCCCCGGCCCGAGACCGACGCCACGGTGCTCAAGGACCGGCTTCGCCGGCAGATGACCCTGGGGGTGCGCTGGCGGGAGACGATGGAACGGCTGCAGGGCGAGGGGATCAGCACCGCCGTGGAGATCGGTCCGGGCAACGTGCTCTCCGGCCTGATCAAGCGCAGCTGCCCCGGCCTCGGCACTGCCCAGATCGCCACCGCCGCCGACCTGGGCCAGTGAGACGCCGCCGCCGGCCCCCGGCCGACCCCCCCGCCCTGCTGAGCACACCGAAGCCGAGCCTCACCTACCGGCTGATCAGCTACCTGCTGGTGTTCCCCGTGTTCCGGCTGCTGTTCCGGGGCCGGACCACCGGCAACGACCACGTGCCCCTGGAGGGGGCCGTGGTGGTGGTGGCCAACCACGGCTCCCACCTGGACCCGCCGCTGCTGGGGCACGCCCTGGGCCGGCCGGTGGCCTTCATGGCCAAGGCGGAGCTGTTCCGGGTGCCGCTGCTGGGCCCCATCATCCGGGCCTGCGGCGCCTACCCGGTGGAGCGCGGCGCCGGCGATCGCGAGGCGATCCGCACCGCCACCGACCGGCTGCTGCAGGGCTGGGCCACCGGCGTGTTCCTCGACGGCACCCGCCAGCCGGATGGCCGCGTCAACCAGCCCCAGCCGGGGGCGGCCCTGCTGGCAGCCCGGGCCGGCGTACCGCTGCTGCCGGTGGCGATCATCAACAGCCACCGGGCCCTGGGACCCGGTGGACACGGCCCCCGGCTGGTGCCGGTCCACATCCGCATCGGCACCCCGATCCCGCCGCCGGCCTCCCGGCGCCGCCCCGACCTGGACGCCACCACCCGGGCCGCCCAGGAGCAGATCAACCGGATGCTCGACCTCGGCCCGATCAGCGGATCCCTGCTTTTTCCAGCCAGGGAGCCACCCGCTCTTCCACCCACGGCCTGATGTCCTGACCGCTGACCACCCACAGGGCCGCCCTGGCGCCGTCGCCCCAGAGGCGCCGCCGGCCCTCGACGACGCAGAGCCCGCCGCAGGGCACGGGGACCGGGGTGAGATGGATGCCGCGGCTGCCGGCCACGATCCGCCCCACCAGCAGGGCCCGCTCCATGTGGTCGGCGGAGGTGACCAGCAGGGCATGGCGGATCCGGGCCTTGCGCAGGTCATCCACCAGGGAGGTGAAGTTGGACACCGTGTCACGGGCCCGGTAGTCGAGCTGAACCTGGCGGGGGGACAGACCCTCCTTCTGCAGGAACAGCCAGTGGGCGTATTCGGGGTTGGTGCCGCCGGTGACCACCACCGGCAGGCCGTCCACCCGGGCCAGGCGGGCGGCCGCCGCCTCCCGATCCGCATCCCCCCCCAGCACCAGAATCATCTGGGGGGGCGGCGGCGTGGGCCACCACCCGCCCCGCGACAGCCACAGCAGGGCCAGTCCCGCCAGGCCCGCCAGCACCACCCGCCCCGAAACGGGTCGCCGGCGGCGCGGCCCGCGGCGGGAGCGCTGGGGGGCGACGGCCGGGGGCAGGGGGGCAGGGGAGGGGCGGCGCGAGCGACGCCGGCGCGGCCGGGGCTGGGGACCTGCACCGGGTCGGGGTCCGGGGGGGCTCAGCATGGGAGCGCCTCCACCGGACTGGTGGGATAGAGGGGCAGCACCGGTTGCCAGGGGGCGTCCCGACCCGCGGCGGCGTTCGCCCCACTGAAGCCGAGCAGCTGGATCACGTCCTCCGGCAGCTGCACCAGGGCCGGATGGATCGGGTGCGGGGCCAGTGCCTCGCTGTCGCGGTGGAGACGGGGCGCCTCCAGCTCGGCGACACCGCCGGGCTGGCCGGGGTCGGCGCCGTAGAGCCCCGCCACCACACCGCGCCGCGGCAGTTCCTGCAGCAGCCAGAAGGGGCCGTCACCGCCAGGCGGCTCTGATCCGGTGAGCAGGCGGCGGGCCATCAGGCGGAAACTGCTGATCCCATCGAGGGGCAGCGCCAGCTGCTGGGCCAGGGTGCGGGCCAGCACCACCGTCAGGCGGGTGCCGGTGAAGCCTCCGGGGCCGGTGGCCACCGCCAGGCGGCCCAGCTGGGGCCACGCGCTGGCCGGCAGCACCGACTCCAGGCAGTCGAACAGCCCGTTGGAGAGGGAGCGGCCGAGGGGGAACGTCTCCAGCCGCTCGGGCGCCGTCGCCCCGAGGCGCTGCAGCCCCACGCCGAGGCTCTCGCTGGAGCTGTGCAGGGCCAGCAGCCAGCGGCGGCCGTCCGGATCGGGAAGCAGGCTCATGGGGGCAGCGGTCCGTCGGGGCGGCAGCGACGCCAGCGGCCCGGATCGGAGCGGAAGTCGGAGCAGGCCCGCACGTCCCACTCCACCCCCACGCTGGTGCCGGCGACATCGAGATCGACCACCTGCACGTGGATGCGCGGCTGGCAGGGGCGGAAGTCGGGTTGGGGATTGAGGTGGGCGACGCCGTGCTGACGCTCGACCGCGTGGTAGGCCTGACACCGCTCGACCCAGTGGCAATCCACGCAGATGCACATGCCGCCGCGGCCCAGCAGGGCGCCCATTGTGGCGTGCGAGCCGGGACGTCAAGTCCCTGAACTGTGGCGGGCCCTGGCGCCGGAAACCTGGCCGGTGGCCCCCCAGCAGCTGCCGGCGGGCACGGCGCTGGTGGGGGGAGCGGTCCGGGACGGCCTGCTGGGACGCCTGGCCGACCGGCCGGATCTGGACCTGGTGGTGCCCGTGGACGCCATCGACCTGGCCCGGCGCCTGGGGCGGCAGCTGGGGGGCAGCTGCGTGGTGCTCGACCAGGAGCGCTCGATCGCCCGGCTGGTGCTGAAGGGCTGGACGATCGACCTGGCCCGCTGCGCCGGTGGGGATCTGGCCGCCGACCTGGCCCGCCGGGACTTCACCGCCAACGCCATCGCCCTGCCCCTGGAAGGGGCGCAGCTTCAGGGCCGCGGATCGGTCGCGGATCTGCGGCTGATCGACCCCTGCGGCGGGCTGCCGGACCTGGCGGCACGCCGGCTGGTGGCCATCAGCGAAGCGAACCTGCTCGATGACCCCCTGCGGCTGCTGCGGGGGGTGCGGCTGGCCTGCGAACTTACGTTCCGCATCGCTCCGGCCACCTGGGCCCTGATCGGGCGCCACCGGCAGCGGATCACCACCGTCGCCGGCGAGCGGGTGCTGGCGGAGCTGGAACGGCTGGCGGCCGCCCCCGAGGGGCACCGGGGGCTGGGGCGGGCCCTGGAGGCGGGGCTGCTCCAGCCCTGGGGGGCCGCCGACGGGTCCGAGGACCGGCTGGAGCCCCTGGGGCCGCAACGGCTGCAGGCCTGCGGGCTGACGCCGCCGGAGGCCTGGGCCCTGCCGCTGGCGCGGCTGGCGGCCGTGCTCAACGGCCCGACCCTGGAGCGGCTGCGAGCCAGCCGGCGCCTTCAGCAGCGCTGCCAGCGGCTGCGGGACTGGCTCGAACGGCTCCAGCGGAGCGCCTCGCCCGAGGGACGGCTGTCCCTGGAGAGCCTGGCCGAGGCGGAGCGGCTGCTGCTACACCGCCAGCTGGAGGAGGATCTCCCCGCCCTGCTGCTGCAGATCGATCCCGGGGCGGCACGGGCGGCCATGGAACGTTGGCGGGACCCGGCAGATCGCCTCTTCCATCCCCGCCCGCCCCTGGACGGCCGCCGGCTGCAGCAGCTCCTGGCCATCCCGCCGGGTCCCCGGCTGGGCCAGCTGATCGACCACCTCACGGCCGAACGGGCCTTCGGTCGACTGGGTGGAACCGCAGCGATGGACACAGCGGAGTCGACGGACCAGGGTGCGATCGACGAGGCCGTTGCCGCCGCCCGACTCTGGCTGGAGCGACGGGGACCCGGATCGGAGTCGGCCCCCCGGCGTGATTAACTGCTGGATGCAATGGCGCGATCGCACCGCCTGCCAGAGTTTTTTCCCTTTCCTGAGCCCCTCCCCATGAGCGTTCGTCTCTATGTCGGCAACCTGCCGCAAACCTTTGATGCCAAAGAGCTGGATGCTCTCTTCTCGAGCGTGGGAGAAGGGGTGCGTTTCAAGGCGGTGAACGACCGCGAGACCGGAACCTGCCGCGGCTTCGGCTTCGCCAATGTCGACGACCTGGCCCAGGCCGAGGCCGTGATCGCCCAGCTCAACGGCAAGGACTTCGGCGGCAGCACCCTGCGCATCGAGATCTCCGAGCAGCGCCGTGAGGTCCGCGGTGCCGCCGGCGGCGACCGCCGTCCCGGCAGCGCCCCTACGGCCGCCCGCAAGAGCGTCAACAAGGTGGTCCACGCCGACGCCGTCGGTGAAGGCGCCCCCGATCCCCGCTGGGCCGGTGAACTGGCCAAGCTGAAGAGCCTGCTCGCCAACCAGAAGGCCGCGGTCTGAGCTGAGCGCCGTTCGTCACCCATGACCCATGGCCCACGGCCCCGCAGGAGGGCGGGGGCCTGGGGGACGGCCTCAGGGAAGAACCGCCATCAGCCCGACCACGCCCACGAAGATCGCCAGGAACAGAAAGCCCATCCGGGTCATCCGGCGCTCGTGGTTGTCGATACCGGCCTCCACGTCGGCACTGATCAGCTCCCGGAATTCGGAGAGGGCGTGCTCCTTGTCTTCAGGGGGGACCGGCTGGATGCTCATGGAACGGGGCCAGGGGAGATGGGCTGCGTGAACGGGGCTCAGCCTCGGTGAAAGTACCAGTAGGAACCGATCGCCAGCAGCACCATCAGCACGATGGGAACGGCGATGGCGGCCATGCCGCTGTGGCTGCGCACCACCCGGCCCTCATGGGCGACGACCGCCTCGCGGATGCTGGCCTGCATCTCCTCGCGCAGACGCGCCAGGTCGGACTCCAGGGTCTCGTTGGTGTAGAGATCCCGGAGGCGGTCGAAGACGCTGCGTCCGAGCACCAGGCTCCGCTCGGGATGCTCGAACAGCAGATCCATGAGCTCGTCGCGGTTGAAGACGAGCAATTCGGTGGGTTTGGCGGCCCTGGCGGTGTGGGTGCGGGCGCGGCCGTCGATGAGCTCCACCTCACCGAACACATGGCCCGGGCCGTGGCTCCCGTCGATACCCTCTCCGGTTTCGGGATAGAGGGTGACCAGTTCGATCGCCCCGGTGCGGACGAGGTACACCTCCTGACCGCTGTCTCCACTTCGGTAGGCGAACTCACCGGGGTCTAGGTGAAGCTTGCGCAACGGTCGCCGCTCAACAGGAACCGATTCTAAATCGTTCAGCAATTCCTTCAGCCGGTTCATCTTGGATCCAGGCCCCATCGGTGCTAAACAGGGTCGGTCGACCCGTGGAACCCGTGTCACACCTGGCTCAAGAGCGACCCAAGGAATGACCCAGGGACTCGAGAACTTCTGGTATGCGGTGGAGCATGCCCACGGGCTCCGCGACCAACCCGTCTCCGTCACCCTCCTGGGGCGCCGCTACCTCCTCTTCCGTGATACGGCCGGCCAGGCCCATGCCCTGGCCGACTACTGCGCCCACCGCGGCGCCAGCCTGGCCCGGGGCTGGGTGGAGGGCTCCTGCGTGCGCTGCCCGTACCACGGCTGGAGCTATGACGTGGACGGGCACTGCGTCCGGATTCCGGCCGATCCGCCGGGAACGGCCATCCCCGCCCTGGCCCGCATGGCCACCTTCCCCGTCCGGGAGCAGTCGGGCTTCGTCTGGATCTTTCCCGGCGAGGCCGGGCGGGCCTCCGAGGTCCCCATTCCCCCCTTCCCGGAACTGAATCAGCCGGGCTGGCGGGCGGTGAGCGGGTCCTACACCTGGAACGCCCACTTCAGCCGGGTGGTGGAGTCGGCGCTGGACACCTCCCATGCCCCCTTCGTGCACCGGCCCTTCTTCGGCAACCGGGAGGACGCAAGCGTGGAAAGCCTGGAGATCGTCAGCGAACCGGGTCTGGTGTCCACCCATCACAAGCTGAAGCCACCGGCCCGGGTGGGCCTGCTGAAGTACATCGTCAAAAGGAAAAGAAGCCACTCCAGCTCCACCCTCACCGGCTACCTTCCCAACGTCAACAGGATCGCCCTGGACTTCAACTGGAAGGGGTATCAGTACATCTATTTCGCCAGCAACATCCCCGTCAACGACCACACCACCCTCACCAAGTGGATCGGGGTGCGCAATTTCCTCCCCTACGGCTGGGCCGACGGCAACTCGATCCGCAACACGGTTGACACCTACGAGGAGGACAAGGCGGTGGTGGAAACCCAGCCCCCCGGCCCATCCTGGAGCACCCAGGGGGATGAGCTGCTGCTGGCCTCCGACCAGCTGATCCTGGCCTACCGCCGCGCCCTGGCCCGGGCCTGCCCGGCCGCCGCCCCCGTTCCCACGCCCTGAGATGCAGCCCCCCTCGCCCTGGCCCACCGACTGCTGGTACGCCGTCGGGCTCTCCAGCCAGGTGGGCGACCAGCCCCTGGCCCACCGCTTCCAGGGCCGGGAGGTGGTGCTGATGCGCGACGGCGGTGGCCGGGTGCTGGCCTTCGATGGCCGCTGCGCCCACCGGGGCTGCTCCCTGGCGGCGGGCTGGGCACGGGGGGAGCGCCTGGTCTGTCCCTACCACGGCTGGCAGTACGACGCCCTGGGCACCTGCGTGCACATCCCGGCCCTGCGGGCCGAGGAATCCATCCCGCGCCAGGCGCGGCTGCGCACCTTCCCCACCCGGGAGCGGCACGGGTTCGTGTGGCTGTGGCTGGCTGGCCGCCAGGCCAGCCCCGATGGCGATGTGCTCGACATCCCGGAACTGGACGGGCTGACCCTGCGGGCCGGCGGTGACATGGCCTACACCTACGCCACCCATTTCACCCGCACGATCGAGAACGGCATCGACCCCACCCACGCCGCCTTCGTGCACGGCAGCAGCATCGGACGGGTGGACCCGGCCACCGACTTCAGCCTCGAGCACTATCCGGTGCAGGTGGAACCCGGCAGCCTCTACGGGCGCATGCCGATCAAGGTCAAGAAGCTCAATGGCCTCACCCGCCTGCTGCTGAAGGGGGACAGCGCCAATGCCTACAAGGAGTACCGCTTCCTCTACCCCAACGTGGTGGTCTCGATCATCCATTTCGGCGCGGTGACCCTGGCGGCGCTGCAGGCCCACGTGCCCGACAACGACGGCGAAACCACCGTCCGGGTCACCAACGGCCGGAACTTCCTCACCGCCACGCCGGTGCTGAATCGGCTGTTCGATCGCATCACCCTGGACACGGGCCTGCAGATCTCCAAGGAGGACGCGGCCGTGATCAGCGAACAGGAGCCCAAGCGGGTGAGCTTCCGGGGCTCCCACGAGGTGCTGATCGAGTCCGACCTGATCCTGGTGGAGTACCGGCGCATGATGCGCGAGCACGCCCGGGTCTGAGACGCCCTGCTCAGCGCCCCGCGCCCCCATGCAGCAGGCAAGTTCAGCCGGCGATGTCGACGGGGACCGGCGCAGGTTCCCTGATGCCGCGCAGCAGGGGCGCCCCCAGCAGGCAGACCACCGCCTGAAGCAGGAAGCAGAGGGTGGGGGACTGGTCGTAGAGCACCCCCGCCAGCATCGGACCCAGGGCACTGGCCAGGCCCGTGAGGGCCAGCAGGCTGCCGAGCATCACCCCCTGCCGGTTCTCCGGCACCAGCCGGGAGACCAGGCTGCGGGCCGTGGGGATCACGCA
Source organism: Cyanobium gracile PCC 6307 (assembly GCF_000316515.1). Lineage (NCBI taxonomy): Bacteria > Bacillati > Cyanobacteriota > Cyanophyceae > Synechococcales > Prochlorococcaceae > Cyanobium > Cyanobium gracile. The sequence goes on along the minus strand of NC_019675.1, from coordinate 2,833,626 downwards.
GGCCGCCCCCACCGACAGCATCACGGCGGCCGTAACGATCACAACGGCGGCGGCGGTGCCGAACACCCGGGCCAGGGGGATCAGGGCGATGCCGGCGGCGACCGCCACCAGGCCGTAGATGTTGAGGCGGGCCTCCCCATGGCGCCGCACCAGCGGGCCGGTGAGGGCCACCTGCACGTAGGTGACGGTGAGGCCGACGATCACGAAGATGCCGCTCGACTGGGAGGCCGACCAGGAGAACTGATCCTTGAGATAGAGCACCAGCAGGGTGGTGAAGCCGCTGAAGGCGAAGTTGAAGCAGCAGAAGGCCAGCGCCACGCGATTCGCCTTCGGCAGCGCCAGCAGGGCCATCACCGGGGCCAGTCCGTTGATCTGGGACCACTGGAAGCGGGGCCTGTTCTGGAGCGGCAGGGTCTCCTTGAGATAGAGAAACGCCATCAGGAAGTTGTAGGCCGCCAGGCCGGCGGCCACGAACACCGGAATGCGCATGCCGAATCCCACCAGCGCCCCCCCCAGGGCCGGACCGGCGATGGCCCCGAGGCCGAAGGCGGCGCCGCTGATGCCGAAGTTGCGGGCCCGGTTGGCGGGTGTGGAGATGTCGGAGATGTAGGCCTGGGCCGTGCCGACCGTCGCTGTCGAGACGCCGTTGATCGCCCTGGAAAGAAAGATCAGTCCCAGCGTTCCGGCCAGGCCGAACATGAACAGGGACAGGGCGTTGATGGCCACGCACAGGAGGATCACCGGCCTCCGGCCGCAGGCATCACTGAGGGAGCCGATGATCGGTGACGCCAGCACGGAAAAGAGGGTGGCCGTGGAGGCCAGCAACCCCAGGGTGAGTCCGTCGGGAGAGAACTTCTCGAGGATGAAGGGGAGCAGAGGGTAGACGATGTTTTCGCCCAGCTTGTCCAGCAACAGGGTGAGAAACACGATCGCCAGAGGACTGCGCAGCTTGCGAATCACTTGCGGATCATGCGGACGGCAGTGTGGGGCGACCCAACCTTGGCGGCGGCGCCAATCTAGGGGGTGTCGCACTCTCGATCGGGACGGTTCGCCTAAGATCCGCGCAGCATCGGCAGAGCATGTCATTGGCTGGGAGCGCCTCAGAGACATCCCCTCCCCAGGTGTCTCAACTGGCCCAGAACTGCTGGTATGCCGTCGCCTCTTCGTTCGCCTTCCGGAAGGGCCCCGTCGCCGTCCCCTTCGCGGGCCACGATTTCGTGCTTTTCCCGGATGCCGAAGGCCTGCCCCGGCTGTTCAGCGACCGCTGCCCCCATCGGGGAGCCTCCCTGGCCCTGGGGCAGCTGGAGGAGGGCGGCTGCCTGCGCTGCCCATTCCACGGCTGGAAATTCGCCGCCGACGGGACCTGCCTGGAAGCCCCCGCTGAACCGGCCGGCGCCAGTCCTCCGGCCCGCAGCGACCTGGTGGGGGAGCGGCCGGCGGTCGAATCCCGGGGCTTCATCTGGATGTGGTGGGGCTCCGGCCCGCCCGATCCGGCCCTGCTGCCCGATCTGCCCGTCTTCCCGGACGAGGCCTGGGGCCATGTGGAAAGCAGCTTCGACTGGGAGACCCACTACAGCCGGGTGATCGAGTCCAACCTCGACAATTCCCATGCCTACTGGGTGCACAAGGGCACCTTCGCCAGCCAGGATTCACCCCTGTCGGTTCCCGTCGATCTCCGCAAGGAGGATCGGATGATCGCCGCCACGGTGAGCTTCGAGCTGCCGGTGAAGGGGGCCCTGAAGCTGCTGCGCACCCTGAGCGGCCAGAGCGGTCCCCTGTGCGCCACCACCACCTTCAGCTTCTATTACCCCAACCTCAACATCGTCGACACCAGCATCGGCGACCAGCTGCGTTTCATCTTCTTCAATGCCAGCCTGCCCCAGAGCGACACCCACACCCTGGCCCGCTGGGTGAAGTATTCGAAACGCAAGCGCTTCCGGCTCCCCGGCAGCGAGGCGCAGTCGATCGCCATCTCGCGCACCATCTTCGAGGAGGACCACGGGGTGGTGCGCAGCCAGCGCCCGACCCCCGTCCCCCTGGATCTCACCCAGGAGCGGCATGTGGCCTCCGACATCCTCTCGATCGAGTACCGCCGCATGCACCGCCGCTGGCTGAGCTCGGAAGCGGCGGTTACCATGGCGCGCCCGGAGCCCCTCGGTTCGTGACGGAAGCGCCGCACGTCGACAGGCTCCAGGGCCTGCAGCGCTTCTGGCGGGAGCGTGCCTGGGGCAGCGGCCGCCAGAAGCTGGTGACGGTCTCGGTGCTGGCCGTGCTGGGGCTGGCGGGCTGGCAGCTGAGCCACCGCCCGGCCCCGCCGCCGCCGCCCCTGGCGCCCCGGGCCGTGACGGCCCTCGGACGCCTCACCCCCCAGGGGGGCGTCGTGTCCCTGTCCACCGCCTCGGGCAACAGCGGTGGCTCGGAGGTGGTCGACAAGTGGCTGGTGTCCGAGGGGGCGACCATCCGCCGCGGCCAGCTGCTGGGCTTCCTCAGCAGCTGGGCCAGTCTGCGCAAGGGGGTCGTCCAGGCCGAAAGCCAGCTGGCCCTCAGCGAGGCAAAGCTGGCCCAGGTGGATGCGGGGGCCCGCCAGGGGGCCCGGGCCAAGGCCGAAGCGGATCTCAAGGCCGAGCAGGTGGTGATTCCCTACCTCAAGATCAGCCAGCAGAAGAGCGTGGAGCTGTTCAAGGCCGGGGCGATCTCCGAGGAGGAACTCGGCAAGGCCGATGCGGCCCTCGCCCAGGGCCAGGCCAACATCCAGGCCCTCAAGGGCACCCTCTACGACAACCTCACCGTCCGTCCGGTCGACCGGGAGGTGGCCGTCGCCGACGTGGCGGTGGCCAAGGCCAACCTGGCCCAGGCCCGCAGCCAGCTGAGGAACGCCGAGATCCGCTCCCCCCTCGACGGCAAGCTGCTGCGGATCTACAGCTGGCCGGGCATGAAGGAAACCGACCAGGGGCTCGCCCAGATCGGGCAGGTCGGGGCCATGCAGGTGTGGGCCCAGGTGTTCCAGAGCGACATCCCCCAGGTGCGCCCCGACCAGCCGGTGGAGATCTGGCCGGAGAGCGGCGGCTTCAGCGGCAAGCTGCAGGGCCGGGTGCAGGAGATCACCGGGGAGGTCTCCGACCGGGACCTGTTCAGCGTCAATTCCAACAACAACGTCAATGCCCGGGTGGTGCTGGTGAAGATCGCCCTGAGCCCTGCCGACTCCGCCCGCCTCGCCAGGCTCAGCGGGCTGAACGTGAACGTCCGCTTCCTGCCGTGATCGGCCGCTCCCTGAGGCGCAGCCTGGGCGATCTGCCGGTGGCCTGGCTGCAGCTGAAGCGCCAGCCGATCCGCTACCTGGTGGCCGTCACCGGCATCGGCTTCGCCGCCCTGCTGATGTTCATGCAGCTGGGCTTCCAGTCCGGCCTGCTGACCAGCGCCACCACCTTCTACCAGGCGCTGATCACGGATCTGGTGGTGATCAGCCCCGGCACCCGCGACAGCGGCGCCTTCCAGCAGTTCCCCCAGTCCCAGCTGTATCAGTCGCTGGGGGTGCCGGGGGTGAGCGATGTCATCCCCGTCTATGTCGCCAATGTGAACGCCCAGCAGATGGGCGGGATCAAGCCCACCAGCCTGCGCCTGATCGGCTTCGATCCCGACCAGCAGATTCTCGATCTGGCCCCTGTGCGCGAGCAGATCGACCGCATCCGCACCCCCGGCTACGTGCTCTTCGATGCAGCCGGCAACAGCAACACCGGACCGGTGGCGGCGGCGGTCAAGGCCCAGGGCAGCCAGACGATGATCCTCTCCGACTACTCCAAGACCTTCCGGGTGGTGGGCCTGTTCCGCCTCGGCTCCACCTTCGCCGCCGACAGCAACCTGATCAGCAGCGACACCACGGCCCTGCAGCTCGCCTACAAGCAGATCAACGAGGGCGAAATCTCCATGGGCCTGATCCGCGTCAGCGATCCGGCCGCCGTCGCCCCTGTCCAGCGCCATCTGCGGGCCCTCTACGGCAGCCAGCTGCAGGTGTTCACCAAGCCCGAACTGATCGCCAACGAGCAGAACTACTGGAACACCAGCTCCTCCTTCGGCATCATCTTCGGCTTCGGCACGATCATGGGCCTGCTGGTGGGGGGGGTGATCGTCTACCAGGTGCTGTACACCGATGTCAGCGACCACCTGCACGAGTACGCCACCCTCAAGGCCCTGGGCTTCCGCAACCGTTTCCTGCTGCTCCTGGTGCTGCAGGAGGCCTCGATCCTGGCGATCTCCTCCTTTGTTCCCGCCCTGGTGGCGAGCGCCGCCCTCTATGCCTTCCTCACCGCCGTCTCCGGCATCCAGATCGTCATGACCACCGGCAAGACCGTGCTGGTGTTCAGCCTCACCATCGGCGTCTGCGCCGTGGCGGCCGCCATCGCGCTCAACAAGCTACGGGATGCGGATCCCGCCAGCGTCTTCTGATCCCGATGCTGCCTGTCGTCGCCGAGAATCTGCGCCACGCCTACGGGGAAGGTCCGCTGCGCAGCGAGATCCTGCACGGGATCAGCTTCACGGTGAACCCCGGCGAGATCACCCTGCTGGTGGGGCCCTCCGGCAGCGGCAAGAGCACCCTGCTCACCCTGGTCGGGGCCCTGCGATCGGTCCAGGAGGGCTCCCTGCGGGTGCTCGGCAGCGAGGTGCGCCGCTCCAGCGAGCGGATGCGGGTGGAGATCCGCCGCCGCATCGGCTTCATCTTCCAGAGCCACAACCTGGTGGCCTCCCTCACCAGCCTGCAGAACGTGGCGCTCGTGCTGCAGCTGAGCGAGCCGGACCCCGAGCGGCGCCGGCACCGGGCCACCGTCCTGCTCGAGGCGGTGGGCCTGGGCCACCGTCTGCACCACTTCCCCTCCGAGCTCTCCGGCGGCCAGCGCCAGCGGGTGGCGATCGCCCGGGCCCTGGCCCCCGAGCCCGATCTGGTGCTGGCGGACGAACCCACCGCCTCCCTCGACAGCACCTCCGGGCAGGAGGTGGTGGCCCTGCTGGGCGACCTCTGCCGCAAACGGGGCAGTTCCGTGCTGCTGGTGACCCACGACCTGCGCCTGCTCGATGACGCCGATCGGATCTGGGCCATCGAAGATGGCAGGGTCGAACCCTGGAAGGGGTCCCATTGAGTCCCCCACTGTCAGGCCCCATGTCCGTCCCAGCCCCGGCCGACACCGGCACGATCTACCCGGCGGACTGGCTGGGCAGCTGGTCGTGGCAGGGGCAGACGGTCAGCTACGTGCGCCACAGGCCCACGGCACCGGAGATGGAGGGCGGCGGGGCGCTGCCCGTGCTGCTGATCCACGGCTTCGGCGCCTGCAAGGAGCACTGGCGCCACAACCTGCCGGCGCTGGCCGGCCGGCGCCCGGCGTACGCCATCGACCTGGTGGGTTTCGGGGCCAGCAGCAAGCCCCCCTCCCGGCTCGAGGATGAGCCCGAGGACGGGCTGGCGCTGCGCTATGGCATCGATCTGTGGGCCGACCAGGTGGCCGCCTTCGTGCGGGAGGTGATCGGCAGGCCGGTCCAGCTGGTGGGCAATTCGATCGGGGGGGTCGTGGCCCTGGCCGCGGCCGCCAGGCTCGGGGACGACGCCCGCCAGGTGATCCTGATCGACTGCGCCCAGCGCAGCCTCGACGACCGCCGCCTGAGTGAGCAGCCGCCCCTGCGCCGGATCGGCCGGCCCCTGCTCAAGCGCCTAGTGCGCCAGCGCTGGCTCACGGGCCGCCTGTTCCGCTGGCTGGTCAATCCGGCCGTGATCCGCCGGGTGCTGGGCGCCGCTTACCCCTCCGGCGACGGCATCGACGACCAGCTGGTGCAGCTGCTGCTGATCCCGGCCCGCAGCCCCGGTGCCGACGAGAGCTTCCGGGGGTTCATCAACCTCTTCCGCGACCGCCTCGCCCCGGACCTGCTGGCGGAACTGCCCGGCCCGGTCCGGCTGCTCTGGGGGGAGGCGGATCCGTGGGAGCCGGTCGCCGAGGCCCGGCGCTGGGCCGGGGCCTTCGCCGCCGTACGCGAGCTGCGCATCCTGAGCGGCCTCGGCCACTGCCCCCACGATGAAAATCCCTCCCGGGTGAACCCGGTGCTGGAGGAATGGCTGGCGCTGGCGGATCAGCCCTGAGGCGGAGCCCCCGCCGTGGGGGCCCCGAGCCGGGTGCGCCAGCGCTGACGGTCGGGATCCCAGCCCAGCCAGCCCCGCTCCTGCAGCCGCGCCCGGAGGTCGGCCGGCTCCTGGCCGGGGGCGGCCGCCGCCGCACAGCCGGCGTCGAGTTCGGCCTCCGTCAGGCCGGCCCGCAGGCCCGTGGTCAGCAATCGGCGCAGCGCGGCTGGCTCAAGGGCCACCAGCCGGGCCATGGTGAGGGGGCCCTCCGGCAGGGGCAGGGGCGCCAGGCCGTCGCCAGTGCTGTCCGGGTCCGTGTCGGGCTCAGAGGAGCGCATCGGCAAGGTCGGCAGCGAGCTGGGTCACTCCGGTGCTCCAGGGGTGGGAGGGGACATCCACCAGGGCCAGGCTGCCACTGGCGATGGTGAGCAGATCGTCGCTGAGGGGCAGGATCGCTCCGACCGGAATGCCATAGCTCTGGGCCACCCGGGCGCGCACCTGTTCGGCATCGAAATGGGCCGGCAGCTTGTTCACCACGAGGCGGGCTTCCGGCACCATCAGTCGCTGGGCCACCTCGATGGCGACGGCCGTGCCGAGGTAGTCCTGCTGGTCGGGGCGCATCACCATCACCAGGCAATCGGAGATGGCGGTGGTGAGCAGGGTCTCCTCGTTGATCCCAGGGTGAGTGTCCACGATCAGCAGATCCAGCCGCTGGCTCTGGCCGAGGCTGAACAGGGCATCGTTGAGCCGCTCGACTTCATAGCCCTCCCGCAGCAGCCGGGCGATCCGGTCGCCCTCCATGGCGGCAGGCACTAGGAAGATGCGCCCCTTGCTCCCCGCCATCGAGGCTGGGGTCACGTCATGGGAGCACTTTTCAATCGGAATCGAACCCTGAAGATGATCATTGAGCGTATGGGATTCCGGCCCCGCCGTGAACCCGAACAGCACATGAATACCTGGTGAAGCAAGATCGGTGTCGAAGACGCCGACCCTGAGCCCTCGGGCTGCGAATGCGGCCGCCAGATTCGCCGAGAGGTTGGATTTTCCCGTTCCACCGCGGAAGGAATGGACGGAAAGGATCCTGGTCATGAAGCGATCCATCTCACGGACGTGGGAAAATCATAGGCATGGCGTTGCAGGCCCTTTTGACGATTCGCCAACGGCTCGCCGGACGGCCTCAACGGACAGCGGGGGTGAGGAAGGGGCGACCCTTGCGCCTGTCCGTACGGCTGATGCTCCTGGGAGTCAGCGGCCCGCTCGTGAGCCTGGCGATCTTCCTGGCGCTGGCCACCATCGGCTCGATCCGCCTGGCCCAGAAGGCCCGGATCGAGATCAGCACGATGTTCGACCACGACAACCTCTCCTCCCTGGCGGTCACCACCTCGATCATCGAGAAGTCGGCCGAGGAGTTCAACCGCGTCATCCTTCAGGACTCCAAGGACCTGCGCAAGGCCCTGGCGCCGTTACGGATGGACACCGCAGGCCGCCTGTCCTGGAAGGGCCGGCCCCTGACCCAGGAGCAGGCCCCCGCCCTGCTGAACGACCGGCTGCGGCTCCCCCTGGCCCTGCTGCGGGAGCGGGCCGCCGTCTACTACCGCGACCGCAGCGGCAGCTGGCGGCGGCTCACTGGCATCACCAGCCAGGGCCAGGCCCTGGAGCCCGGCGCCCCGGCCCTGCCAGCCACGGTGGAGGACTTCGACCACCTCTTCAAGGGAGCCCCGGCCGAAGAGATGAGTCGCACCGCCATGTTGCAGCTGGATGGGGAATGGCGGATGGCCCGGCTGACGATCCTTTCCGGCCGGAAACCGGGGGAGGGCCACCTGGCCCTGCTGGTGGACGTCAGCACCCAGGCTGCCTCCAAGCTCCTGGCTGCCGGCTCCAGCCTCTTCCCCGCCGAGACCCACCAGGCGGCCTTCTTCGGCATCACCCCTGACGGAGGTCTGTACTGCAACTACCAGACCCAGGACACCCAGGCCTGCATCGACCTGGCTCTGGCCCTGCGGCAGAACGGCGGCATTCCCGATCCCCGCACCCTCGGCCATAGCGTGCCCTTCGAGCGCAAGGCCATGGTGCGCCCCCCGGGCTCCACCACTCCGGTGCTGCAGCACCTGTACATCGCCACCTTCCCGGAATGGAACTGGCTGGCGGTCGTGTCCGTGGAGCAGGAGGCCCTGGCGGATGCCCTCCTGCCGATGCAGGAGGCCAAGGACGAGATGGTCCGCCGGCTGGTGATCCTCACCCTGATCCTGATCAGCGCCAGTGGCGCCGCCGCCTGGCTGATCGCCCGCGGCATCCGGCGGGAGCTGCGGGAGCTGGCAACCGCCGCCGACGCCATCGCCGACGGCCAGGATCACCAGGCCCTCACCTACCCGGCGGACGACGCCATCGGCCGGCTGGTGCGGGCCTTCAACCGGATGTCCGGGGCGGTGGCGGATCGGGAGAACTCCCTGCGAGACCAGATCCGGCAGATGGAGATCAACATCAACGCCAGCGAGCTGCAGGGCCAGGTCTGCTCGATCCTCAACGACCCCGGCTTCGAGCAGATCAGTGCCAGGGCCAGGGCCATGCGCCAGCGGAGGCTGGATCAGATCAGCGCATCTGGGCCATCCGCGTCGGCAGACGCAGGGTCTGCAGGGGATCGCCCACGGCCTGGAGAAGGGCGGGATCAGGCTGAACCGGCAGGCCGCTCGAGCGGCTGAGCTGCACCAGGGTGTCGTTGTAGGTGGCCAGGTTCTGGATGTAGGAGCTCACCGCCTGGCTGATCTCCTGCTGGGCCTGCACCACGTCGGTGATGGTGCCGTAGCCGGCGTTGAAGCGCAGGGTCTGGAGGCGCAGCGCCCCGTTGGCCGCCTTGACCCGTTCAGCACCGGCCAGCACGATGCTGCGGCCGGAGCGGGCCTGGGCCACCAGGGACTGGACCTCGCTGCGCACCTGGAGCAGGGTGGCGCTGTAGGTCTCGGCGGCGGCCGCCGCCTGGCGGCGGGCGGCGGCGGCGTTCATGCGGGCCTGGCCGCCGTCGAAGCCCGTGAACGTCAGCTGCAGCAGGGCCGATCCGTTCCATTCGTCGGAGCGGGCATTGGGCACGAACGGCGGGCCCTGGTTGAGGTAACCCACCCCCTTCGTCCAGTAGAGGGACGTGATCAGCTGCAGGGTGGGGCGGTAGGTGGCCAGGTAGATCTGGGCCTGGGCCTCGTTGGTCTTAACGGCCAAGAGCTGCTGCTCCAGCACCTTGCGGTAAGCGATGCTCGCCGTGATCGAGTCGTCGAGGGAATGGCCCCAGGCGCCGAGGGGTGCGAAGGGTGTGGCGGGCGTGAGGGCATCGGGGCTGGGGGTGGCCAGCAGCTGGGCCAGGTTGGCCCGGGCCGTCTCCACCTGCTGCTCGGCGGCCAGCAGGGCCTGGCGATCGGCCAGCAGGACGGTCTGTTGTTTGAAGACCTCCAGCCTGGAGGCCACCCCCATCTGCACCCGGGTCTGGGCGAGGCGGTAGAGGAGCTCGTCGTTCTCGACGATTTCCCGGCCGGTCTTGACGGCGGCAAGGGCCCGCTGCAGATCGATGTAGGCCGCCTGGGTCTTGAGGCGCTGGTCGCGGCGGGTGATCACATAGGTGTCAGCCGCCTGGCGCACCAGGTACTTGCTCTGCCAGATCGTGGCCGATCGGGTGGGATCGATCAGGTTCCAGGTGGTGTCGATCTGGCCGATGGCCTGGAAGTAACTGGCCTCGAAGACGCGTGCATTGGCGAGGCTGGAGGTGCCGGTCGGGAAGCCCGCGGAGGCGCTGAAGGGGTAGTTGTAGAAGGTCTTGGAGGCGTAGGGACCGCCGTTGAGGCTGAGGTTGAGGGTGGGCCACCAGCTGGCATAGGCGGCACCGAGGCTGTTCTGGGTGGCCACCAACGACTGATAGGCGGAGCGCACCACGGGGTTGCGATCCACCGCCCAGGCCGCCGCCTGCTCCATCGTCAGGGCCCCCAGGAGCTCGGGGGGCAGGGGGGGCAGACGGTCGCCGGTGGGCATCGGGCCAGGCCAGCCAGCCCCCAGGCCCTCGACGGCCTTCACCTCGGGGGGACTCACCGAAGCCGGCAGGGACTGGGTCAGGGCCGGGCCCGGCAGCACCAGCCCGGCGCTGATGGCGTTGGCGACGGCGGCGGAAAGGGTGCGGCAGAGGTTGAGGCGGTGAGCCTGGCGGATGGGGCGCCGCTTCATCGCGTCTGGGCGATCACATAGGAGAGGGGGAGATCCAGCAATTTGCCGACCCGGGGCACGAAGGCGCGGTGATTGAAGACGTCATAATCCAACCTCTCGATCACATCAAGGATCCCCCGATACAGCCGCAGCGATGCCCACACCGGCCAGCGGGCATCAGGAGCCAGCCAGCGCACCCCGGCCTCGGAGCGGTTGAACCAGTCCCGGGCCCGCTCCAGCTGGAAGCGCATCAGCGCCTGCCAGTTCTCATTGAGACGCCCGGCCATCAGATCGGCTTCGGAGTAACCGAAGCGGTCGAGATCCTCCTGCGGCAGGTAGATGCGGCCGCGGCCGCGATCCTCACCCACATCCCGCAGGATGTTGGTCAGCTGGTTGGCGATGCCCAGGGCCACGGCCGCTTCGGAGGTGTCGGGGCGCTCGCTCCAGGGTGCGGAGGTGTAGGCCGCATCGACCCCCATCACCTCCTGGGTCATCAGACCCACGGTGCCCGCCACCCGGTAGCAGTAGAGCTGGAGATCGGAGAAGCTGGCGTAGCGGTCGCGGAGAACATCCATCCGCTGGCCCTCGATCATGTCGAGGTAGGCCTGCAGGGGCTGGGGAAAGCGCTCGATCGTGTCCAGCATCACCCGGTCGAGGCCGTCGACGGCATGGCCGGCGAACAGGGCTCGGGTGCGCTCCTCCCAGGCATCGAGACGCTCCAGCAGGACCTTGGCCGCCAGCGTCTGGGCTTGGGCGCTGTCCATCAGTTCGTCGGTGCGGCGGCACCAGACGTAGATCGCCCAGATCGCCCTGCGCTTGGCCGGCGGCAGCAGCATCGTGCCGAGATAGAAGGTCTTGGCCCACTGCGCCGTCTCCTGGCGGCAGGATTCGTAGGCCTCCTCAAGGTCGGAGGAGCGGTCGAGGGGCAGCGGGGCCAGCACACTCACACCGTCGCCAGGCTCTGGGCGGGGGCCGGACCCTGGCCGCTGCCGGAGAGGTGGGCGTCGACGGCGGCGGCACAGAGCTTGCCGCTCAGCACGGCCCCCTCCATCGAGGCCAGGTAGCGCTGCATGGTGAAGCAGCCCGCCAGGAAGAAGTTCGGGATGGGGGAGTCCTGGGAGGGCCGCAGCTGCTGGCAGCCCGGCACGGTCTTGTAGACGGACAGTGGCGTCTTGACGACCACCGACTTGCGCAGCACGGCCGGGGTGTCGCCAGTGAAGTGGATGGGGAACAGGCGCTTGAGCTCCTCCATGGTGGCGGCCACGATCTCCGCATCGGGGCGACCGATCCAATCGGCGGCCGGGGCGAACACCAGCTCAAGCATGGAGCGGTCGGGATCCTCGTACTCCCGGCAGGTGTTGCTCATGTCGGCATAGACGCTGAGCAGGTCGGAGCGGCTGAACAGCAGGTGGTCGATGTCCGTGAGCTTGCGGTCGAACCAGAGATGGATGTTGATCACCGGCACCCCCCGCAGGCCCTCGAGCTTGCTGAAGTAGGGCAACGGCTTCCAGGCGTCCGGCAGGAGCAGCTTGAGCGGATCGACGGGCATGGCGCTCACATAGGCGTCGGCCTGGATCTCCCGCTCGGGCCGGCCCTTGATGCCGCCGATGCGGAAGCCCGTCACGGCGCCGTCCTTGTCGATGCGGATCTCCCTGAGGGGCGATTCCAGATGGACCTCACCCCCACGGGCCTCGATGTAATCGACCATCGGCTGGCAGAGCCGCTCCGGCGGGTTGCCGTCCAGGAAGGCCATCCTGGAGCCGTCCGTTTCCTGCAGGAAGCGGTTGAGGGCGGTGAGGACCACCGTGCTGGAGATCTCTTCGGGATTAATGAAGTTGAGCGCCTTACTCATGGCGAGAAAAACTTCATCATTGACGCGCTCGGGGATATTGTGAATCCGCAGCCATTCACTCCAGCTGTACTTGTCGCATTCCTCCACATAGGCCTGGCCTCGGAGCATGGCCGGCACCAGACCGAGACCGAAGGCGATCTTCTCCGGCCAGGTGAGCATGTCGTTGTTGCCCAGGATCGCCGCCACCCCGTTGAGCGGAGCCGGCAGGTCCGGGAAATCGAAGCGGCTGTAGGTGCCGGGCACTTCCTTCTGGTTGAAGATCATGGAGTGGGATTTCCACTGCAGGCGATCCTCGATGTCCAGCTCGGCGAAGAGTTGGCGCATGTTGCGATAGGCGCCGAAGAAGATGTGCAGGCCGGTTTCGTACCAGTCGCCATCGGCGTCCTGCCAGGCCGCCACCTTGCCACCGAGCACGTCTCTGGCTTCGAGCACGATCGGGGTGTGGCCGGCGTCGCAGAGGTATTTGGCGCAGGACAGGCCGGCCAGACCGGCCCCGGCGATGACAACCCGCATGTCGTACCCGAGATCAGCAGCAACCTTATCGGGCCTCCCAGGGCAGGGGCGACCGGCGCCGGGGGGCCGCGGCGACGGGATCGGCCGCCGACCTACCTAAAGTTGCGACAGCACTCCACGGGTGCCACCCCCTTCTCCCGATCCCCGCCCCGAGGCCGAGCCCATGGTCGAGACGCTGCTCAAGTCCACCACCCGCCACATCCGGCTGTTCACGGCGCGCGTCGAGAACGACGACCTCATCCCCGACCCGGATCAGCTCACCCTCGACATCGATCCCGACAACGAGTTCCTCTGGGACGAAGCGGCCCTTGAGAAGGTGCGCGCCCGGTTCCGGGAGCTGGTGGCGGCCCAGGCCGGCCAGGAACTCAGCGACTACAGCCTGCGCCGCATCGGCTCCGAGCTCGAAGGGCTGGTGCGTCAGATGCTCCAGGCCGGTGAACTCAGCTACAACCCCGAGGCCCGGGTTCTGAACTACTCGATGGGCCTGCCCCGCAGCCCGGAAACCCTGTGACCCGCTCCCGCAGCAGCGCCGGCCGGCCCGAACCGGGCGGTTACGCGCCCCGACCCGACCGCTACGACCCGCGCACCGACCGCCGCTCCGACCGCTTCGACGACCAGAGCGATCGCTTCGCCACCGGCTATGGCGGCCGGGAGGATCCCCGCTACGGGCCCCAGGGCCGCCGCGGCACCAACGGCGGCGGCGGCGGCCGGCCCCCCGCCGGCAACGGCGGTGGCCCCACCGGGGGCGGGCCCAACATCCAGCTGAACGTGGCCACGGTGGCGGTGCTGGCGGGGGTCCTGGTGGTCGGCATCGGCATCGGCAGCGCCGTGACCAGCACCACCCAGGGGAACCAGGGCAACATCGCCAGCGCCCAGCAGCTCGACATGGCGGTGCCCGACCCCGAGTTCTGCAAGCAGTGGGGCGCCAGCGCCTTCGTGATGGACATCGAGCTGTACACCACGATGAACCCGAGCAGCAGCTTCGTGACCCAGCCGACCCTCCAGCCCGGTTGCGTCATCCGCCGGGAGAACTGGTCGGTGCTGCAGAAGGAGGGGGCCGTCACCGCCGAGCAGATGCGCCAGTGCAAGCAGCGCATGAACACCTTCGCCTACATCGGTTCGGTGCGCGACAAGCCGATCGTGCGCTGCGTCTACCAGACCGATATCACCGGCAACAAGTTCCAGACCCGGGGCGTCGCCGGCGCCGCCGATGACGCCGTCGGCATCACGCCGGAGGCCGATCAGTTCTGACGCCGTTGCGCTCGGCCAGCCCCGGCGTGGTCTGCACCTGGCGCAGGGGGCTGTCCGGGCTGGCGAACACCGGCAGCACCTCGCGGCGGAAGGCGTCGGCGGCCCGCGAGCAGTAGCGGGCCGGGTGGGTGATGAGTTTGAGCTGGCGCCGCACCATCAGATCGGCCACCTGGGGACGGTGCAGGGTACCGGCGGCCAGCTCCCGCTCGATCGACACCACCGGCAGGAACGCCGCCCCCAGACCCGCCTGGACGGCGTTCTTGATGGCCTCGAAGGAGTTCAGCTCCATCTCGATCTTGAGCCGCTGCACGTCGAGCTTGGAGCGGCTGAGCAGCTGGTCCACCATCTTGCGGGTGGTGGACTGGGCATCGAGACAGACGAAGCCGAGGCGGTAGAGATCGTCCTTGGTGAGCTCGGGCAGGCGGGAGAGGGGGTGCTTGGGGGGCAGCACCAGGGCCAGTTCGTCGTTGGCGTAGGGCACCACCTGCAGCAGGTCGTTGAGGTCCGCCGGCAGTTCGCCGCCGATGATCGCTAGGTCGATCTGGCCGTTGGCCACGCTCCAGCCGGTGCGGCGGGTGCTGTGCACCTGCAGCTGCACCGCCACGTCCGGGTATTTCTGGCGAAACAGGCCGATCATCCGGGGCATCAGATAGGTGCCCGTCGTCTGGCTCGCCCCCACCACCAGGGAGCCGCCGCGCAGGTTGTGGAGATCGTCGAGGGCCCGGCAGGCCTCCTGACACTGGCTCAGGATCCGGTCGCAGTAGCTGAGCAGCAGGTGGCCGGCCTCGGTCAGCTGGGCCTTGCGGCCGCCACGGTCGAACAGGGAGACGTCGAGCTGTTTCTCCAGGTTCTGGATCTGCAGGCTCACCGCCGGCTGGGTGACGTAGAGGCTGTCGGCCGCCTTCTTGAAGCTGCCCTCACTGGCGATGGCGCGCAGGATGCGCAGCTGGTCGAGGGTGAAAGGCAGATCTGCCATGGGTCGGGGAGGCCGCGGGGGGACCGTTCGCCGGAGCCGGCAGGCCGTGCGGAACTCTAGGGGTCCCGCCCGGTGGCGAGAATCGCCCTGTCACATCCGCCAGCGGTCGCCGCTCCCTATGCCCTCGCTCCCCCTGGTTCCGGCGGGCCCCCAGCACAGCAGCGTGGTCATGCTGGCCCTGCTGGGGGTCTTCGCCCTGATCCACAGCGGCGGGGCCTCCCTGCGGGTCTGGGGGGAGGAGCGGATCGGGGCCCGGCTCTGGCGCCTGCTGTTCGCCGGCCTCAGCATTCCCTCGGCGGTGGTGGTGGTGGGCTACTTCCTGGCCCACCGCTACGACGGGGTCCGGCTCTGGAACCTGCAGGACCAGCCCTGGGTGGTGCCGGTGGTCTGGACCGGCACGGCCATCAGCTTCCTGTTCCTGTACCCGGCCACTTACAACCTGCTCGAGATCCCGGCCGTGCTCAAGCCCCAGGTGCGCCTCTACGCCACGGGGATCATCCGGGTGAGCCGCCATCCCCAGGCCGTGGGCCAGGTGCTCTGGTGCGCCACCCACCTGCTCTGGATCGGCACCAGCTTCACGCTGGTGGCCTGCGTGGGGCTGATCGGCCACCACCTGTTCGCCGTCTGGAACGGGGACCGGCGCCTGCGCAACCGCTTTGGGGCTGCCTTCGAGGAGCTGCGGGCCTCCACCTCGGTGCTGCCCTTCGCCGCCGTGCTGGACGGCCGCCAGACGCTGGTGGCGGCGGAATTCCTGCGGCCCTCCCAGCTGGGGATCGCCATCGCCATCGGCGTCCTCTGGTGGGCCCACCGCTGGATCGGCCTCGGCGCCACCACCTTCTCGCGCACGGGCCTGGCCCACTGGCTGGGGTGAGGCTGCCGCCAGCCGGCGGGGGTCGATGGGCAGGCCCCCACAGAGCCGGGGCCAGGCCGACGGGCCTGCCTAAACTCGCGCCAACAGAGCCTCCAGGATGTCCGCCGCTTCCGAACTTGCCTGGCTGATCCCGGTGCTTCCCCTGCTGGGGGCCTGCCTCACCGGCCTGGGGCTGATCACCTTCAACCGCACCGTCAACCGCCTGCGCAAGCCGGTGGCGCTGCTGCTGATCACCACCGTGGGCATGGCCGCGGTGCTGAGTTTCGCGATCCTGGCCGAGCAGCTGGCTGGAGCAGGGGCCACCGAGGTCCTGTTCGACTGGGCCGGCGCCGGCACCTTCCACCTGCAGATGGGCTTCCGCGTCGACGCCCTCGGGGCGGTGATGCTCTCGCTGGTGACCACCATCGCCCTGCTGGTGATGGTCTATTCCGACGGCTACATGACCCACGACAAGGGCTATGTCCGCTTCTTCACCTACCTGGCCCTGTTCAGCAGCTCGATGCTGGGCCTGGTGATCAGCCCCAACCTGCTCGAGATCTACGTGTTCTGGGAGCTGGTGGGCATGTGCTCCTACCTGCTGGTGGGCTTCTGGTACGACCGCGATGCCGCCGCCAACGCCGCCCAGAAGGCCTTCGTCGTCAACCGGGTCGGCGACTTCGGCCTGCTGCTGGGGATCCTCGGCCTGTTCTGGGCCACCGGCAGCTTCGGCTTCGAAGAGATCGGTGAACGGCTCTCGGCGGCCGTCGCCGGTGGCGGCCTGCCCACCGGGGTGGCCGTGCTGCTCTGCCTGCTGGTGTTCATGGGCCCGATGGCCAAGTCGGCCCAGTTTCCCCTCCATGTGTGGCTGCCCGACGCCATGGAGGGTCCCACCCCCATCTCGGCCCTGATCCACGCCGCCACCATGGTGGCGGCCGGCGTCTTCCTGGTGGCGCGGCTGCAGCCGGTCTACGAGCCCTTTCCGCAGGTGCAGCTGGTGATCGCCGTGATCGGCACCATCACCCTGTTTCTGGGGGCCACCATCGCCCTCACCCAGATGGATCTGAAGAAGGGGCTGGCCTACAGCACCGTCTCCCAGCTCGGCTACATGATGCTGGCCATGGGCTGCGGCGCCCCGGTGGCCGGCATGTTCCACCTGGTCACCCACGCCTTCTTCAAGGCGATGCTGTTCCTCGGCTCCGGCTCGGTGATCCACGCCATGGAGGAGGTGGTGGGCCACGAGCCGGTGCTCGCCCAGGACATGCGCCTGATGGGCGGCCTGCGCCAGTTCATGCCGATCACCTCCGCCACCTTCCTGATCGGCTGCATTGCGATCAGCGGCATCCCCCCCCTGGCGGGTTTCTGGAGCAAGGACGAGATCCTCGGCCAGGCCTTCAACAGCTTCCCCCTGCTCTGGGCCATGGGCTTCCTGACCGCGGGGATGACCGCCTTCTACATGTTCCGCCTCTATTTCCTCACCTTCGAGGGCACCTTCCGCGGCCAGGACACCACCATCCGCGCCCAGCTGCTCACCGCCGCCGGCCAGCCCACGGGCGGATCCGCCGACGACGGCCACCACGCCCACGCCAGCCATCCCCACGAGTCGGGCTGGCAGATGGCGGCCCCGCTGGTGGTGCTGGCGGTCCCGTCGGTACTGATCGGCCTGCTGGGCACTCCCTGGAACAGCCGCTTCGGCCAGCTGGTCGATCCCGCCGAGGCCATCGAGGTGGCCAAGCATTTCAGCTGGGGGGAGTTCCTGCCCCTGGCGGGCGCTTCGGTGGCCATCTCCAGCCTCGGCATCGGCCTGGCCGTGCTGGCCTACGCCCTGCACCGAATTGACCTGGGCACCGCCGTGGCGGGGCGCTTCCCGGCCATCAACCGGTTCCTGGCCAACAAGTGGTATCTCGATGCCATCAACGACAAGCTGTTCGTCCAGGGCAGCCGCCGGCTGGCCCGCCAGGTGCTCGACGTCGACTCCAAGGTGGTGGACGGGGTGGTGAACCTCACCGGCCTGCTCACCCTGGGCAGCGGCGAGGGCCTCAAGTACTTCGAGACCGGCCGGGTCCAGTTCTATGCCCTGATCGTCTTCGGGGGCGTGATCGGCCTGGTGCTGCTGTTCGGGGCCTTCGGCTGAGCCCTTCTGTGTGTGACAACGCCCATCCGCAGGGTGGGTAGGAGGCCTGGATTTCTACACTCCGGCCAGATGGACAGCACCGTTCTGTGCCCTTTCCCTGGCTGAGCACCGCGATTCTGTTCCCGATCGGTGCCGCGCTTCTGATCCCCTTCGTGCCCGACAAGGGCGACGGCAGGCAGGTCCGCTGGTACGCCCTCGGCGTCGCCCTCACCACCTTCCTGGTCACCGTGGGGGCCTACCTGCGCGGCTACGACCCCGCCGACCCCGGCCTGCAGCTGGTGGAGCGGGTGCAGTGGCTGCCCGATCTGGGTCTGGCCTGGTCGGTGGGGGCCGACGGCCTCTCGATGCCGCTGATCCTGCTCACCAGCTTCATCACCTCCCTGGCCTGCCTGGCGGCCTGGCCGGTGACGTTCAAGCCCAGGCTCTTCTACTTCCTGCTCCTGGCCATGGACGGCGGCCAGATCGCCGTCTTCGCCGTGCAGGACATGCTGCTGTTCTTCCTGGCCTGGGAGCTGGAGCTGCTGCCGGTGTACCTGCTGCTGGCCATCTGGGGCGGTAAGAAGCGCCAGTACGCCGCCACCAAGTTCATCCTTTACACCGCCGGCAGCTCCCTGTTCATCCTGCTGGCCGGCCTGGCGATGGCCTTCTACGGCGGCGGGGCCCCCAGCTTCGAGTACACGGTGCTGGCGGCCAAGGAGTTCGGCACCGGCTTCCAGGTGCTCTGCTACGCCGCCCTGCTGATCGCCTTCGGCGTCAAGCTGCCGGTGGTGCCGCTGCACACCTGGCTGCCCGATGCCCACGGTGAGGCCACCGCTCCGGTGCACATGCTGCTGGCGGGGATCCTGCTGAAGATGGGTGGCTACGCGCTGCTGCGCTTCAACGTGCAGCTGCTGCCGGAGGCCCACGCCCAGTTCGCCCCCCTGCTGGTGATCCTGGGGGTGGTCAACATCATCTACGCCGCCCTCACCTCCTTCGCCCAGCGGAACCTCAAGCGCAAGATCGCCTACAGCTCGATCAGCCACATGGGCTTCGTGCTGATCGGCATCGGCAGCTTCAGCGCCCTCGGCACCAGTGGCGCCATGCTCCAGATGATCAGCCATGGCCTGATCGGCGCCAGCCTGTTCTTCCTGGTGGGGGCCACCTACGACCGCACCCACACCCTCCAGCTCGACGAGATGGGCGGCGTGGGCCAGAAGATGCGCAAGATGTTCGCCCTCTGGACCGTCTGCTCCCTGGCCTCCCTGGCCCTGCCGGGCATGAGCGGCTTCGTCTCCGAGCTGATGGTGTTCGTGGGCTTCGCCACCAGCGAGGCCTACAGCCTCAGCTTCCGCATCGTCATCGCGGTGCTGGCGGCCATCGGCGTGATCCTCACCCCCATCTACCTGCTGTCGATGCTGCGGGAGATCTTCTTCGGCAAGGAGAACCCCGAGCTCGCCTCCCACACCCACCTGGTCGATGCCGAGCCGCGGGAGATCTACGTGATCTCCTGCCTGCTGGTGCCGATCATCGGCATCGGCCTCTACCCGCGCCTGGTCACCGACAGCTACCGGGCCGCGATCGAGGCTCTGGTGGAGCGGGAGTCGGTGGCCCTGGTGAAGGTGGGCCGCGCCCCGGTCCCGGCGGTGATGGCCACCGGCGCCTTCGGCAGCCTGCCGCCGGCCCTGCTGCACGCCCCGGCCCTCGGCTGAGCCCCGTCCCCGCCACGCCGGGGGGCCGGTCGGGGGCCGGTTACGAAACCCTGCGCAGGCCCGGGGCCATGGAGCCATCCTCCGGGGAGGACGCCTACGCTCCTCCATCGCACAGCCTGGGTCTCCATGCGGCAGATCAACTTCCTTCTGATCTTCAGCTTCGGCTTGGCCACGGTGATGTTCACCCTGGAGAACACCACCGCCACCACGGTGCATTTCCTGCCGGGGGTGAGCACCACCCTGCCGCTGGCGGCCCTGCTGCTGGTGGTCGGTGGTCTCGGCGCCACCGCCGCCTGGATCTACGCCGTCTGGAGCGGCGTGGTGCGCAAGGTGGAGACCCTGCAGACCGCCGGCGAAGTGGAGGCCCAGCAGGTGCGGATCAGCGAACTGGAGAACGATCTGCGCCGCTACCGGGCCACCGTGGACGCCCAGCTGGGGCTCCTGCCGGCCGCCGGCGAGAGCTCGGCGCCGTCCTCCAAGGCCGGGGGCGACGAGGGCCTGTCCCTGGCGGTCGACTGAACCCGCGGGGTCGGTTCAGTCATCACCGCGACTGGTGCCGACGGGCCGCAGCCGGTAGCTTGCCCAGGGACGGCACCCTCCGAGCAGGACATCGCGCGTGGCAGAAGCGGGCGCCAGACTCGCCATCCGGTTGCTCCAGGACGCGGCCGAACGGGGCGACATCGATCCCTGGGACGTGGATGTGATCGCCGTCGTCGACGGCTTCCTCGACCAGCTGCGCCAGCGCATCGAGCTGCCCAGGCGCCTGGCCCCCGGGGGGGGCAGCTACGAACGGGATCTGGCCGAGTCCAGCGAGGCCTTCCTGGCCGCCTCGGTGCTGGTGGGGCTCAAGGCCGAGCTGCTGGAATCGGCCACCTTCCCGCCCGAACCGCTGCTGGAGGACTCGTTCGCCCCCGAGGACGACGATGGCTGGGATCCCTCCGCCGTGGCCCTGCCGCGACGGCCCGAACGACACCTGCTGCGCCGCCCGGTGGCGCCGCCTCCCCTGCAGCGCCCCGTCACCCTGGGGGAGCTGATCCGCCAGCTCGAGGACATCGCCGAGCGGCTCGAGCAGGAGGGAGGGGAAGGGCGGCACAGGCCCCGCGCCCGCCGTTACAGCGAGCGGGCCGCGATCGCCCAGGTGGCCTCCCTGGCCCACCGGGAGAAACTGCCGGAGACCACCGCAGCCCTGAGCCGCTTCCTGCTGGCGTGGGAGCCCACCGCCGAGGCCCTCGAGTGGGTGGCCTTCGATGCCCTGGTGGGCGCCTGGGCGGAGGCCCTGGCCCGCCCCCGCGCCGGCTCGCCGGAGGACGCCGATCTGGACAGCGATCGGGTGGGGGTGTTCTGGGCCCTGCTGTTCCTCTCCTCCCAGGGCAAGGTGGAACTGGCCCAGGACGGCGGCCTCTACGGCCCCCTCAGCCTGCGGCGGCGCTGCGAGGAGCGAGGGGAGGCGGTGAGCCTGCCGCGGCTCCCAGGCCAGGGGTCAGATAGGGGGCCGGCTCGGGAAGCAGTGGCCGCCTGAGGTTTCTCCTTAGGCTGGGTTTTGACCTCCGACCTGAAACGACGCCGATGAAGGCGATGATCCTGGCGGCAGGCAAGGGAACACGGGTGCGTCCGATCACGCACACAACGCCCAAGCCGATGATCCCGATCCTCCAGAAACCCGTGATGGAGTTTCTGCTCGAGTTGCTCCGGGAGCACGGCTTCAACGAAATCATGGTCAATGTCTCGCACCTGTCCGAGGAGATCGAGAACTATTTCCGCGACGGCCAGCGTTTCGGTGTCCAGATCGCCTACAGCTTTGAGGGACGCATCAAGGACGGGGAGCTGATCGGTGAAGCCATGGGCTCGGCCGGGGGCCTGAAGAAGATCCAGGACTTCCAGGCCTTTTTCGACGACACTTTCGTGGTGCTCTGCGGCGACGCCCTCATCGATCTCGATCTCACCGAGGCCGTGCGCCGCCATCGGGAGAAGGGGGCGATGGCCAGCCTGATCACCAAGCGCGTTCCCCGCGACCAGGTGAGCAGCTACGGGGTGGTGGTGACCGACGAGGGCGGACGGGTGCTCTCCTTCCAGGAGAAGCCGACGGTCGAGGAGGCCGCCAGCGACATGATCAACACCGGCATCTACATTTTCGAGCCGAAGGTCCTCGACTTCATCCCCAGCGGCGAACCCTTCGACATCGCCGCCGATCTGTTCCCCAGGCTGGTGGAGTCCGGGGCTCCCTTCTATGCCCTGCCCATGGAGTTCGAGTGGGTCGACATCGGCAAGGTGCCGGATTACTGGCAGGCGATCCGCAGCGTGCTGCAGGGGCATGTCCGCCAGGTGCAGATTCCCGGCAAGCAGGTGCGCCCCGGCATCTACGCGGGCCTCAACGTGGCGGCCGACTGGGACCAGATCCACGTGGAGGGGCCGATCTTCGTGGGCGGCATGACCCGCATCGAGAACGGCGTCACGATCATCGGGCCGGCCATGATCGGGCCGAGTTGCCACATCTGTGAAGGGGCCACGATCGACAACTCGATCATCTTCGACTACTCCCGGATCGGCCCCGGGGTCCAGCTCGTCGAGAAGCTGGTCTACGGCCGCTACTGCGTCGACCGCAACGGCGACCACTTCGATCTCCAGGAGGCCGCCCTCGACTGGCTCATCACCGATTCCCGCCGCCAGGACGTGGGCACCCCCTCACCGCAGCAGAAGGCCATGGCCGAGCTGCTGGGCACCGACCTCGCCGCCAGCGGCGCCCACTAGCCCCGCCAGCCGCAGGATCTGGGGAATGCGGTGTTCCGCCTTGATGGCCATCAGGTGCACCCCCTGGGCAATGGAGCGGTAGGTGGCCACCTGTTCGGCGGCGATCGCCACCCCCTCCGCCGCCGGATCGGCCGCGCCGGCGAGGCGGTCGATCAGGGACTGGGGGATGCAGGCCCCCGGCACGACGCGGTTGATGAACTGGGCGTTGCGGGCCGACTTGAGCAGAAACACCCCGGCCAGCACCGGCAGTCCGAGGGGGCCGGTGATCTCCTCCACGAAGCGGCGCAGGGCGGCCGCATCCATCACCATCTGGGTCTGGAGGAAGCGGGCGCCCGCCTCCTGCTTGCGGCGCACCCTGGAGAGCAAACCGCTCCAGCTGGGTGACTGGGGATCGGCGGCGGCGCCGGGGAAGAGCGCCGTGGCCCCATCCGGCAACTCCCCCTTCACCGGATCCTCGCCGGCGTTGAGGCCCCGCACCAGCTGCAGCAGCCGCACCGCCTCCAGCTCGTTCACCGCGCGGACCGCGGGCTGATCGCCGGCCCGCACCGGGTCACCGGTGAGGCAGAGCAGGTTGCGGATGCCGAGGGCATGGGCGCCGAGCAGATCGGCCTGCAGGGCGATGCGGTTGCGGTCGCGGCAGGTCATCTGCAGCACCGGCTCGATGCCGGCCTCCAGCAGCAGACGGCACACCGCCAGGCTGCTCATCCGCATCACGGCCCGGCTGCCATCGGTGACGTTGACCGCATGCACCAGACCCCGCAGCGCTGTCGCCGCCTCGAGGGTGCGTCCAGCATCGCCCCCACGGGGCGGTGTCACCTCCGCCGTCACGGCGAACCGACCGTCCGCCAGGGCCTGTCGAAGCTGCAACGGCCATCTCCAAGACAGGGGCATCATGGAGCAGCCGCTGCCTAGAGTGAAACAGCCCTCGCCAAGGAGCCGATGGCTGAGCGCAGGTCCATGGCGGCGTCCAGCTCCCCGTCCCCATCCCCGTCCCTGGAGCGGCCCATGGTCCATCCACGCAGCGAGTTGTCAGAGCGGGAACTCGAGATCATCGAGCTGGTGGCCACCGGGCTGACCAATCTGGAGATCGCCGGCCAGCTCACCATCAGCAAGCGCACGGTCGACAACCACGTCAGCAACATCTTCACCAAGACCGGCGCCAAGAACCGGGTGGCCCTGCTGAACTGGGCCATGGACCATGGCAAGATCTGCCGTGACGGCTTCAACTGCTGCGCCCTGCCCCCCGAGGACGGGAACGGCAAGGCCTGAGCGCTGACGGCTCACTTCTGCCGGCCCAGCGCGGCCGGCTCAGTCGGCCAGGGCGAGCAGGGCCTGCCGGTCGGCCTCGGGCCACATCGCCAGCGGACAGCGGGCCAGGGCGGCATTGCTGAGCTCGCCGCGGCCGGTGATCTCCCTGGCGCACCAGGGGGGAACGGCCACCGGCTGGTCGGCGCGCTCCAGTTCCACCTCCGCCACCACCAGGGGCCCATTGGCGCCCTCGAACACGTCCAGGACCCAGTCACCCCCGGGCAGATCCAGCTCGAAGCGGGTCTTGCCGAGCCGATGGTCGCAGCGCTCCAGCAAGGCCTCGGCGTCAGCGGCCGGAATCGCGTACTCGTACTCCTGCCGCGTCAGGGCCTCGCCGGGGACCGGCAGCTTGAGGGTGAGGAAGGCCGCCGTCGGGCCCGCCGGGGGACGGGCCAGCCGCACCCGCAGGGTGAGGGCCTCACGGCCGCTGGCCAGATACCCCTGGCGGATCAGGCTCTCGCCGAGCACATGGGGGCGCCACAGCTCGCCGTGGACGAGGAAGCGGCGCTCGATTTCCAGGGCCATGGTCAGGGGGGCGTCGGGGCGTAGATGGGCGCGGATCAGTTACGGGACGGTTCGCCGGCGGTGAGGCTGCCGGCCCAGTGGAGCTTGTGGGTGAGGGTGCTGTAGTACGAGGGGCTCTGCTCGAGCTGGAGCATCAGCACCGGATGGCGGCCCCGCTGCAGGACGCAGCGATCCCCGGGTTCCAGCACGGTGGCATGGGCCCCGTCCTTCCAGAGCTTCACCCGCCGGCTGGTTTCCCCCAGGGGCCACACCGACAGGCTGGACCCGGGCGGCACCACCACCGCCCGGCTGGAGAGACTCATCGGGCAGATCGGCGTGACCACGATCGCTTCGATGCCCGGGTGGAGGATCGGACCGCCGGCGGCCATGGCATAGCCCGTGGAGCCGGTGGGGGTGGCGATGATCAGGCCATCGCCCCGGTACTGGTCCACCACCTCCCCGTCGATCTCAAGCTCGAGCATGCAGGTGGGGGAGAGCTCGTCGAGGGCGGGGCGGAAGTAGAAGTCGTTGAGGGCCGTATGGGGGCCGTCGCCGACCCCGCTGAGGTCGCCGCCGGAGCCCACGTCCCCCTCCTGGGGCACGCCATCGCCCCGGTCGACCCGGGCCTCCAGCATCATGCGCCGCTCGACGGCGAAGCGGTCGTCCCGCAGCCGCTGCCAGAGGGTGTCGTCGGGATCGTGGCCGCCGGGCTCCCCGTGGCCATCGCCCTGCAGCCGGAGCAGGCGTCGCTCGTGGGTGAGGAAACCCAGGTGGCCACCGACGTTGAAGCTGAGCACCGGCACCCCGTAGCTGGCCAGGTGACGGGCGGCCGCCAGAACAGTGCCGTCACCGCCGAGGACCACGGCCAGATCGGGCAGCTCGGCTTCGGTGGCCAGGAGTCCGGGGAAGGGGTTCAGCCCCAGCCCGCTGACGGTGGTGGTGACGATGGTCCCCTGGGAGCGCAGGTCCTGGGCGCAGCGACGGGCCTGGCGCTGGGCCGCCTGGCTGCCCTTGCGGAGGATCAGCCAGACCCTCTCAAGCCGCATGGGCGCACTCCGGGGACGGTGGCACCGCTACCAGCGCAGCAGGTTGAAGCGCTCCATGTCGACGGTTTCGCGGTTGCGATAGAGCGACAGCAGGATGGCCAGACCGACGGCCGCCTCGGCCGCCGCCACGGTGATCACGAAGATCGCGAACACCTGGCCCCGGATCAGCTGACCATCCAGGTAGTTCGAGAAGGCCATCAGGTTGATGTTGACGGCGTTGAGCATCAGCTCGATGCTCATCAGCACCCGCACGGCATTGCGGCTGTTGATCAGGCCCCAGACACCCACGCAGAACAGCATGGCCGCGACGGCGAGGAAGGCCTCGAGGGGGATCGGGGAGGCGGCGTCGGAGATCATGGCTTGGTGAGCAGCGTGGGAGCGGAGGCGGACGTCTCGATCAGCAGCGGGGTGCGGTCCTTCTCGATCAGACCCTGATCGGCCGGCTCGCCGGTGATCACGTCGGTGCTGAAGACGTCGCGGCGGGCCAGGACGATGGCCCCGATCATGGCCATCAGCAGCAGCACCGACGCCAGCTCGAAGGGCAGGAGATAGTCGGTGAAGAGGTGCTCACCGATCCGGATGGTGGCCTCCTCCCCGACCGGGGTGGGGCCCGGCAGGGCCCACGGGGTGGTGAACGCCACCCGCAGCAGCAGCGCGAACAGGCCGGCGCAGACGGCCCCGGACAGAAGACGGCGGACCAGCAGGCCGGGAATCGCGGCGAGGGTTTCCTTCTTGTTCACGAGCATGATCGCGAACAGGATCAGCACATTGACCGCCCCGACATAGACCAGGATCTGGGCGGCGGCGACGAAGCTGGCGTTGAGCAGCAGGTAGAGCCCGGACACTGAAAGGAAGACGCCGCCGAGCAGGAAGGCGGAATAGACGATGTTGGGCAGCAGGACAACGCCCAGGGAGCCGATCACCGTGGTGGCCGAGAGCACCAGGAAACAGATCTGCTGGGTGGTGGAGGCGATCGACATCAGGACTCTGCGGTGCTGTCGGAGGGGGCGGCGGCGGGGGACCCACCGCTGGGGACCGGCTGGAGGGTTTCCAGCACCTGGGACGGCAGCTGGCCGGCCCGCGGCTCGCTGGCGGGGACCCCATGGGGATCCATGGCGCCCTTGGGAAGGTAGGCCAGTTCCCGCAGGGCGAACACCGCCGGGTCGGAAGTGACGCTGGTGGGCAGGCGGCCGAGGGCGACGTTGTCGTAGTTGAGGCTGTGGCGATCGAAGGCCGCCAGCTCGTACTCCTCGGTCATGGAGAGGCAGTTGGTGGGGCAGTACTCCACGCAGTTGCCGCAGAAGATGCACACCCCGAAATCGATCGAGTAGTTGCGCAGCTCCTTCTTCTTGGTGGCCTTGTTCATCACCCAGTCCACGACGGGGAGGTTGATGGGGCAGACCCGCACGCAGACCTCACAGGAGATGCACTTGTCGAGTTCGTAGTGGATCCGGCCCCGGTAGCGCTCCGAGGGGATCAGCTTCTCGTAGGGGTACTGAACGGTGATCGGCCGCCGGCGCAGGTGATCAAAGGTGACCGCCAGCCCCTGGGTCATCGTCTGGGCCGCGCTCACCGCCTCCCGGGTGTAGTCACCGACTTGCTTGAGAAACCCGAACATGGCAGGGGCGGGGGGTTACGGGATGGGGACCATGATGGCCCGGTGGGGGCCACTGTGTTGGTATTCGGGGAACGGGTTCAGCCGCCGAAGGCGACCGGGAAGGCCAGCTTGAGGCCGGCGGTGACCAGGAGGTTGACCAGGGCGATGGGGAGCAGAAACTTCCAGCCCAGGTCGAGCAGCTGGTCGATCCGCACCCGTGGGGTGGTCCAGCGCAGCAGGATCGCGAAGAACACCAGCAGGTAGGCCTTGAGGATCGTGCTGACGATGCCGATCGAACCGGTGATCACCTGGACCAGGGGGGCGTCGGGGGAGACACCGAGCCAGCCGGTGATCCACTCGACGGGCAGAGGAAAGCTCCAGCCGCCGAGGTAGAGCACGGACACCAGCAGGGCCGAGAGCACCAGGTTGATGTAGCTGCCCAGGTAGAAGAGGGCGAACTTCATGCCGGAGTACTCGGTCTGGTAGCCGGCCACCAGTTCCTCCTCGGCCTCCGGCAGGTCGAAGGGGAGTCGCTCGCACTCCGCCAGGGCACAGATCCAGAAGATCACGAAGCCGACGGGCTGGCGCCAGATGTTCCAGCTGAAGATGCCGGCCCCGGTCTGCTGGGCGACGATGTCGACAGTGCTGAGGGAATTGCTCATCATCACCACCGCCAGCACCGCCAGGGCCAGGGGGATCTCGTAGCTGATCGACTGGGCGGCGGCCCGCAGCCCGCCCAGGAGCGAATACTTGTTGTTACTGGAATAGCCGCTCATCAGCAGGCCGATGGGCTGGATGCTGCTCAGGGCGATCCACAGGAAGATGCCCACCCCCACGTTGCTGATCAACAGGTTCTGGCCGAAGGGCACCACCAGCCAGGAGAGGATCACGGGCACCACCACCAGCACGGGGCCGAGGCTGAAGAGCAGGGCATCGGCCCGGGCCGGGATGATGTCCTCCTTGAACACCAGCTTGAGGCCATCGGCCAGGGGCTGAAGCACCCCTAGGGCGCCGGCATACTCAGGGCCGATGCGCTGCTGCACCGCCGCCGAGATCTTGCGCTCGAGCCAGACGCTCACCAGCACCCCGACGACCGCCCCCACCAGAACCAGCACCATGGGCAGGGGCAGCCACAGCAGGCGGGCCGCTGCGGGGGTGAGACCCATGGCCTGGGCGAGGTCAAGGAAGCTCGACTGGAGATCGAGACCGGGGGGAGCGATGGCGGCACCCAACAGGCCAGTGGACAGCATCAGAGAACTCCGTTGGAGGGGAACCTAAGGGGGAACGGGTCAGCCAGTGACTCAGCCAGGAACCGGACGGCTTTCCAGGGGGAGCCAGCCCCGCTCGGTGGGGCCGGTGTAGATCTGCGAGGGACGGTAGATGCGGTTGGCACCCAGTTGTTCCTTCCAGTGAGCCAGCCATCCTGCCGTACGGGCGATGGCGAAGATGGGGGTGAACAGGTCGCGGGGAATACCCAGCTTCCGGTAGACGAGACCGGAGTAGAAGTCGACGTTCGGGTAGATGCCCTTCGGCCCCAGGCGCCGGCCGGCCACCTCCTCCAGCTTGAGGGCGACGTCGTACATGGCGTCGTGGCCGAAGCGCTGGAAGAGCTCCTCGGCCAGGCCCTGCAGGATCACGGCCCGGGGATCCTTGACCCTGTACTCGCGGTGGCCGAAACCCATGATCTTCTGCTTCTGGGCGATGGCCCGGTCGAGCCAGGGTTCCACCTGGTCGGTGGTGCCGATCTGGTCGAGCATGTCAAGCACATCCTCGTTGGCGCCGCCGTGCAGGGGGCCGGCCAGGGTGCCCACCGCCGAGGCCACCACCGCGTAGGGGTCGGTGAGGGTGCTGGCCGTGACGCGGGCGCTGAAGGTGCTGGCGTTGAGGCTGTGCTCGGCATGCAGGATCAGGCAGGCGTCGAAGATCCGTGCCGCCAGGGGATCGGGCTCCCGCTCGGTGAGCATGTAGAGGAAGTTGGCCGAGTAGGCCAGGTCGTCCCGGGGCTGGATCGGGTCCTGGCCCTTCCGGATCAGCTGGAACGCCGCCACCATCGTGGGGATCTTGGCGATCAGCCGCACCACCGCATCAACGATGTACTGGGGGTCGTACAGGGCGCGGCGGGAATAGAAGAGCCCCAGGGAGGCCGCACTGGCCTGGAGCGCATCCATCGGATGGCCCGTGGCCGGGAAACACTTCATCATGTCCCGGATGCGGAAGCTGAGCCGCCGGTGCATCTGCACCTCCTGCTCGAACTCCCTGAGCTGGAAGATGGTGGGCAGCTCCCCCCAGATCAGCAGGTAGGCGGTTTCGAGGAAGCTGCTGTGGCTCGCGAGCTGCTCGATGGGGTAGCCCCGGTAGGTGAGCAGGCCCCGCTGGCCTTCGATGTCGCACACGGCCGACTGGGTGGCCGGCACCCCCTCCAGGCCAGGGCGGAACGTGGGTGTGGCCGGCGCCGGTGGCGATGGGCGGGGAGGGGTGCCCTGAGGGTCGTTGGCCTCTGGGGTGCTCTCCGCCGCCATGCCGAATCCTGTGGATGGGATGAACTTAGGCGCAGGAACGGGCGTCTGCCGTAGCGCCGGCTGCCGGCTCAGGGGCGGGGCAGCCAGAGCCTGGGCCGCACCAGCCATTCGAGGCGGGCGGTGCCGGCCAGCGCCGCCCCGGCCGGCACCGGGGGCAGACGCAGCAGGGCCAGGCCGGCCTTGCGCAGGGCGATGGCGCCGGGCGGCGCCCCCAGGAGGCGGGCCGCCAGCAGCCCCAGGTCCGGTTCATGGCCCACCAGCAACAGCCGGCAGGGTGCCCCCGCGCCCCCCTCCGCCTGGCTCAGCCAGGCCGGCAGCAGGGGCAGGGGGTCACCCCCCGGCTCCAGGGCCTGGGCCAGCTCCAGGCCCTCCGCCAGCCCGACCTCGCGGGCGATCTCCCCGGTCTGCCGGGCCCGGGCCAGGGGGCTGGAGAGCAGGCGACCGGCCCGCAGCCCCAGACCGGCGGCCCGCTCCAGCACGGCCCTGGTGCGGGCCCGCCCGGCGGCGGTGAGTTCCCGCTCGGCGTCGACGCGGTCCGGGCTGCGCTCCTCGGCGATGCCATGGCGCAGCAACAGCAGTTCCCAGCTCTGGGACGCCATGGTCAGGAGTCCCCGAAGTCGAGTCGCGCGTCCACGGTCAGGCCCCCGGACTCCCCGGTCAGGGCCAGGGCCAGCCCCACCACCGGGTCACTGAGGGGTCCGCCGGCCAGGGCGGTGAGGCGCTGCCACGGCTGCCACGAGGCCAGCAGGTCGCGGGCCGGCGGACCATCGAGGGCCCACTGCAGGGCAGCCCCGGGGGCGGCCAGGGCCTCCAGCGGATCCTGGGGTTGTGGAGCGCCCTTCGACCCGGGCCCCTCGAGGCTCTCCAGCTGCCCCAGAGACTCCCCCCACCAGGCCAGGTCGCCCCGCTGCCAGCGCCAGCCCAGCAGGGGGGCCTGCAACTGCTCGGCCCTGCCGTCGCGGCGGGTGGGGCCGGCCCGCAGCCGCGTCCAGACCAGCAACGAACGGCCCTCCACCTCCAGGGGAGCGGCGATCAGACCATCGGCCGCCAGGGAGGCCTCGACGGCCGCCGCCTCCGGCCGGTCGGCCGCCGTGCCGAGCAGCCAGCGCTCACCGCTGGCGGCCGCCAGCAGGGGCCCCCCGTCGGACGCCACCACCAGCGCGGGCAGGGACCCCGCCGCCCCGGCTCCACCGGCCATGCGGGTCAGCAACGGCTGCAGCAGCGGAATGGCGGCGATGGCGGCGGGGTCCTGCACCAGGGCGAGGCTGGCGGAGGGGCGGCGCAGGGCGGCCCGCAGGGCCCGGCCCAGGTCGTCGTCGGCACCGACCTGGGGCAGCGTCGTCTGCGGCGGCAGCTCCAGCAGGCCCGAGAGCCGCAGGCTGCGGCCGTCGGGCCGCAGGGCCAGCAGCAGCCCGCCGGGCCGCTGGTCGGCCGCCGCCGGCAGCGGCAGCCCCAGCCAGCGCTCCAGGGCGTCCGGGGCCGCCTGCACCAGGGCGGCCCCGGTGCCCAGCCGCCGCAGCCCCTCCTGGAAGCCGGGCTGGCCGGCCTGGTTGAGCTCGTCGATCTGGGACACGTCGAGGGCCTGCTCCAGCACCCCCCGGCCCGAGGCGATCAGGACGAGGTCGTCATCCACCAGGGCCGTGGCCAGGGGCATCGGCGTCCGGCCCAGCAGGGCACCACGGCCGCTGATCAGCCCTAGGCCCCGGTAGGTGCTGATCTGGAGATCCGTACCCGCCAGGCTGCGGGTCTGCCAGAAACGCTGCAGAAAGCGGCGGGCGCCGCCGTCGTCCCGGCTCCCCAGCACCAGCAGCCAGCCCCCCCGCCGGGTGGCTCCCGCCGCGCCGCCGGTATCGGCCTCGAACAGGGCCAGGCCCACCGGTGCCGCCAGCCAGGAGCTCAGCTCCGTCCCGTAGTCGAGACCGGCCGCGGCGAAGGCCCCGTCGCGCAGCCGGCCGACCGCCTCCGCCGCCTGGCGTCGCTGGCGGGGCGGGGCGACGGCCCTGGCGTAGTCGAGGGGCTGGTCGCCATCGGTGAACAGATGGAGGCTGAACGGGGCGTCCCGTGGCACGAACCGGGCCGCCCGCGGCACCTCCAGCGGCAGCCGCTGGAGACGCAGGGCACTGCGCTGCCACACCAGCCACCAGCCACCGAGCCCCAGACCGAACACCACCAGCACCAGGGCCAGCAGCACCGCCAGGAATGGGCGGGCCTTCATGCGTTCTCAGCAGGATGGGACCATCCTGACGCCACCCCCCCTCCGACGCCCGCCATGGACGAGCCGACCCCCCCGGCCCCCCCCCGCAGCCTCTCCGCCATGGAGCTGCAGCGGCGTCTGGAGGAGGGCGAGCCGCTCCGGATCGTGGACGTGCGGGAGGACCGGGAGCTTGAGGAGGCCCGCCTGCCCCACCCGGTGGTGCATCTGCCCCTGAGCCGCTCCGGCGAGTGGATTCCTGAGCTGGAGACCCTGCTCGACCGGCAACAGCCGGTGGTGGTGCTCTGCCATGCCGGCATCCGCAGCTGGCACTTCGCCTGCTGGCTGATGCAGGAGCAGGGCTTCGGCGAGGTCTGGAACCTGCAGGGGGGCATCGACGCCTGGAGCCGGGAGGTGGATCCCCGGGTTCCCCGTTACTGAACCCCCGTGCCGGGCGGAGGGCAGGACCGCCGCACCTAGGATGAAGGTTCTGTTTATCTTTTCGACTTTTCCCCCCATTCCTTGGACACGCTGCCGCGCCGACAACAGGAGGTCCTCCGGGCCACGGTGCGGCACTACGTGGACACCGTCGAACCCGTGGGCAGCCACACGCTAGTGCGGCGTTTCGGGCTGCCAGCCAGCCCCGCCACGGTGCGGACGGCCATGGGGGCCCTCGAGCAGCGCGGCCTGCTGACCCAGCCCCACACCTCCGCCGGCCGGATCCCCAGCCAGCGGGGCTACCGCCTTTACGTCGATCAGCTGCTGCCGGCCCCGGGGGCCGCCGCCCTGCAGCTGGAGCGCGAGCTGGCCGGCATTAGCCTGCAGTGGGCCGCCCTCGATGATCTGCTGCTGCACCTGGCCCGCCGCCTGGCCGATCTCACCGGTCTGCTCAGCCTGATCACCCGCCCCCAGCGACCCAGCCCCCTGCTGCAGGCGGTGCGGCTCGTGCCCAGCGGCGACCGGCTGCTGGTGTTCCTCGTGCAGGGGCCCGACTTCAGCACCAGCCTCAACCTGCGCCTCGGCGCCGGCCTGGAGGAGGAGTTGCCGATCCTGGAGCGCTGGAGCAACCAGCAGCTCCGCGCCGGCGGCGACGGCCGCATCCCCTGGGAACGGCTGCCGGCGGAACTGCGCCGCAGCGGCGGACTGCTGCGCCAGGCCCTCGACAGCCACGGCCGCATCCGCAGCGAGGAGCTCGATGCCGTGGTGGCCGCCGGCCTGGGGGGACTGCTGGCCCAGCCCGAATTCCGCCACACCTCCAGCCTGCTGCCCGTGGTGCAGCTGGTGGAGCATGGCCCCCGCGCCCTGCTCGGGATCACCGGCGCCCAGGACCCGGTCGCGACCGATGCGATCTGGATCGGCACGGAACATCCCCATGCGGCCCTCGGCCAGTGCTCGGTGGTGCAGGCCACCTACCGCACGGGACACGGCGGCCGCGGCCAGGTGGGCCTGGTGGGTCCGATGCGGATGGCCTACGCCACCGCCCGCGCCGCGGTTCAGTCGGTGGCCTCGATTCTGGAGAGGCTGCTCAGCTGATGACCTATTGCCTCGGTTTCCTGCTCCACAGCGGCCTGGTGTTCGCCTCCGACTCCCGCACCAATGCGGGGGTCGACTACATCTCGAGCTACAGCAAGATGCATGTGCTGGCGCCGGCCCCCGACCGACTGTTCGTGCTGATGGCGGCGGGCAACCTGGGCACCACCCAAGCGGTGCTCAACCGGATCCGCCGCGACATCGAGAACCATGGCGCCGGCCCCAGCCCCCAGTGGACGCGCCAGGACGATCCGCCTGCGGGCCCGAGCATGCTCACCGCCCGCTACCTGTTTGAGGTGGCGGACTACATCGGCCGTCTGAATGTGATGGTCCAGAAGGAGTTCAATCCCAACCTGCGCCAGGCGGGTGCCAGCGGCGAGGCCAGCTTCATCCTCGGCGGACAGATCGCCGGCCAGCCCCATGGCCTCTACATGATCTATCCCCAGGGGAACGCGATCATGGCCACCGACGACACGCCCTTCCTGCAGATCGGCGAAACCAAGTACGGCAAGCCTCCCCTCGATTACATCGGCCGCCCCGACCTCTCCCTGGAGGATGCGGCACGGCTCTGCCTGGTGTCGGAGATCGTCACCCGGCGCTCCAACCTCACCGTGGGGCCGCCCTTCGAGATCGCCCTGTTGCCCCGCGATGCCTTCAAGGTGACCCGGCACCTGAAACTGGAGAAGGACGCTCCGGAGATCCAGCACACCATGGATGTCTGGGCCCGCCACATGCAGGAGGGGCTCAACAAGCTGCCCCGTTTCCCCTGGGAGCACGACCCCCTCTGAGGGACTACCCCACCAGCCCGTCGCCCAGCTTCTCCGCCACCGTGTTGACGTCCTTGTCGCCGCGGCCGGAGAGGTTGAGCACCACTTCGGTGCCGGGGGCCAGGGTGGGGCAGAGCGACTCCAGCCAGGCGAAGGCGTGGGCCGTCTCCAGCGCCGGGATGATGCCCTCCAGTTCGCTCACCCGCTGCAGGGCCTCCAGGGCCTGGGCATCGGTGACGGCGGCGTACTCGGCCCGGCCGATCTGGCGCAGGTAGCTGTGCTCCGGGCCCACGCCGGGGTAGTCGAGGCCGGCACTGATCGAGTGGGCCTCCTGCACCTGGCCCTCGTCGTCCTGCAGCAGCAGGCTCATGGCACCGTGCAGCACCCCCACCCGGCCTTCGGTGATGGTGGCGGCATGGCGACCGGTGGCCACGCCCTCGCCGGCCGCCTCCACCCCGATCAGGCGCACGGAGGCATCCTCCACGAAGGGATGGAACAGCCCCATGGCATTGGAGCCGCCGCCCACGCAGGCGATCAACACATCCGGCAGCCGGCCGAAGGCCTCCAGGCACTGGCTCCGGGCCTCCTGGCCGATCACGGCGTGGAAATCCCGTACCAGCATCGGGTAGGGGTGCGGGCCGGCCACCGAGCCGAGGATGTAGTGGGTGCTCTCCACGTTGGTGACCCAGTCGCGGATGGCTTCGCTGGTGGCGTCCTTGAGGGTGGCGGTGCCGGCGGTCACTGGCTGCACCGTGGCCCCCAGCAGCCGCATGCGGAACACGTTCAGGGCCTGGCGGCGCATGTCCTCGGCGCCCATGTAGATGACGCACTCCAGCCCGAAGCGGGCGCAGACCGTGGCCGTGGCCACGCCGTGCTGGCCGGCGCCGGTTTCGGCGATGATCCGCTTCTTGCCCATCCGCAGCGCCAGCAGGGCCTGGCCCAGGGCGTTGTTGATCTTGTGGGCACCGGTGTGGTTGAGGTCCTCGCGCTTCAGCCACAGGCGCGGCCCCCCCTCCGGCCGGCGGTAGTGCTCGCTGAGCCGCTCGGCCTCATAGAGGGGGGTGGGCCGGCCTACGTAGGTGCGCAGCAGGTGATTCAGCCGGGCGGTGAAGGCGGGATCGGCCCAGGCCTCGGCGGCGGCCGCCTCCAGTTCCGCCAGGGCCGGCATCAGCGTTTCGGGGACGTACTGCCCTCCGAAGGGGCCGAAACGGCCCAGGCCATCCGGACGAACCGACGGCTGCAGCTCGGCAGGATCGGCGCTGCGGGTTGGGGCGGTGCTGGTCACCGGCGCTGCGCAAGAGGAGATAATTCACCTTAGGGAGGCGCCACCCAGGGCGGCAGCGGCGGAGGGGGCATCCGGTTGCCTCCGGAGAGCCATCCGCCCGAACGGCTGCCGACCGCGTCGCCCACGAACGTCAGAGATGCTTCCCGCCGACTACCTGACCTCCCTGCCTCTGGCGGAACGCCTGCATCGACAGCAGCCGGATCTGGCTGGCCGGATCTATTCGGACCCCGTGCTCGAGTTCCTGCGGGATGGGGTGGTGATCTTTCCGCAGGTGCTGGACCCGGAGCTCCTCGATCGGATGGACCGCGACCTCGAAGCCCTGCCGGGTCTGGCCCGCACCTCCCAGCTGCACGGGATGATCGGCATCGACGGCAAAACGGAGCACTACGGGGCCCGGGTTCTTCGCAATCTGTCGCTGCTCGGCATCACCGATCTCCGCGAGGCCGGCCCGGGGCTGAAGCTCAACGACCTGCACCGTTACTTCGAGGCGGCCCGCTCGCTGGCCTTCGCTGATCCCATCATCCACTTCCTCGATGAACTCTTCGGATCGGCGCCGGGGCTGATCCAGACGCTCACCTTCTGGAAGAGCAGCGAGCAGTCCCTCCACCAGGACTTCTCCTACGTGCACCACCACAGCCGCCTGGGCCACCTGGCCGCCGCCTGGATCCCCCTGGAGGACATCAGCGATCGGGCCGGACCGCTCGTCTATTACAAGGGCTCCCATCGGCTGGAGGCCGATCAGTTCTACGACTGGAACGGGGGCGGCATCCTCGCCAGCCGCGACGGCGATCCCCGCAGGGCGGCAGGCTACGGACCGTACCTGGAGGCCCTGATCGACGCCCAGGGCTGGACCCCGAGCATCTACCTGCCCCGGCGGGGGGATGTGCTGATCTGGCACGGGGCCCTGATCCACGGCGGCACCCCGATGCGCGATCCCAGCCTCACCCGCCGCTCCTACGTCTGCCACTACACGGCCGCCGCCGGCCACAAGGCCATGGCCCGGCACCGCGTCGGGGATGGCTACGACTTCTCCGAGCCCCCCACCCTGCCCGAGACGATGCACCCCAGGTCGCTGCCCTCCCGGCTGGTCGCCGCCGCCGGCCGCCGCCTCAAGCAGCTGATCGCCGGAGGGCCCGTCAATGCCTAAGGGGGGCTGGCGGGAGTTCAGCGGGCCGGACAGCCTGGAGCGGCCGGAAGCCGCATCGGCGACGACGCCCAAGGCCCTCCAGAAAGTGCGGGTGCAGCGCACCCGGGCGGGCAAGGGGGGGAAGCTGGTCACCGCCATCACCGGTCTGGAGGCGGCCGAGGCCGAGGCGCGCCAGCTGCTCAAGCGACTTAAGGCCACCGCTGGCACCGGCGGCACCCTCAAGGACGGGGTGATCGAACTGCAGGGCGACCACGTGGCCGCCGCCCTGGCCGCCCTGGAGAAGGACGGCTACCGACCGAAGCAGGCGGGGGGGTAGGGGAGAATGCGGCCCGAAGCCACCGCCCCGTTTCCGTGTCCGAGATGACCTCGCCGGCCAAGGCCACCAACATCGTCTGGCACCACTCCACCGTGACCCGGGCCGCCCGGGCCCACCAGCGGGGCCACCGCAGCGCCATCCTCTGGTTCACGGGCCTGTCGGGGGCGGGGAAGAGCACCCTGGCCAATGCGGTGAATTCGGCCCTGTTCGAGCAGGGGCTCGCCTGCTACGTGCTCGATGGCGACAACGTCCGCCACGGGCTGTGCAGCGATCTGGGCTTCTCCGACGCCGACCGGGAGGAGAACATCCGCCGGATCGGTGAGGTGGCCAAGCTGTTCCTGGATGCCGGCGTGGTGGTGCTCACCGCCTTCGTCTCCCCCTTCCGGGCCGACCGTCAGCGGGCCCGGGAGCTGGTGGCGGCGGGTGATTTCCTCGAGATCCACTGCGCCGCCGACCTGGCGGTCTGCGAACAGCGGGACACCAAGGGGCTCTACGCCAAGGCCAGGGCCGGCCAGATCAAGGAGTTCACCGGCATCTCCAGCCCCTATGAGGCCCCGGAGGCCCCCGAGCTGCGCGTGGCCACCGGCGAGCAGAGCCTCGAGGACTCGGTGGCCCAGGTGATGAACGAACTGGAACGGCGCGGCATCATTCCGGCGCCGGCGGATCCCTGAACGGTTCGGCGCGCAGGCGCAGGGCCCAGGCATCGAGGAAAGTCTTGGCGCAGCTGGCCACCGGCACCGCCAGCAGCAGACCCAGCAGTTCCCCCAGGCCCAGCAAGCCCCCCAACCGGGCGCCGATCGGCAGGCTGATCAGCAGCCAGGCCGGCTGCAGGCCCACGATCGACCCCATCAGCCGCGGCTGGATCACCTGGTCGACCACCTGGCCGACACTGATCGCCACCGCCAGCACCTCCAGGCCGGTGCGCGGATCCTCGAGGGCCAGCAACACGCTCACCCCCACGATGGTGAGGGCACTGGCGTAGGGGATCAGGGTGGTGAAGCCGATCGCCACGGCGAATAGGACCCCATAGGGAATCCCCAGCAGGGTGAACACCAGACTCTGGGCGCCGCTGAGGATCAGGGCGAGCACCACCTGGCCGGCGAAGTAGCCCCGGAAGGTGCGATCCAGGGTGCTGAGCACCAGGGCGCGGGTGCCGGAGGGAAGCCATTCCGCCAATCCCTTGGCGATGCCTTCGCCCCCCAGCAGCAGGAACACCGCCAGCACCAGCACGATCACCGTGTTGACGGTGATGCTGACGGTGGCCCCCAGGATTCCCAGCACCTGCTGGCTGAGCTGGGAGGCGATCTTGCTGGTGCGGGTGATGAGATCGCTGCTCAGCCCGCCGAAATCGGTGGGCAGCCCCCGCTCGGTGGCCCAGCGCTGCAGCTGCCCCAGCAGGGTTTCCCCCTCCGCCAGCCAGCCCGGAAGGGCGAGCACCAGGTCGCCGAGCTGCTCCACCAGGCGCGGCACCAGCACCAGGGCCGCCAGCACCACCGCCGAGAGGCTCAGCCCCAGGACCAGCAGCAGGGCCAGGGCCCGCGGCAGCCCCCGCTGGATCAGCCAGCGGCTGGGGATGTCGAGCAGGAAGCCCAGCAGGGCCGCCGTCAGGAACAGGGCCGGGAACGGCGCCAGGGGCACCAGCAGCTGGCGCAGCACCCAGAGGTTGAGCACCAGCAGGGGCAGGGCAAGGGAGAACCGCAGCCAGGGGGGCAGGACCAGCCGCTCGAGCATCTGCGGGAGCGGGGCCTGGCCCCGGAGGATCGACGATCGCCGACCAGCTTGGCCTGCCGGACCGGCACCAGCCAGGGGGAAGGGGCCCAGGTCCTCATCCCCGGCCCATCTGCTCCAGATAGGCGGCGCCGCCCAGGGCCTGGAGGCGTGCATCCTTCGCCACCACCTGGTCGTGCAGGCCCCGGCGGTAGGCCTCCAGGGCCTGGGCGAGCACCGGATCGGCGATCGCCAGCATGGCGGCCGCCAGCAGGCCGGCGTTGAGGCCGCCGCCGATCGCCACCGTGGCCACGGGGATCCCCGCCGGCATCTGCACGATCGAATGGAGGGAGTCCACCCCGGAGAGGGCCTGGCTGCGCACGGGCACGCCGATCACCGGGAGCATGGAGAAGGCCGCCACCATGCCGGGCAGGTGGGCGGCGCCGCCGGCTCCGGCGATGATCACCTTCAGGCCCCGGGACGCGGCCGCCTCGGCGAAGGCCGCCATCTCCCGCGGGGTGCGGTGGGCCGAGAGCACACGCACCTCGCTGGCCACCCCCAGCTGCTCCAGGATCCGCGCGGCCGGCTCCAGGGTCGGGAGGTCGGAATCGCTGCCCATGACGATCGCCACCCGGGGCGCTGGGGCGTCGGCGGACGGGGCGGCTTCGGGGTCCATGGGGCGGGGGCGGCGAGGATGGCATTGTCCCGTCCCGCCGCTGCCCGGATGCGCTGGCTGACCAACCTGCGACTGGCGGGCGATGACCCGGCCCGGGCCGAGGCGGGCTGGCGCTGGCGGGTCGGTGTCGACGACGGGGGGCGGATCGCCCGGGTGCGGCCGACGCCCCCGGGCAGCCGGGCCGGAGGCGAGGACTGGGACGGCGACTGGCTGTCCCCGGGAGGGGTGGACCTGCAGATCAACGGCGGCATGGGGCTGGCCTTTCCCGAACTGAGCTTCGACGACCTGCCCCGCCTGGAGGCCTTACTGGAGCTGCTGTGGAGCGACGGGGTGGACGCCATCTGTCCCACCCTGGTGACCTGCGCCCCGGAGGCCCTGCGCCGGGCCCTGGCGGTGCTGGCCGAGGCACGCCGCCGGCACCGGCCCGGGCGCTGCCGTCTGCTGGGCGCCCACCTGGAGGGACCGTTCCTGGCGCCGGAGCGCCGGGGCGCCCACCCGGCCCAGCACCTGCAGGCCCCCAGCCGGGCCGCCCTCGAGGGGCTGATCGCCGGCTTCACGGGCGGCCCGGACGCCGATGTCGCCCTGGTGACCCTGGCCCCGGAACTGGAGGGG
This sequence comes from Cyanobium gracile PCC 6307, assembly GCF_000316515.1. Lineage (NCBI taxonomy): Bacteria > Bacillati > Cyanobacteriota > Cyanophyceae > Synechococcales > Prochlorococcaceae > Cyanobium > Cyanobium gracile. The sequence continues at coordinate 2,794,133 of NC_019675.1, read as the reverse complement.
GCCGACGCGGTGATCGCGGCGCTGCGGGCCGCTGGCGTGGTGGTGTGCCTGGGCCACAGCGGCGCCGATGCGGTCCAGGCCCGCCGGGCCTTCGCCCTGGGGGTGGGGATGCTCACCCACAGCTTCAATGCCATGGCCGGGCTGCACCACCGTGCCCCGGGCCCCGTCGGGGAGGCCCTGCTGCAAGGGGAGGTGGCCCTGGGGCTGATCGCCGACGGCGTCCACGTCGACCCCACCATGGCGGTGCTGCTGCAGCGGCTGGCGCCCCGGCAGGTGGTGATCGTCAGTGATGCCCTGGCCCCCTACGGACTGGCCGACGGCCGCCACCGCTGGGACGAGCGCGTCCTGCTGGTGGAGGACGGCAGCTGCCGGCTGGAGGACGGCACCCTGGCGGGGGTGACCCTGCCGCTGCTGGAGGGGGTGCGGCGACTGGCGGGCTGGGGCGGCCTGGTGCCGGCGTCGATCGCCGCCGCCACCCTGGCGCCGCGGCGCCTGCTGGGGGAGCGGCAGCCGCTGGAGCAGCTGCTGCTGGGGCGGCCCCTGGCAGACACCCTGCGCTGGAGCACGGCGACCGACGGGCACCTGAACTGGCGACGCCCCGCGGCGGTGGCCGGCGGATCTGCGGCGATGGCCGGTGGATCCGAGGCGGTGCCCCAGGCCCCAGCTCCCTAGGATCCGGCCCACCTGAACGGCCCTGCGCCCCATGCCCCCGGAACTGCAACCCCCCGCACCCGCTGAGGTACATGCCGAGACGCAGGCCGAGAAGGCCGAGGTGCAGGCCTACTTCGAGAGCACCGGCTTCGAGCGCTGGAACCGCATCTACAGCGACAGCGAGGAGGTGAACCGGGTCCAGCGCAACATCCGCCTCGGCCATCAGAAGACCGTGGACGCGGTGCTGGCCTGGCTGCAGCAGCAGGGCGACCTGGCGAGCCGCAGCTTCTGCGACGCCGGCTGTGGCGTCGGCAGCCTCAGCTTGCCCCTGGCGGCCCTCGGGGCCGGCTCGATCGCCGCCAGCGATCTCTCCGCCGCCATGGTGGCCGAGGCCAGCCGCCGGGCCAGCGAGGCTGGTGTGGCCTCGGAGCGGCTGAGCTTCAGCGTCTCCGATCTGGAGAGCCTCCAGGGCCGCTACGACACGGTGATCTGCCTGGACGTCTTCATCCACTACCCCCAGGCGGCCGCCGAAGCGATGGTGCGCCACCTGGCCGCCATGGCCGAGCGGGAGCTGATCGTCAGCTTCGCCCCCTACACGCCGCTGCTGGCGGTGCTCAAGCAGATCGGCCAGCTGTTCCCAGGGCCCAGCAAGACCACCCGCGCCTACACCCTGCGGGAAGACGGGATCGTGGCGGCGGCGGCCGCCGCGGGCTTCCGCCCCGTGCACCGCAGCCTCAACCAGGCGCCGTTCTACTTCTCGCGCCTGATCGCCTTCGAGCGCACCCCGGCCTGATTCGCCCCTGCGGGGATGTCTGGAGCGATTCATGGTCCAGGGACTTGGCCTGTGGGCCTCGCTCAAGGGGATGTCTGATTCTGTACAGGTTGTACAGGCCTTGACGGGATGCCTCGAACAGCCCTGCAGGGCCGATCAATCGAGGCCCTCCGCCGGTGGGGCCTCCAGCTCCAGGGCCAGCCCTTCCGGCGGCTGCAGCCGCAGCCAGCGGGCCTGGAGCCGGTAGCCGCCCTCGCCGGGCAGCCCCCCTGGGCGGGCCCGCCCGCCTGGCACATACAGAGGATCCCCCCGCAGCGGCGCCCCGATGGCGGCGCAGTGGATGCGGATCTGGTGGGGCCGTCCGCTGACGATCGCCACCTCGACCAGATCGGCCTCGCTGCCCTTCGCCAGCAGGGTGAGCTGGCTGCGGGCCGGCAGGGCGCCCGGATCGCCGGCCTCGGCCGCACACCAGATCTCCCCGAGCGGCGGGTGGGGCCGCCGACCGATCGCGGTGGTGATCGCCAGGCTGTCGCCGGTCGCCAGCGCCAGCCGGCCCGGCACCAGCAGGGCCCGGTAGAGCTTGCGGCAGGGCGGGGCCCCGCCACCAACGCCGCCACCGACCCCGCCACCCACGCCACCACTGGCGCCATTGGCGAGGGAGCCCGTGCTTTCCCGCAGCTGGGCGCTCAGCCAGGCGCGGCTGGCCGGCCGGCGGGCACACACCAGCAGACCGGAGGTGAAGCGCCCGAGGCGGTGCACCGGCCGCGGAACGCCGCCGGGGTCGCCGCCATGGCGGCGCTCCAGCAGCCGCAGCACCGTGTGCTCCAGGAAGCCGCCCGCCGGCAGCACGGGCAGGCCGCTGGGCTTGTCGATCACCAGCAGATCCCCGTCGTCATGGATCACGCCCCAGTGGGCCGGGACGGCGGGCTCCGGCCAGGGGGGACGCTGCCATACGAGTCGATCAGCGCCGGCAAGGATCGCATCGGCCCGCAGCGGCACCCCGTTGCGGCTGATCTCGCCGGCCGCCAGACGCCGTTCCCATACCGTCGCGCTGGTGTGGCCGTAGCGGCCGGCGTAGAAGGCGACGACCCCCAGGCCGGCCGCCGCGGGGGAGATGCGGTCGCGGTAGGCCCAGCCGCCGTTGGGGCGGGAGGGCAGCCAGCCCGGCGGCAGGCTCAGAGCCAGGGACGGGGGAACATCAATCCACCAGCCCATGCTCAAGGGCGAAGCGCACCAGTTCGGTGCGGCTGGCGGTGCCGGTCTTGATGAACAGCCGGCTGACGTACTTCTCGACGTTGCGGATCGAGGTCTCCAGGCGGCGGGCGATCTCCTTGTTCATCATTCCCTCGGCCACCAGCTGCAGCACGCTCGCCTCGCGGGGGGTGAAGTCGAGGCGGACATCGCTCACGGGCTTGCGGGTGCTGCCGCCGCTGCCGGTGCCGGAGCCACCGCCGCCCCCCAGCATCGAGCGGATCTCGGTGATCTGGCGCGCCATGGCGCCGATGTCGGCATCGGCGAAGCGGGCCGCCTCCGCCAGCAGCCGCTCCTGGCGCCGCACCACGTTGCGCACCCGGGCCACCAGCTCGTCCGGATCGAACGGCTTGGGGATGTAGTCGTCGGCGCCGGCCTGGAAGCCGGCGATGCGATCGGCCGTCATGCCCTTGGCGGTGAGGAAGATCACCGGCGTGCCGCCGAGCCGCTCATCGGCCCGCAGACGCTTCAGCAGGCCGTAGCCGTCGCAGCGGGGCATCATCACGTCGGTGATGACGACATCGGGCATCTGGGCCTGGGCGGCCGTCCAGCCCTCCTCGCCGTCATTGGCGGTGGTGACGGCGAACCCCTCGTCCTCCAGGTAGGCCTTGACCGCCGTGCGCAGGCCGGGCTCGTCATCGACCAGCAGCAGCCGCACCGGGGTGCTGACGGCGGCTTCGGACCCCTCCGGCGGCCCGGACGGCTCGGGAATGGGGCCGGCGGCGGCGGAGGGTTCCTGGCTCATGGGGGAAATCTATCGACCAGGACCAAGCACCACCTGTTCCCGCTCGGGCAGGAGGCCGCTGTAGCCCAGCTGGCGGGCCACCGGACCGAGGCTGGCGGGGTCCCTGCCGGCCTGCTCGGGCACGCACACCGCCCACCACATCAGATGATCGAGGCGGTTGGCCGGGGTGATCACCCCGCCGGGGTTGAGCTCGCGGATGATCAGGCGGCGGGAGCTGCCGGTGATGCGCAGGGGGGCGGTGACGCTGCAGCCGATCTTGTCGGTGGCGACGGTCACCCGGTCGTCGAGCTCCTCCCACACCTGCACGCGCCACATCCCCGCCTGGGCCGGCTCGGGCACCAGGCCGTAGATGCCCACCACCTCCCGGCCCCGGTGGGTGACCCGGTCCAGCAGCACCCGGAAGCCCTTGGGCCGGTTCTCCTCGTTGCTGCGGGACGGCTCCTGGGCGACCGCCGGGCCGGGCAGGGCCAGGGGGACGGCCGCCGTCACGGCGACCGCGGCCAGGGTGAGCGCCACCAGCGGGGCGATCGGCAAGGCCGACCCCAGCCGCAGGGGGGGGGCACCGAAGCAGCGGGGACGGATCAGCATGGCCCCATGCTGACGTACCTCGACCACCACGCGAGCACCCCGTGCGATCCGGCGGTGGTGGCGGCCATGGCGCCCTGGTGGACGGCGAACGCCGCCAACCCCTCCAGCCGGCTGCACCGGCCGTCCCTGGAGGCGGGCGCGGCGGTGGACATCGCCCGCCACCGGGTGGCCGGGGCGCTGGGCATGGCCGACGACGCGGTGATCTTCACGAGCGGCGCCACCGAAGCCAACAACCTGGCGTTGCGCGGGGTGGCCGAGGCGGCCCTGGAGCGGGGGGAACCTCGCCGCCGGCTGGTGACCCTGGCCACGGAGCACCGGGCCGTGCTGGAGCCGCTGGCCTGGCTGGAGCGCCATGGGTTTCCCCTCACCGTGCTGCCCGTGGCGGCCGATGGCCTCGTGGACCCCGACCGGCTGGCGGTGGCCCTGGGGCCCGACACCCTGCTCCTGTCGGTGATGGCGGCGAACAACGAGATCGGTGTACTGCAACCCCTGGCCGGCATCGGCGCCCTCTGCCGCGACCGGGGCGTGCTGTTCCACTGCGACGCCGCCCAGGCGGTGGGCCACATCCCCCTGGCCATGGCCGACCTCGGCATTGACCTGCTCAGCCTCAGCGGCCACAAGCTCTACGGACCCAAGGGGGTGGGGGCCCTGCTGCGGCGCCCGGGGGTGCCCGTGGCCCCCCAGCAACTCGGCGGCGGCCAGGAGGGCGGGCTGCGGGGCGGCACCCTGCCGGTGCCGCTGATCGTGGGCCTCGGCGCTGCGGTGGCCGGCGCCCTGGCCGACCGGGAGGAGAGGGCCGGACGGCTCGGGGCCCTGCGGGACCGGCTCTGGGAGGGGCTGGCGGCCCTGGGCGGGGTGCGCCGCAACGGCCATCCGCGCCAGTGCCTGCCCCACAGCCTCAATGTCAGCGTCGGGGGCGTGGACGGCGCCCGTCTGCACCGCCAGCTGCGCCGGGTGCTGGCTGTGAGCAGCGGTTCGGCCTGCAGCCAGGGCAGCCCCTCCCACGTGCTGGCCGCCCTCGGCCTCGACCGTCGCGGGGCCGGTGCCGCGATCCGCTTCGGCCTGGGCCGGGGCACCACGGCGGCGGACATCGACCTCGCCGTGGCGGCGGTGGGCGAGGCGGTGGCGGAGCTGCGGGGGCCTGTCTAGCTTTCGGGCCTGCGCCCTTCCCCTGATGTCCACACCCGGCGGTCGGCAGGGGCCCCGGCTCAACTTCGGTGATGCGCTCCAGGAGGGCTGGAGGGCCTTCAGCCGCAGCCCAGGCCCCTTCGTCGGCTTCCCCCTGCTGGTGGTGGCCCTCCAGTTCCTGATCCAGCCCCTGCAGAGCCGCATCAGCAGCGGCGGCGTGGCCTCCAGTGACCCCGTCGACTGGGTGTTGTACCTGATCGGGCTGACCGCGAACCTGCTGCTGAATCTCTGGTGCGCCATCGGGCTGGTGCGCGGCGCCGGCAGCGCCCTGCAGGGCGGCCACCCCTCCCTCGGGCAGCTGATGCGCTGGGACGGGGAGGCCTTCCTGCGGCTGCTGCGTGCCTGGCTGGTGCTGGTGGCGATGGTGGCGGTGCCCCTGCTCGGCCTGCTGCTGCTGGTGGGCGGGCCCCTGGCCCTGCTGAGCCTTTACGCCGACCAGCTGGTGCCGTTCAGCCGCACCCTGGTGGAGGTGCTGGGATTGAGCCTGGCGGTGGTGTTCGCCCTGCTGCTGGGGGTGGTGCTGCTAGGGGTGATCTACCTGGCGATCAACCAGAGCTTCCTCACCCAGATCGTGCTGTTCGAGCGCGCCGGCTCCCGGACCGCCGTGCAGCGCGGGCGGGCCCTGGTGGACCCCAGCTGGCTGATGGTGCTGCTGCTCACCCTGATCGAGAGTCTGCTGGTGCTGCTGGGTCTGCTGGCCTGCCTGGTGGGCGGCTTCGTGGCCTGGCCCCTGGTGGTCTGCATTGCCACGGCGGCCTACCGGCAGCTGGTGCTGGCCGGCGGTGGCACCGATCCCCTGCCGCCCCTGCCCGGCCGCTGAAGGCGCTGGGGCGGCCGCCGCCGTCTCAGCCTCCGGGCCCGGGGGCGAAGGGGCCCGCCGTGAGCAGCACGAAGCCCAGCACCCCCACCAGGGCCAGCAGCAGCTGGGCCACCCGGCTCACGAGCATCCCGGCCACCACCGCCAGGCCCACCAGCAGGGACCGCCGCAAGCGGCCCAGGCCGGGCGGGCCGAGGGACGGCGGGGCGGTGATCAGCTCTCCCAGGCTGGCGCCCAGCAGCGGCCCCACCAGGGCCCCCAGCAGGGGCCCGCCCACCGGCAGGGCCGGCAGCAGCCCCAGCAGCCCCACCACCAGCCCCACGCCGGCACCGACGTAGCTCCAGCGGGTGGCCTGCAGCCGGGCCGGGCCGAGCAGCAGGCCCAGGGCCTCGGCCCCCCAGCCCAGGAGCAGCAGCACCACCGCCAGCACCAGGGCCGGCCAGCCGGCCGCCCAGCCGACGGCCCAGCACCAGAGCAGGGCGCCCACGGGCAGCAGGGTCAGGCCGGGCGCCACCGGCAGCACGGCGCCGGGGATGGCGAGGGCCTGGATGAGCAGGGCGATCCACCAGAGCAGATCGGCGCGGTCGAGGCTGGGCAGGTAGGCCGGGGTCATGGCAAACGGCTCAGGCCACGCGGCGGGCCACCCGCAGCTTGGCGGAGCGGCTGCGGGGGTTGGCCTGCTCCTCCTCCTCACTGGCCACCAGCGGCTTGCGGGTGAGCCGCTCCAGGCGGGGGTCACTGAGGAAGGCGGTCTTGACGCGCCGGTCCTCGAGGGAGTGGAAGCTGATCACCGCCAGCAGACCGCCGGGCACCAGCCAGTCGGGGGCCCGCTCCAGCAACCGGTCGAGGGCACCGAGCTCGTCGTTGACCGCGATCCGCAGGGCCTGGAAGGTGCGGGTGGCCGGGTGGATCCGGCCGTGGCGCGCCTTGGGGGGGAAGCAGCCGGCCACGGCATAGGCCAGATCGGCCGTGGTGCGGCCGCTGCCGGCCCAGGGGCGTTCGGCCACCAGGCGCCGGGCGATCCGGCGCGACAGCCGCTCCTCGCCATAGCCGTGGATCAGGTCCGCCAGCGCCGACTCCTCCAGCCGGTCGATCAGCTCGGCGGCGGTCTCACCGGCGGCAGGATCCATGCGCATGTCCAGGGGGCCGGGGGCGCGGAAGCTGAAGCCCCGGCCGGGCTCGTCCAGCTGGGGACTGCTGACGCCCAGATCGGCCAGCACCCCCACCAGGGGGGCGGGCGGGGTGAAGTCGGCGAAGTTGGCGGCCTGGATCATGGCCCGATCGCCGAAGGGGGCGAGCCGCTCAGCAGCCGCGGCCCGGGCGGCGGGGTCCCGGTCGAGGCCGATCAGGCGCAGAGCGGGGTGCTCCGCCAGCAGCAGGGCACTGTGGCCGCCTCCGCCGAGGGTGCAGTCGAGCAGCAGCGCCTCCCGGGCATCGCCAGCCCCGTCACCGGCGCCGGCCGGTTGTCCAGGCAACCCGGAGAAGGCTGCAAGCACCGAATCGGCCAGAACCGGGAGATGGGCGAACGAAACGGCCATCTCACCTTCCTAAGATCCCGGCACTCCGTTCCTTGCGAAGGGCATGACCCAGCTCGAGACCCGCACCGAGCCGATGGTGGTCAATTTCGGCCCCCATCACCCGTCGATGCACGGGGTGCTGCGGCTCGTGGTGACCCTCGATGGCGAGGACGTGATCGACTGCGAGCCGGTGATCGGCTATCTCCACCGCGGCATGGAGAAGATCGCCGAGAACCGCACCAACGTGATGTTCGTGCCCTACGTGAGCCGCTGGGACTATGCGGCGGGCATGTTCAACGAAGCGATCACGGTGAATGCGCCGGAGAAGCTGGCCGACGTGCCGGTGCCGAAGCGCGCCAGCTACATCCGGGTGCTGATGCTGGAGCTCAACCGCATCGCCAACCACCTGCTCTGGCTCGGCCCCTTCCTCGCGGATGTGGGCGCCCAGACGCCCTTCTTCTACATCTTCCGGGAGCGGGAGATGATCTACGACCTGTGGGAGGCCGCCACCGGCCAGCGGCTGATCAACAACAACTACTTCCGCATCGGCGGGGTGGCCGTGGATCTTCCCTACGGCTGGCTGGAGAAGTGCGCCGACTTCTGCGACTGGTTCGGCCCCAAGATCGACGAGTACGAGAAACTGATCACCAACAACCCCATCTTCCGCAAGCGGATCGAGGGACTGGGTGTCATCGGCAGGGAGCAGGCGATCAACTGGAGCCTCTCCGGTCCGATGCTGCGGGCCTCCGGCGTGCCCTGGGATCTGCGCAAGGTGGATCACTACGAGTGCTACGACGACTTCGAATGGTCGGTGGCCTGGGAAAAGGAGGGCGACTGCTATGCCCGCTACCGGGTGCGGATCGAGGAGATGCGCCAGTCGCTGAAGATCCTGCGCCAGGCCATCACCATGATTCCCGGCGGCCCCACCGAGAATCTGGAGGCCCGGCGGATGGCGGAAGGCAAGAAGAGCGAGTGGTACGGCTTCGACTACCAGTACGTCGCCAAGAAGGTGGCGCCCACCTTCAAGATTCCCGATGGTGAGCTCTACTGCCGGGTGGAATCCGGCAAGGGCGAACTGGGTGTGTTCATCATGGGCAACAACGACGTCACACCTTGGCGCTGGAAGATCCGCGCCGCCGATTTCAACAACCTCCAGATCCTTCCCCACATCCTCAAGGGGGCCAAGGTGGCCGACATCATGGCCATCCTGGGCTCGATCGACGTGATCATGGGATCGGTGGATCGGTGAACACCGCCGGTCGGCGCTGGATCCGCCGGCTGGAACGCTGCGGCCCCCTCCTGCCGCTGGGGGCCACCGGCCTGCTGGTGCTGAAGGGTCTGCATCCTGGCCTGCCTGGCTTCAGCTGCCCGTTGCGGGCGCTCACCGGCATCCCCTGTCCCACCTGCTACCTGACCCGGGCCACGGCCGCGAGCCTGGTGGGTCGCTTCGACGACGCCATGGCCCTGCACGCCTTCGGCCCGGTGGTGGCCGCCGGCCTGGTGGTCTGGTCGCTGGCGGCCCTGCGGACCCGCCGGCTGGTGCCCCGGGTGCTGCGGGGCTGGCACTTGGCGGCCATGGGCGTGCTGCTGCTGCTCTACTGGGCCGGCCGGATGGGCCTGACCTATGGCATCGGCCTGCAGGCGTTTCCGCTCCGATGAGCACCAGGCACGCACGGCCAGGGCCAGCCTGAGGAGCGGAACTCGGCTTCAGAACTGGAATGGCTGGCTCGGCGTCCCTAAGCCAGCGCCTAGTGTGAAGCCGTGTTTACAGAAGTTCCCCCTGGACAGCGGTCGTGTTCGATTTCTTCTCTATGCCTTGGGGCCGCTCTTCATCCTGGTGTCGCACCTCGGTTGCCTGCTGCTGCTGGTCACCGGGCTGAGCCTGACAGCAGCGGGCTGGGCGCTGGCGCTCTACCTGATCCGGATGCTGGCCACCACCGCGATCTACCACCGCTTGATCACCCATGGCAGCTACCGGGCGCCAAGGCTGGTGCACTGGATCGGTTCCCTGGTGGGGGCCTCGGCGGGGCAGATGGGACCGAGCTGGTGGAAGGCCCATCACCTGGCCCACCATCGCCATGTGGACACCGACCTCGATCCCCATTCGCCCTTGAAGCCACAGGCGGGCCTGGGTGGGTTCTGGCGCTCCCAGGTGGGCTGGCTGCTGGAGCCCTCGTTCTTCCCGGAGCGGTTGCCCGCCGATGTGGAGGCCGATCCTGTGCTCAGGCTGATCGATCGCCTGCATTTCGTTCCGCTGCTGGCTCTGGGCTGGGTCTCCTATCTCCTTGGCGGACCCGAGTGGCTGGCGGCCTTCTTCCTGAGCACCACCTTGCTCTTCCACGGAGTGGCCACGGTGAATTCCCTGGCCCACATCGCCGGTGAGCGGCCGTTCATCACCGACGACATGAGCCGGAACAACGGCTGGGTGGCGCTGATCACCCTCGGTGAGGGCTGGCACAACCTGCATCACGCCTTCCAGTGGTCGGTGCGACAGGGCTACGGGGTGCGGGGCGGCCGTATCAGGCCGCTGCCCGATCCCACCTACGTCTTCATCCGCGGCCTTGAGCGTCTGGGCTGGGCGGATCGGCTGCGCCTGCCGGCGGCGGAGGATCTGCTGGAGCGGGCACGCCCGTGAGTGGGTGGCTCCTCAGCTGAGCACTCCCCGGTGGTAAGCGGCGTTCTGGATGTAAAAGGTGGCCACCGGCACCGCCACCAGCGAGCCCAGGAAGCACGTGAAGATCGAGACCACCAGCACCAGCAGCCAGGCCAGAAGCTCGATGCCGGCGAAGATGCGGCCCTGGGGGGATCCGTAGACGGCCTGGAACGAGGAGGAGAAGGCGTCCAGGATGGGGCTGTCAGTGAGAAACACCTTGTTGACGTAGATCGGCATCACCAAGGTGACCGCGAGGCCCGGCAGGATGCAGAGGACGAAACCGACGACGGCCACCACGGTGAACAGCACCCCCGCCAGGAGATAGCGGACCGGCCGGTGCAGCAGCACCCGCAGGGCAGCTTCGGTGTCGATGATCTCGCCGCTGGCGTAATGCATCGCCGGGACGGCCACAAACAGCACCCCGACAAGATTGGAGAGGATGGTGAAGGGCAGCTGCACCAGGTTGCCGAGCACCGCCGCCAGGCCGGCCGCGGACTCCGCACCCGCGGCGCCGCTGGAGAGACCCACCCCCAGGGCGGTGAGGGCCAGGGAGGCCACGACGCCGATGACGCCGATGACGATCGTGACCACCCAGATCAGCAGGATGGTGGGGATGTGGGCCAGGAAGGCCGCCCAGGCCTTGGAGATGCTGGGGGGCTCGTAGGCGATCTCGGCGGCCAAGGGGGAGGGTTCGTACTGGGCGGAACCTAGAGGCGTTCCGCCAGGCCAGCAACGGAACCGGGAGGCCGGCGGCGGCCGAGGGGCGCCAGCATGGGGCCTGGGAGCGCCCCGCCGGCGCAACGGAGGTTGCATGTCCCCATCGGACCCGGCCGACTGGCTGCTGCTCTGCCGCACGGTGCGCTTCGGTGACACCGATGCCGCCGGGGTGATGCACTTCCACCAGCTGCTGCGCTGGTGCCATGTGGCCTACGAGGAAAGCCTGGAACGGTTCGGCATGGCCGCCGGCGCCCTCTTCCCCGGTCCGGGGCGGACGCCGGCCGTGGCCCTGCCGATCGTGCATGTGAGCGCCGACTACCGGCGGCCCCTGGCCTGCGGCGATCCCTTGGCGATCGAGCTGCGGCCGCTGCAGCTTGATGGCGGCAGCTTCGAGATTGGCTACCGCTTCCTGCACGACAGCCAGGAGGCGGCCACCGGCCTGACCCGGCATGTGGCCATAGACGTCGCCAGCCGGCGGCGGACGGCCCTGCCCGACGCCATCGTGCGGTGGCTGGAGGCCAGCCGCACGGGCCCCTAGCGGCGGTGGATCCCGGCCCAGGCCAGGGCGCCCAACTGCAGCGGCAGCAGCGCCGCCATCAGGGCCAGGGGGTGCAGGCCATCATGGGGCGTGGATGCCAGGGCCAGGAAACTCACCAGACCACCTCCCGCCACTAGGAGGAGGGCCAGCCGCCGCGGCCGACCCGCTGCGGGCCGGAGCACGGGCATCAGAACCACTCCCGGGTGGCGTCGATGTACTGGGCCTGGAACTCCTCGGGGGACTTGGTGAGGTAGATGACGCCTTCGATCACGCCGATGATCCCCATCACCGAGGCCCCGAAGCCGCAGGTGAGCACCGTGACCAACAGCATGATCAGCCCGGCCTTGCTGTAACCCAGGACGAACTTGTGGATGCCAAGCGACCCCAGGAAGATGGCCAGCAACCCTGCCGCCAGCTTCTTGTTGCTGGTCTCGACCTGTTGACTTTCGGTCATGGCGGCAGGCGCGGTTCAGAAGGCTTCTAGCGAGTCCAGCCAGCGCTGCCAACGTCCCCGTTGCCATTTGCCTGCGGCGGTCGGGGCCAGCGAGGGGCAGAGGTGCCAGCTCCGGGGCCGCTCGGCGGGGGGCCAGGCGGCCGTGATGGCCTGCAGCTGCCCCAGCAGCTCCGCCCCTTCCTCCTTCAGGCGTGGCCGAACAAGGGCCACCAGCCGTTCCCCCCACTCCGCATCGGACCGGGCCAGCAGCAGCACCGCGGCCGGGCCCGCCCCCCGCTCCGCCGCCTCGGCCTGCAGCCGTTCCTCCAGCCGCTCAGGAAACACCGTCTCACCGCCGCTGTGCAGGGCCCCATCGAGGCGGCCGAGCAGCTCCAGCCCCTCGGGCCCGATCCGGCCGCCGTCGCCGCTGCGCCACCAGCCATCCGGCTGCAGCGGCAGGGGCTGCAAGCGGCCCGCCACCAGCCGGCCGGGGCTGAGGCGACCGCAGCGCACTTCCACGGCCCCGGAGGCGCCATCGAGGCGCAGGACCACATCCGGCAGCGGCGCGCCACAGCCCGGCACGCCGGCCAGAAAGCGCTGCGGGGGCAGGGCACACACCATGGCGGCGGTCTCGGTGGCGCCGTAGCAGGGGGCCAGGGGCAGGCCGGCGCGGCGGGCGGCGGCGGCCAGCGGAGCCGGCAGCCCCGCCCCACCGACCCAGATCAGGGCGCAGCCGGCCAGCCAGGCCGTGGCGGCGGGGCTGGCCATCAGCCGGGCCAGCTGGGTGGGCACCAGCGAGAGCAGCACGGGACGCCCCCGCGGCAGGGGACAGGCCTCGGGCAGGAACTCCGGCCGGCGCAGCAGCGTCGGGGCCAGCCAGCGCCACTCGCCCCCCCAGCGGCGGGCCCGCACCAGCGGCAGCAGGCCGCTGACGTGGTGCAGGGGCAGAGGGTCGAGATGGAGGCAAGACGCCGGCTCCAGGCCCAGGCCCTCCAGCCAGGCGGCGGTGGCGTCGGCGGAGGCCTGCAGGTGGGCCAGGGGCTGCAGACACCAGTGGCGCCCCCCGCTGCTGCCGCCGCTGCCCACCACCACGGCGGCCCCGAACCGTGCCAGGTCCGCCAATTCCTCCGGGGCGCCGCCGAGGGCCGCGGCCAGCTCCCCCTCCTGCCCCGGACCCGCCAGGGCCACCAGCCGATGCCGCCCCCAGGCCTGCTCCAGGCGGGCCGCCGCCGCCTCGGGGTCGGCCCGGGCGGCATCGAGCAGCAGGGGCGCCCAGGGGGGATCGGCCACGCGGGGTCTCGGTGGAGCGCCACGGGCAGGCGGCGCTGTGGGGGCACGCTAGGGCTGGTGGGGGGCGGGGGCGCCCGCTCCGACTCAGGCCGCCGCCGCCCAGACCCGCTCGGGGTCCGGATCGAACAGGGGGCCGGCGGGGGACCAGTCGGGGGCCAGGCCGGGGGCCACCGGCGTCGGCCCCCGCCATTGCAGGGCCGCCAGGTGGGCCGTCCAGCGGGCACCGATGCCGGTCTCAAAGCCGGTGCTGAGCATCAGCCGGGGCGCCCCCCGGCCCAGCTGGGCCAGCAGGGGCCGGGGATCCCCGTCCTGGGACGGACGTCGCACCTGCCAGCCCGCCCACCGCCCTCGCAGCTCGGGCCACTGCCGCAGGGATTCATCCAGGGCCACCGGAATCCGCAGGGCCAGCGCCTCGAGGCCCACCTGGTCGTTGGCGGCCAGGGGCTGCTCCAGCCACTGCAGCCGCGGCTCCTGCTCCAGCCGTTCGGCCCAGGCGACGGCGGTGGCCCGGTCCCAGCCGCCGTTGGCGTCGAGCCGCAGACGGCCATCGTCCGGCAGACGCTCCAGCAGCCGCTCCAGCAGGCGCCGCTCCAGCCCATCGGCCGCCGCCGCCACCTTCCACTTGAAGGTGGGCGGCGACGGGGGCAGCAGCGTTGGCGACCGGGGAGAGCCGGTGAGCCCCCGCTCCAGGGCGGCGAGCATCGCCTCACCAGCGGGGAGCAGCCAGGCCGATGGGGGAGCGGCCAGCCAACCACCGGCGGCCTCGCCCACCTCGGCATCGATCTCCGCCAGGGCGCCCCCCAGGGCGAAGGCCAGGCTGGGTGGAAGGGCGGGCAGGCTGCGCTCCAGGTCGTCCCGCTCCACGGCGGGGCCGAGGCCCTCCATGGCGGCGGCAACGGCGTCGATTTCGCCCGGGTCGAGCGGGGCCGCCTCGCCCCAGCCGACGCCGCCCCCTTGGCCCTGCAGCCGCAGCAGCCAGCCCCGCTTGGCCGCCACCGCACCCGCGGCCGTCTGCAGGGGGCGGGGCAGCCGGAAGGCGAAGGGCCTCACCCCCAGCTCCAGGGGCCCCTGCGGCCCCGCCCTCCCGTCCGCCCTGGCGCTCACCGGCCCGCCAGCGCCGTCAGCCAGGGGCCCAGGGCCAGGCCGCAGGCGAGCCCCAGGCCGTTGAAGGCCTGGAAGCGCAGAGCCAGGAACTTGCTGCCGATGATGCGCTCGGGCTGGTGGTGCTCCTCGCCAAGAAGCCGGATCAGGGCCCGGGCCGGCGGCAGGCCGATGGCCCCCAGCAGGGCCGTGAGCGGCCACCAGCCCAGCAGCACCGGCGCCCACTGGAGCGCCAGGGCCGCGGCCACGAACCAGGGCACCAGGCCGGCGGCGCGCCGGGTGCCGAGGCGCACCACCGGCGAGCGCTTGCCGTGGGCGGCGTCCTCCTCCACCTGGTGGAAATGGGAGCAGAACAGCACCAGGGTGGTGGCCAGCGCCGGTCCGCTGCCCAGCAGCAGGGCGGCCCCCCAGGGCACCCCGCTCGCCCCCTCACCGGCCGGACCCAGGGCCAGCAGGGCGGCGGCGGTGGCGCAGGGGCCGAAGGCCAGCCAGCAGAGGGGTTCCCCCAGGCCCCGGTAGCCGAGGCGGAACGGGGGCCCCTGGTAGAGGTAACCCAGGCCGCAGCAGAGCAGCACCAGCAGCAGCACGGCGGTGCTGCTGCGCAGCGCCACCAGGGTCATCAGGGCCAGCCCGATCACCAGGCAGCCGTTGGCCAGGGCCAGCACCCGGTCCCGCCGGCCGGTGAGGTTGACCAGCGAATGGGGCTTGCCGTGGGTGTCCACGCCGGTATCAGCGTCGAAGACGTCATTGGCGAGGTTCTCCCAGGCCAACAACAGCACGGCCGCCAGCAGGAACAGCAGCAGCTGCTCGGGCCTCAGGCCCAGACCCTGACCCAGCCGCCAGCCCGCCGCCAGCAGCACCGGCATCACCGCCACGGCATACATGGGCCACTTCACCGCCGCCCGCCAGAGGCGACCGCGAGAAGAGGCCTCCGAGGCGGCCCCACCCCCCGCGGCGTAACGGCTTGCGACGACCTGTGGCTCAGACATGGGGGCCGCGGGCGTTGGGCGGGGAAAGGCCCATACATTTGAGCAGCCTTCCGCCCCGGTCCCGCGGCCCCTTGGTGCAGGCCCCTGCCACCTTCTCCGCGCTGCTCTCGACAGCCACCGCCGCCAGCCGGCGTCTGGAGGAGGCGGGAGTGCTCAGCCTGGCCCTGCCGATGGCCGCCCTCGACCCCCTCGTGGCCCTGACCCACCTGGGCACGGGCGGCGACTTCCGCTTCCTCTGGGACGGCGCCCCGGGGCTGAGCATCGCCGCCGCCGGCCAGTGCAACAGCCTGGAGCTGAGCGGCCCGCGGCGCTTCGAGCTGGCCCAGCGCTTCAGCAGCCTCAGCCTCAGCCGCCTGGCCACCGCACCGTCCCCCTGCCCGGCCCTGGCCCGGCCCCGGGTGCTGCTGGCCTTCGCCTTCTTTGAGAGCCCCCTGCACCCCGGCACCGGGGCGGCGGGGGTGCAGGCGGTCCTGCCCACCTGGCAGCTGAGCCGCCAGGGCCGCCACTGCTGGCTGCGGCTGCAGCGCAGCCTGGGGGGCGATGTCACGGCCCGCAGCGTGGCCGAGGAGCTCTGGGACACCCGCCGGCGGCTCGAGACCCTGGCCGGCCGCGGCCCTTCCGCGGCGGGCCGGGGCACCCCGGTGGGCATCGCCCATGGCTCCCCCTGGCACGCGGGCTACCGCTCCGCCCTCGACCGGGCCCTGGAGCTGGTGGAGCGGGGCGAGCTGCAGAAGCTGGTGCTGGCGGTGCGCCAGCACCTGGTGCTGGATGGTGCCCTCGATCCCCTCAGCCTGCTGTCGCACCTGCGCCGCAGCCAGCCCGGCAGCTGCCGCTTCCTCTGGCAGCGCTCGGAGCGGGAAGCGCTGGTGGGGGCCTCGCCGGAACGCCTGCTCACCCTGCGGCAGGGGCAGCTGCGCAGCGATGCCCTGGCCGGCACCGCGCCGCTGGGGGAGCCCGCCGACCTTCTGCTCCAGTCGCGCAAGGACCGCCACGAACACGAGCTGGTGGTGGAGACGATCACCGCCGTGCTGCAGAAGGCGGGCCTGGATCCGCGGCGACCGCGGCGGCCGCGGCTGGCCCGCCACGGCTCCCTTGTGCATCTGCACACCCCGATCACGGCGTCACTGCAGGGTCAGGCCCCGCTCAACCTGGCCGAAGCCCTCCACCCCACCCCGGCGGTGGCGGGCCTGCCCCGGCGCGAGGCGATGGCCTGGCTGCGCAGCCTGGAGCCGTTCGAGCGGGGGCACTACGCCGCCCCGATCGGCTGGATCGACACCGAGGGCGACACGGACCTGCGGGTGGCGATCCGCAGCGGCACCCTGCGGGGCCGGCAACTGGAGCTGACCGCCGGGGCGGGTCTGGTGCGGGGCTCCCACCCCGAGCGGGAGCTGCAGGAGGTGGCGCTCAAGCTCGGGGTGCTGCAGCAGCAGCTCAACCTGCCGGTGGCGGCCGGCTTCGGCTGAGCCGGTCGGCCCTCAGCCGGCCAGCAGGCGCTCGATCACCTGATCGGCCAGGGGGCGGCGGCCCAGCCGCTCCACCTCCCGCACCCCGGTGGGGCTGGTGACATTGATCTCGCTGAGCCGGCCGTCGATGACGTCGATGCCGACGAAGAACAGCCCCTCGGCCCGCAGCACGGGCGCCAGTTCGGCGCAGATGCGCCGCTCGGCGTCGGTGAGGTCGGCGGCGACAGGAGCACCACCCAGGGCCAGGTTGCTGCGGAACTCCCCCGCCTTCGGCAAACGGTTCACGGCGCCGAGGGGCTCCCCGTCCACCAGCAGGATCCGCTTGTCGCCGGCGGTGACCGCGGGCAGAAAGGCCTGGACCATCACGGGCAAGGTCTCCTGGAGGGTGACCAGTTCCAGCAGGGACCGCAGGCCGGGGGCCGCCGCCGTGGCCCGCACCACCCCCTGGCCGGCCCGGCCCGCCAGGGGCTTGAGCACCACCTCCTCATGGCCGGCGGCGAAGGCGGCCAGCTGCTCCACCCGGGCACTGACCAGCGACGGCGCCATCAGATGGCTGAAGCGCAGCGCACCCAGCTTCTCGTTCCAGGACCGCAGGGCCGCCGGACAGTTGAGCACCCGCACCCCGAAGGGCTCGGCCAGCTCCAGAAGCTGGGTGGCGTAGAGGTAGGCCTCATCGACCGGCGGATCCTTGCGCATCCAGATCCAGCGGAAGTGATCCAGGGGCAGGTCGCGGGGCTCGTCGGCCTCGACCCAGGGATCGGGCACGCTCCAGCCCTCGGCGGTGGCGGCCATCTCCGCCAGTCGCACCGGCTGGGCCCAGGCCCGGGGCCGGTGGCGGCCGTCCTCCGCAGCGGCGCTGGAAAGATCGGCCTGGGTGCAGACCCACACCGCCAGACCGGCCCGCTGGGCCGCCTGCATCAGGGCCACGCTGGAGTCCTTGGCCGGCCGCAGCCGCGTGATCGGATCGACCACGAACAGCTGGGCGTCCCGATCGCGGCTCACGCGCTCAGACGCAGGATGGGGCCCAGCTCACCGGCCGTGTGGAGCTTGGCGAGCTCCACATAGCCGCCGATGGCGATGCCGTCGATGAAGATCTGGGGAACGCTGGTGCGCCCGCCGGAGCGCTTCATCATCACTTCCTTGTTGATCTCGTCGTCGTCGATGATGAATTCGTTGTAAGTGACCCCGAGCCTGTCCAGCAGACCCTTGGCCCGGATGCAGTCAGGGGAGAAGCGAAAGGTGTAGATCTCCACCTTGGCGGGGGGCTTCACCTCCACGGCGTCCTGCCCGGATTGCTCTGGGGGGACTCCTGGGATCTCCATCCGGTCACTCGTGGGGCGTCGTGGCGCAGCTTAAGGGGATCGCCCACGCCCCACCAGATCCGCCTGTGCCGATCCGCGCAGGCCCGGCATCCTGTGGCCTGATCTCCCGGCGCTGCATGGTCCGTCGGCTCGATGCGCCCCCGTCCCCCTTCACCCCAGCAGATCCGCAACGCCCTGCAGGTGGGGTTCGCCGGGTTCCTCGCGGCCGGCATCCACGCGGCGGCCGGACCGGACGTCAACGCGATCGACGGCTTCTATGTGGTCTATGGCGCCGCCCGGAGCCTGCTGCCCACACCGGAGGCGTCACGGGAGGCGGCGTTGGCGCGGATCGTGGGGACCGTGTTCGGCGGCGCCGTGGTGGTGCTGCTCACCCTGGCCCTGCACAACTGGCTGGCCATCGGCATCGGCTATGTCCTGATCCAGCGGCTGGGACGCCGGCTGGGGCTGAGTCCGGCCACGCTGATGAACGCCGTGATCATGACCGTCCTGATCCTGGCGGTGCCGGCCCACGAGCGGATGGGGGGCTGGTACGTCGTCGACAGGACCGGCTGGCACCTGCTCGGGCTGCTGCTGGGCATGGCCGTCGAGCGTCTGTTCTGGTTCCGCTCACCGCTGCAGCGCCTGGAGGACAGTGAGCGGGGTCTGGAGGGCCGGATCGATGCCCTGCTGGCCGGAACGTCCCGCGACGGGGCGGAGGAGCTGATCGGCGCCTACGGCGCCCACTGCGCGGTGCGCGCCGCCGTGCTGCGCAGCCCCCAGGCCCCCGGCCTGGCGAGTGAAGGCATGCAGCAGCGGCACGAGGCCCTCGAGCAGGCGCTGCGCCACGCCGTCGCCATGGTGCGGGCGCCGGCCGTGCTGCGCTCCATCGATGCCGACGCCTGCCGCGAGGCCCTGCTGCGGTGGCGGGCCCTGACGGCAGCGCCATGACAGCCCAGGGACGGTCGGCCGTGATCGTGCGCAACGGGGCGGTCCTGGCGCTGGTGGTGGCCGCCTGCCACCATCTGGCGCTTCCGGAGGGCCTGTTCCTGGCCTTGGGGGTGCTCACGATTCTCGAGACCGACCTCGGCGGCGGCGTGCTGGCCGGGCGGGAGCGGATCATCGGCACCCTGCTGGGACTGCTCGCCGTGGTGATCGGCGCGGGCATCCTCGGCGGCCTGTCCAGCGCCCTCGGCGTCTTCGTGGGTCTGACCCTGGTGCGGCTGTTCGGCTTCGCCGCCGGTCTGACCAGCGGCTTCGTGGTGGGCGGGCACATGGTGGCGGGCAGCCTCATGAACCACGGCGACGCCTGGTGGCACTACGTCTTCTGGCGGATGGTGATGACGATCCTGGGGGTGATCCTCGGGTTGCTGGTGTCGCGGCAGATCTACAGCCAGCGGTCCGCCAGCGCCTGGCAGGCCTCCTGTGACGGCTGGCTGCTCGATCTGGCCCGGTTCCTGGCGCGAGTGCCGGACAGTCCCGAGCCGGAGGAGGCGTTTGCCGCCCTGCGGGAGCGCCGCAATGGCCTGCGCCGCCGGTTGCCCCAGCTGGCGGCGGAGCGGACCCTCATCCACGGCCAGCCGGACGAGGCGGTGCTGCGGGCCCAGCAGCAGCTGCAGCACGGCAGCACGGTGATGAGCGCGGCCCGGGATCTCTGCCTGCTGCTCCGGCAGGGGGCCCCGGCGGAGTGGATGCCGCCCGGGCTGATCCCGCGCCTGCTGGACAGCGGCCGGAGCCGGATCGAGGCGCTCATCGAGGGGCGGGACGCCCCTGACGCGGTGGCGGACCTGGGCCGCTGCCGGGAGCAGCTGAGCGCGGCGCTACCGGAGTCGCCGGCGGCGCCCCAGGCCACCGATCCGCAGCCCAAGGAAGCCCGGACCCAACTGCTGATCGCCAGTCGGCTGCTGCTGCTTGCGGAGGCCCTGATCCGGCTGCCCCGCTCCCCGCAGCGCCCGGGGCGGCCGGAAGCGGGGCGCTGATAGGGTCGAGCCATCGCCGGATTCGCTTCCCCTTGCTGGATCTCACCGACTTCAAGCGCGACCTCTCCGAACTCACCGACCGCCTGGGCCATGCCCAGGACTGTCTTTGACGTACCGGCCCTGAAAGCCCGCCAGCGGGACCTCGAGCAGCTGGCCTCCCAGCCCGGCTTCTGGGACGACCAGCAGCAGGCCCAGAAGCAGATGCGCCAGCTGGATGAGGTGAAGGCCCAGCTGGAGCAGTTGCAGCAGTGGCAGGCGGCCATCGATGATGCCCGCGCCACCCTGGAGCTGTACGACCTGGAGCCCGATGAGGAGCTGCTCGGCGAGGCCAACGGCGGCCTGCAGAGCCTCAAGGGGGCCCTCGACCGCTGGGAGCTGGAGCGCCTGCTGAGCGGCCCCTACGACAAGGAGGGGGCGGTGATCTCGATCAATGCCGGTGCCGGCGGCACCGACGCCCAGGACTGGGCCCTGATGCTGATGCGGATGTACACCCGCTGGGCCGAGGACCACGGCATGAAGGTGACCGTGGACGAGCTCTCGGAAGGGGAGGAGGCGGGCATCAAGAGCTGCACGATCGAGATCGACGGCCGCTACGCCTACGGCTACCTGCGCAACGAGAAGGGCACCCACCGGCTGGTACGGATCTCTCCCTTCAACGCCAACGACAAGCGCCAGACCAGCTTCGCCGGCGTCGAGGTGATGCCCAAACTCGAGGAGGAGGTCAAGCTCGACATCCCCGAGAAGGACCTGGAGGTCACCACCTCCCGTTCGGGCGGCGCCGGCGGCCAGAACGTCAACAAGGTGGAGACGGCCGTGCGGATCCTGCACATCCCCACCGGCCTGGCGGTGCGCTGCACCCAGGAGCGCTCCCAGCTGCAGAACAAGGAGAAGGCGATGGCGCTGCTGATGGCCAAGCTGCTGGTGATCGCCCAGGAGCAGCGGGCGGCCGAGATCGCCGACATCCGCGGTGACATCGTCGAAGCGGCCTGGGGCAACCAGATCCGCAACTACGTGTTCCACCCGTACCAGATGGTCAAGGACCTGCGCACCGGCGAAGAGACCACCGACGTGCAGGGGGTAATGGACGGGGATCTGGATCCCTTCATCCAGTCGCTGCTGCGCCAGGGTGTGGAGATCGCCGCCGACGCGGCCGCCTGATCCCCCACCGCAGCGCCCCCCATGCCCGAGCGCCCCAGCCCCCCGCCCGCCCCCGCCGCACCGGGGGAGGAGAGCCCCAGCTTCGTCAAGCTCGCCATGCGCAACATGGTGCGCAAGGGCCGCCAGAGCCTGCTCCACTTCGGCCTCACCGCCCTGGGCCTGAGCGGTTTCCTGCTGCTGATCGCCTGGCTGGGGCGTCCCAGCCTGCCCGGATGACCACCCCGGTGGCGGCGCCGGAGATCGACCTGGCCTTCAGCCTGGAGTCCGGGGGCTCCGGCGACGCCCCGTCCCCGGAGCCGCTGGCGGACCCCACCGTGGCCGAAAGCCTCTGGAGCGCCCATCTGGGGGCCTGGCTGGCCCAGCTGCTGCCCGAGCTGCCGCCAACCCTTCGCGCCGCGGGCTACAGCCTGGGGCTGGAGCTCACTGGCGACGCCACGATCGCGGAGCTCAACCAGGCCTGGCGCCAGCACAGCGGCCCCACCGACGTGCTGGCCTTCGCCGCCCAGGAGGAGGCGCCGCCGGCCCCGGCGGGGGCGGAGCCGGACTGGCTGGAGCTTGGCGATATCGTCATCTCCCTCGACACGGCCCGGCGGCAGGCCGAGGCGGCCGGCCACGGCCTGAGGGAGGAGCTGCTGTTCCTGGCCAGCCACGGCCTGCTGCACCTGCTGGGCTGGGATCACCCTGATGACGACAGCCTGGAGGCGATGCTGGCCCGGCAGACGGCGCTGCTGGAGGCGTCCCCCTCCTGACAGGGGCTGTTCCCAGCGACCATCGGCGGTAGGGTGCCGCTTGTCCCTCCAACGGCGGTGCGATGCCGATGTTCGTTCCCGAGGAACATCCGCCGGCCCTCCGCCAAGTAGCCAGCGACGTGGCCAGCGACGTGCACCGCCGCGGCAGGCGCCTGAGGGTGGGGGCGTGGAAGGTGGCGGGCGACCTGCCGGCGAGCTTCCGCTACGCCGCCCAGGGCCTGGCCTACGGCTTCGCCAGCCAGCGCAACTTCCGCATCCATGTGGTCACCGGCGCCGTGGTGTTCGGCCTGGGACTGTGGCTGCGGCTGGCCGCCGACCGCCTGGCGGTTCTGGTGCTCACGGTGGCGGCGGTGCTGGTGCTGGAGCTGCTCAACACCGCCACCGAGGCGGTGGTGGATCTCGCCATCGGCCGCCAGTTCCACCCCCTGGCCCGCATCGCCAAGGACTGCGCCGCCGCCGCCGTGCTCGTCGCCGCGCTCTCCTCGCTGCTGATCGCCCTGCTGCTGCTTGTGCCCCCTCTGCTGATCCGCCTCGGCGTCTAGACCGTCCCCATGCTCCTGGTCCTCGACAACTACGACAGCTTCACCTTCAACCTGGTCCAGTACCTGGGTGAACTGGCCGCCGACCACCCCCTCGCCGCCGAGGTGCGGGTGGAACGCAATGACGCCCTCGACCTGGAGCAGATCCGGGCCCTCGACCCGGCGGCGATCCTGATCTCCCCCGGCCCCGGCGACCCGGACCAGGCCGGGGTCTGCCTGGAGGTGCTGCGGGAGCTGGGGCCCACCGTGCCGGTGCTGGGGGTGTGCCTGGGTCACCAGTGCCTGGCCCAGGTGTTCGGGGGGCGGGTGGTGCGGGCCGGCGAACTGATGCACGGCAAGACCTCACCGGTCCACCACCGCGGCACCGGAGTGTTCGAAGGGCTGCCCGATCCCCTCACCGCCACCCGCTACCACAGCCTGATCGCCGAGCGGGAGACCCTGCCCGACTGCCTGGAGATCACCGCCTGGCTGGAGGACGGCACGATCATGGGCCTGCAGCACCGCGAGCATCCCCACCTGCAGGGGGTGCAGTTCCACCCGGAGAGCGTGCTCACCCAGGCCGGTCACCAGCTGCTGGCCAATTTCCTGCGCCAGGCCTCCCACTGCTAGTTTCGCGCCACATCCCGGGCCCGGTGGGGCCAGACGCAACTCCATGGTTGACCCCACCAGCCGGTCCGCGACAGCGCTGACCGGATCCGCGACAGCCCTGCGCAGGACCACCACCGCAGGGCTGCGCCTTGGCGCAGGTCTGGCCCTGGCGGCCGGGCTCACCCTGCCGATGCCGGCGGTGGCCCAGAAGGGCGGCGGCGTCTCGATCACCCATCTCGGGCACAGCGCCCTGCTGATCCAGGGGGGCGGCGCCCGGGTGCTGGTCAACCCGTTCCAGGCCGTCGGCTGTGCCGCCGGCCTTCCCGTGCCCCGCGTCAGCGCCGATGTGATCCTGGCCAGCAGCCTGCTGAAGGATGAGGGCGCCCAGGTGGCCAGCGGCAAGTTCCTGGTGAAGCCTGGCTCCTACCGGCTGGCCGGTCTGCAGATCGAGGGCATCGCCGCCCCCCACGACCGGGTGGGCGGCCGCCGCTTCGGCAACGCCACCCTCTGGCGCTGGCGCCAGGGCGGCCTCGACATCGCCCACCTCGGTGGCACCGCCGGCCGCCTCGGCCCCGCCGATCGGGTGCTGCTGGGACGCCCGGATGTGCTGATCATCGGCGTGGGCGGCGGCGGCAAGGTCTACACCGGCCAGGAGGCGGCCGAGGTGGCCCGGGAGCTGCAGGCCCGTCGGGTGATTCCCGTGCAGTACACCACCGGCAAGCCCCCGGCCGGCTGCGACCAGGGGTCGGTGGAGCCGTTCCTGAAGGCGATGGTGGGGGCCACGGTGCGCCGCAGCGGCCGCACCATCTCGGTGGTGCCGCCCCTGGGGGATGGGGTGGTGGTGGAGGTGATGCGCTGAGGCCGGCAGCGGCCCTCGCGCCTCACCCCAGGCCGTCGATCCGGCGGTAGGCCTCCCAGAAGCGCTCCATCTGGGCGCCGGTGCCGAGGCTGACCCGCAGGGAGCCGTCGATCAGCGCCTTGCCGGCCATCGAGCGCACGAGGATGCCGGCCTGGCGCAGGTCGGCCTCCACCGCCGCGGCCGGCCGGCGGGGCCAGAGCAGCAGGTAGTTGCCGCCGGCGGCATGGTGGCGCACGCCCGACTGGCGCAGCTGGGCCACAAGCCGGTCGCGGGCGCGCAGCACCTCGGCCACGTAACCGTCCACATAGGCCTGGTCGGCCAGGGCGGCATGGGCGGCGGTGACCGCGAAGCTGTTGATGTCATAGGGCCCGCAGACCCGGCCCACCCGCTCCACCAGCGCCGGAGCGCCGATGGCGAAGCCGATGCGCAGGCCCGCCAGGCCGGCCGTCTTGGCCAGGGAGCGCAGCACCAGCAGATTGGGAACGGCGGCGAACGGGTCGGCCTTCCCCGCCGCTCCCTCCGCCCCCGCCAGCAGGGGCGGCAGCACGCTGTCGCCGGTGAAGGCCTCGTAGAGCTCATCCACCACGACCAGGGTGTCCGGCGCCGCCGCCGCCAGCTCCAGAATCCGCTCGGGCTCCAGCCGGGTGCCGGTGGGGTTGTTCGGGTTGCAGATCAGCAGGATCCGTGGGGCACCCGCCGCCGTTCCCGGGGCCTCCAGGGCCGCCCGGATCGCCTCGAACGGGAAGACGAAATCCGGCAGGCGGTAGGGAATCGCCTCGATCACCATGCCCTGCATGCGGGCACAGGGGGTGTAGTAGCCGAAGGTGGGGCTGGTGGTCAGCAGGCGGTCGCCCGGCGCTCCGAAGGCCTGGAAGACGGCATGGATGGCGGCATCCACGCCGTTGAACAGGCCGATGTGGCCCGGCGTCAGGCCCAGGCCCCCGAGCGAGCGCACCACCGCCTCCCGCAGGCCGTCGTACTCCGGATAGATGGCGTAGTGATCGGCCGGGATGGCGCGGATCGCCTCCACCACCTGCGGACTGGGGCCGACGGTGTTCTCGTTGAAATCGAGCCGCAGCAGACCGCGGCGCCCCTCCAGGGGGGCGCTGTAGGCCGTGAGGGTCTCCACCTCCGGCCGGGCCCGGGGGCAGGGGGGAACGGTCGGGCTCTCGCCAGGGGTGGGGCTGGGCACGGCGGCGGAGCTCAGATCGCTGCGACTGCCATCCTGCAGCGCAGCCCTACCGTCTGTGCACGTCGAACTGGAATCCGGTGACGCGATCAGAGCTGGCCCTGCGGGCCCTGGAGCGGGGCGACCTGAGGTTCATCCACGATCAGGTGAACAACCGCAGCGTGATGGCCTACTGGTTCGAGGAACCCTACGAGTCGTTCGATGAGCTGGAGGATCTCTACAACCGCCACATCCACGACAATGCCGAGCGCCGCTTTGTCGTCGAGAACCGGGCCGTGGAGAACGGGGCCAGGGAGCTGATCGGCCTGGTGGAGCTGATCGAGATCGACTACATCCACCGCCGGGCCGAATTTCAGATCATCATTGCCCCGGAGCACCAGGGCAAGGGCTACGCGCGCCTCTGCATCCACAAAGCCCTCGACTACTCCTTCACCATCCTGAATCTCCACAAGATCTACCTGTCCGTTGCCGTTGACAACGCCAAGGCCCTGCACCTCTATCAGCAGTGCGGCTTCGTCGAAGAGGGCCACCTGGTGGGTGAGTTCTTCATCGAAGGCCAGTACCGGGACGTCAAACGCATGTACATGCTTCAGGAGAATTATCTGGCCAGAATGCCCAAGGACTGAGGGCCAGCGCATCGGCCGCGGATGGCGACCGGGGAGGGCCTGAACGGCGCCCTCCAGCGCCTGGAGGAGCTCAGAGGCGCTCAGAAAGAGGAGCTCAGAGGAACTCAGAGAAGCCCAGCGGAGGTCAGACGATCCCGGAGGCGGCAATCGTGGCGTTCGGGATGTCCAGCTTCCGGGCGATCTGATTGGCGATCTTGGCGCCCAGCCACACACCACCGATGTGGCCCAGTTCACGGGGGGTGGCCGGGACACCGATGACATCATCCTCGCTGCCGGGAAGGCGGGTGGTGATGCCATCGCATAGCCGATGCACACCCAGGTAGACCCGGCTCACCGCGTTATCCACCATCGCCTCCCACAGGCTGCCGTAACTCAGGGTGAGATGGTCCCGCGGCCACGGGATGCAGGGATCCCTGTTCCGACCATCGAACTCATCGGAGACGAATTCGAAGCGCACATCATCCAGGCCGCTGCCGGTTGGATCGAAGCTGCTCACACCCCGGGCCACCAGGAACAGGCGCAGCAGTTGGAAGGCCGCCGCACCGAGGGTGGCGTGGCCGGAGGGATAGGAGGGAAGATCGGGCGTCAGACCCGCCCCGGTGGCGTTGGCATCCGGACGGCCCAGGGGCAACCGGCTGGATTCGGCGAGCCCCTTCCCCACAACGGCCTCCCGGATCCCCACCGCCGGACGGCCCATCCTGGGGGTCGGGGCGTATTTGTAGTACCAGGCATCAATGCCCGCATCGGCCATGGCCACGGCAGCGCCAGCGATGACAGCCAGTCCATCCAGCCCCTGGAGCTGGCCGGGATGGCGTTTCTCGATGCCGTCGAGCACCGTCAGCACCACCTGCAGATAGAGGCGGGGTGGGGTTCCGAGCTCCTGGGGGCCGTCATACGCCCAGGCGATGCCGATGACCTCTTCGGCGAGGGTGCGGAAGGCCGGATCGCCGGTGGCGTGGTGGATCTCACCCTGGGCGGCGACGGTCTCGGCGTCGAAGCGACCGGGGGGCGGCGGGACATCCATCACCCGGGTCGCGGCCAGTGGTGTGGCGTTTCCCCAGTCGGCCCCCGCAAAACCCTGGGTCGGCTGGGTCGGTGCCGGCTTGTGGTGGCAGGGCGTGCCGTCGGGCGTGCCTGCGGCGCGCGCCTTGCTGAGGTCGTCGATGCCGAACTGGTGAACGGCCTTGCCGTAGGCCCTGCCGGCCATCTCCACCGGCGTCCTGGCCGGACCCATGGCGAAGTCGTCGAGCCATTGGCGCCAGGCCCGCTCCAGCATGGAGGCCTGGTTGGGATAGCGAAGCCGGAGCACCTGATGACAGGCGGCCGCGGCGGCCAGATCCCTCTCCTTCGGGCTGGGGAAGGGGAGCAGGCCGGCGGGGATGGGAAGGCTGAGCAACTTCATGGCGGAGCCAGCGACGACGGACCTGACGTCATGCAGGGCCGCCAGGGCCATGCCGAGGGCCCGAGCCGTGAGGAAGGGGCCCCTCTGGTCACCGGAGGACAGGGAATGGGTGTGGTCCCGGCGAACACACTCCAGGCTCATGTCAACCCAGAAGCGCGTTCTGGTGCCACCTGCCGTCATGGTTCTGTCCGTGAAGGGCCACCTGATTGTGTGGAGGCATCCCGGAACGACCTGGGCCTGGGATCACCCAATCCCGTCCTGTTGATGGTGGCTGGGTGTCATCACGATGACAGCACGATGACCGAGCTCTCGATCCTCAACAGCGCAGCTGATGCACCAGCCTGCCCCGCAGCGGTGGCTCGATCGCCGCCGATTCGGCACGGATGAGCCTGACCGCGAGGGCCAGGGGTGGGGCGGCCAGCGCCAGCTTCGGACGGCTCTGGGAGCTCCACCACTCGAAGCCCAGCCCCGGGACCGTGGCCACCCGGTGGGCCATGGCATGGAAGAACACGTAGGCGGCCAGCAGCCGCCGGAGGGATCCGAAGCGGGATTCCCGGATCGCCTCGATCCCATCGTCGCTGGGGAGGCGGATGCCGTTGCCGCAGCCCCCATGGATCGGGCTGGGGATCACCAGGGCGGCCTGAAAGCGCTCGGCGGTGATGCAGGGATCGGAACTCAGGGCGACGATCTCTGGACCGGCACCCAGGTGACGGAGGCCTTCGGCCTGCCGTGCCGCCCCGATCACCGCATCGGCGTGGGCCCGCTGGCGCTGGCTGCAGCGGCCATCGGGAACCCCCAGGAACAGCAGGGTGCCGCGCACCAGCCGATGGGCGTAGCCGTGGGGGAGGGAATCGGCGGGATCCGCACCATGAACATCGACGGCCGTGAGGCCATAGCTCAGGGCGAAGAGCTTGCTGACGAAGTGGCTGAGCAGTTGGTGCAGCCCCTCGGCCTCGCCGATCACCAGGCTCCGCCGACCGATACGGGCCAGGGGCTGGCGCCCCTGAAGGAACCTCAGGCCCAGGGTCCAGCACCAGGGACCCAGGACGTAGAGGGCCACATCGGCGGGCAGGCTCAGGGCCAGCAGCAGGGAACCCATCCCCTCCCCTTCGACCAGGCCGGCCAGCGGCAGCAGGGCGAGGGTGAGGCCCCGGAACAGGGGCATCCCCCATCCCAGGCTGCCGATGACGTAAAGCGCGTGGATCAGCCAGGCGGCCGGGGTCTCCAGGACATGCCAGGCCCACCGCCTGCCTTCCTGCACCAGCCGGCGGGAGACGGCGCTGGGGCGGGGCTGCCCGCCCTCGTCGGCACCGATGATCTCGCGGACATCGTTGACCAGAAGCTGGTCCTCCATGGTCTCGAGAGCCAGCAGCGCCTCCGGTCGCAGCCGCAGCCCCAGGGGGCGCTGGTCGGGGAAGGCCTGCTGGACCTGGCGGCAGAGGCTGAACAGCAGCTCGGTGAGGGTCTGGTGCATGGCCGCCACCGTGGCGGTGGCCGCCTCGGAGGTGCGGCGGCCGGCCGCCGTGGTGAACAGCCGATGGCGGCGGGCCTGGTCGGAGCCATCGGGGCCTTCGGGGTCCGGCAGCGGAGACGCCGGCAGGCTGTCCGGGTCGCCGATGATTAGGAAGACGTCCTCGATCAGGGCCTCGCGCACCAGCCGGTCGCAGGCATCCAGCACCTGGCGGCAGGGGGTGCTCTGGCCGGAATCGCTGAGCACCAGCACGATCGACTGGCGGGACAGATTCAGGGACGACCCGTCGCCGTGCAGATGCTGGAGAACGGCGCTGGCGGAGAGCGCTTTGACGTGGAGCAGGGGCATGAGCCCCTCCAGATCCCGCGCGAAGTGCGCCCCCAGCCAGAGGTTGTTCTCGAGGCCTGTGACCAGCAGATCCACATGGCTGGATCGGGCCAGGGCCGGATCCAGTCCTTCGCGCGTGAGCAACGCCTGCCTTTCGGCCAGCCGCATCGCCGTGGCGATCAGCAGCCGGGCCAGGGCCTGGGCGCTGGCGCGGTTGGCCGAGAGGGGATGGATCCAGTCGTCCTGGATCCTGGACAGCAGACCGGGGATCGCCGCCAGGTCCGCACCCACCGGATCCAGGCCCCCGCGTCCAGCCCGGGGTGGGGGCTCGTCGGATCCGGGGCGGGCGCGGGACGCCTGGCGGCGGCGACGGATCTCCTCGGCGGTCAGTTCACGCTCCTGCGACAGCGAGTGGATGGTGAGGGCCGTGGGGGAGAGAACGGCGATCTCGCCGGCGACCGGATCCAGGTCGATGCGGTGGCAGCCGGGTCGCCCCCCCAGCACCGCATCCACCGCCGCCGGCTCGGTGGCGTAGAGAGCCACGGCACCGGGTCCGTCGACGCCGATGGTGATCGACTGCCCCAGGCTGCAGAGAACCAGCCGGTCGGGCCAGGTGGCAGAGATCACGACGAGCCCGAAACGGCCCCGGGCACAGGCCAGGAACTGGCGGGCCGCGGCGAAGGGATCGTGATGCAGGAACGCCCCGATGGCCGCCCGGATCCATCGCTGGGTCCGCGAGGAGCTGTAACGCCGCAGCAGGGGATCAGCATCGAGTCGGTGCAGGATCCGCAGGGTCAGTTCCTCGATCACGGCGGGGTGGTCGAGGCAGGCATCAGGGCGGGAGGCGATCAGGTCCTGGAAGGCGGCTTCGAAGCCGGTGGCCCAGGGCGCGAACGCCTCGCTGGCAGGGGCGGAGGCGGGCTCCGCCAGAAGCCGCAGGGACGCCAGCCGCACGGCGGCGAGCCAGTCGCCCTGGCAGATCAGCAGATCCATCAGTCCGGCCACCGTCGGCGCAGCCCCGGTCGCCGGAGGGCCGCCGCGGAGGGCGACCCGCAGCCAGGTTCCCAGGCCCTGGACGGTCGTTTCGGTGCCGAACAGGCTGAATCCGTGGAACTCGCCCTCGAGGGCGATGCGGTGCTGAACCGCCTGCCAGCCGCTCACCCAGCGTCCCATGGACCTGGACCAGAGACGGCGCCGCTGGGGTGGGGACCAGCGCTGCCAGTGGGACTCGAAGTTCCCGGGGGGGCCGCTGGAGCCGGGGCCGTACTGCCAGGCTGCGATCAGCCCGGAGGGCAGGGGTCGGCGGCCCGTCCGCAGGGCCCGGTGCCCGGCCCGGCGGACGCCGCGCTCCAGCGAGCGGGTGAGGTGGCCGCGCTTGCGGTTGATCCTTCCGTGTCCGACGACATCGATCCGGCCCCTCCGATCCCGCACCACCACCAGACCAGCGCCTGCGGGGGCTCCCCGGGTCTCCATCTCCAGGCCCATGGTCCGGAAGCGATCGATGGCGGGCGGCGGCAACAGCTCGCCCCGCACCAATGGATCGGCACCACTGATGAAGCCGAAATGGCCGCAGTGAAAGCGGGCGGCCCGGCCGCTCCCGATCGCCTCCCAGTCGGTGCGGGAGGCCAGCAGCAGGGCGCCGTTGGCCGCCGCCACGCTGACCAGCAGGGCACGGACGAGGGCGGGGCTCCCTGCGGTGAAGAACTCCAGGCCGCCCCAGGCCAGGGC
Source organism: Cyanobium gracile PCC 6307 (assembly GCF_000316515.1). Lineage (NCBI taxonomy): Bacteria > Bacillati > Cyanobacteriota > Cyanophyceae > Synechococcales > Prochlorococcaceae > Cyanobium > Cyanobium gracile. The sequence continues at coordinate 2,763,507 of NC_019675.1, read as the reverse complement.
GAGGGCCAGCAGGTTGAACAGCAGACCGCCGCCGGCCTTCAGTCGCACCCGCCAGGGCGTCGGGTCCCCGACCGCCACCCAGGGCCGCGATCGCCCCCGGCCGTCCCCCGGACCGATCGGCCCCAGCGGCAACAGGCTCCCCAGAACCTCCCCGGGGGAGCGATGCTCCAGAAGGCTGACCACGGCCAGGGCGGCGCCGTCGCTGTCGACCATGGCGCGCATCAGCGCATGGCCGGTCCCGTGCAGCAGCTCCGCCGAGCACCAGCTGAGCCGGATCAGCGAAGACAACACGAACAGCCAGGGCGTCGCCAGGCCAGGCAGCCCGGCCACCACCAGGGCCAGCAGCTCTGGCCAGCAGTGGCCGATCCACCCGTCCGTCCCAGCGGGCGCGGGCCACCGACGCCGGTGACTGGGGACGAGGGACGTCATGACAGGCAGGCCAACGCACTGCCGCCACTGTCCGGGCATCGCTGTCGGTGTGTGTTGATCCCCGTCGCCTCTGGCTGGGAGATGGCTGCCACCCCGCTGTCACCTGGATGACAAGCCAGGCAAACCATGGGAAGGTGGCGGGATAGTTGGAGGGAGATGGGAGGCTTCGAGGCTTGTGAGTTGAGGTCCTTCCCCCTGTTCGAGGGACTGGAGATCGAGCAGCTGGAGAGTCTTCTCGGCGAACACAGGACCCTGCAGGTGCCAGCGCAGCATCAGCTGGTCTTCGAGGGTGACTGGAACGATGGATTGTTCCTGATCCGCTCAGGGGTGGTTAAGGTTCGACACCTCACGATTCAGGGGGAGGAGGTGGTGATCGCGTTGATGGGCGCCGGAGAAATGTTCGGAGAGCTGGCGATGCTTCTCGGCAACAGCCGGCGGTCTGCCGATGTGGTGGCTCTCACCCCGCTCGAGGTGGTGAAACTGCGCTGGAAAACGGTCCAGGACGAGTTGGATCGCTCGACGGGATTCGCCATCGAGATGGCCCGGCTGCAGGCCAGGCGACTGCTCTGCCTGGGACGCCGCTTCAGCCTGCGGGGCGAGGATGCCTCCACCCGCGTCCTGGCCACCCTGCTGGAGCTGGCCTACTGCAGCGGCTACGGCAACGATCCGCTCGCCCCGATTCCCGACCTGAAGCAGACGGAGATCGCCGCCATCGCCGGGCTGGCCCGAGGCACGACCTCCCGGATCCTCACCCAGCTCCGCTCCCGGGGAACCATCGTCGAGACGGCGGAAGGGCTGCGGCTGGCGAATCTCGAGCCCCTGCATCGGAGGGGACTGCTGGAGCCCTGATGGCCCCACGCGGACGCCGCCTGCCGGATGGTGGGAAATGACAGAAGGTCGCCGGAAAAAACTGGCGGCCGTTAAAATGGATAGGAGGGTTTGGCACCTCTCAACGTTGGCCGCAGTCTCGCGCAGGGCGATGGATCAGCCATGGGCCCAAGGGTGAAACCTGTCAAGCGACCCCCGGAACGACGTCAGGTCACTGTTCTGTTCTGCGACCTCGTCAACTCCACATCCCTCGCAGAGCAACTCGACCCCGAGGAGCTGATGGAGACGGTGGAATCCTATTACGCCGTTTGTGATGACATTGTGTCCTCACACAGCGGCTACATGGCCCAGTACCTGGGTGATGGCATCCTGGCCTACTTCGGCTATCCCGATGCCTCGGAGGAGGCGGCCCCCAATGCCGTCAGGGCGGGCCTGCGGCTGCGGGAGGCGATTCGGGGCCTCCCGTCGCCCACCGGTGAACCCCTGCGCAGCCGCATCGGCATTGCCACGGGACCTGTGGTGGCCACCAGCATCCGGAACATCGAGACGCCGCACAAGGCCGGTCTGATGATGGGGCAGACCCCGAATCTGGCCGCCAGGCTGCAGTCGCAGGCGGCCCCCGACCAGATCCTGGTGTCGGAGAGCACCCATCGGATCACACGGGAGTTGTTCCATCACCAGAGTCTTGGGTCAAGGGAACTGAAAGGCTTCCCGCAAGCCGTGCAGATCTATGCGGTGGTGGAGGAAACCGACGTGTCCTGCCGCTCCCAGGCCCGCTGGAGAACCAGTGATCTGCCGCTGATCGGCCGCCTGCAGGAGATGGAACTGCTGTGGAACGCATGGCAGGCCGCCACCGCAGGGCGGGGCCAGGTGGTGCTGCTCCAGGGGGAAGCGGGAATCGGCAAGTCCCATCTGGTCGGTGAACTGAAGCGATCCCTGCTGGATCAGGGTCACCGCCAGATGAGCTGGTATTGCGGTCCGAACACCAGGGAAAGCACCCTCCATCCCATCGCCGAACAGATCAACAAAGCCGCCGGCTTCGAGAAGGGCGAAGCCGATGGGTGCCGCCTGGAGAAGCTGGCCCGACTGATGGAGCGCTACGGCGCCACCGAAGCCAGCAGCCTGGAGGTTCTGGCCGATCTCATCGGCCTGCCCGGAGGCCACCGATCAGCGCTGGACGGACTGACCCCCGAGAAGAAACGACAGATTCGACTGGACACGCTGCTGGCCATGATCCAGGCCTGGAGTCAGGGTCAGCCGAGCCTGATCGTCGTCGAAGATCTCCACTGGATCGATCCGACAACCCTGGAACTGCTGGATCGTCTGATCGCCACTGCCGATCAGCAGCCCTGGATGGTGCTGGCCACGGCGCGGCCCGAATTCCATGCGCCCTGGCCCCCGGGCGACAACAGTGCCCATATCAACCTCCGGCGACTGGACCGCACGGCCTCCGAACAGATCTGCTCCTGTCTGAACGCCGATGAAGCACTCTCCCCCCAACTGACCCGGCGCATCGTCGAACGCTGCGATGGGATTCCCCTGTTCGTGGAGGAAACGACGAAGTTCATGCTCGAGCAGATTCGTGCCAACGGATCCGGCGGCGGCGATGGCGCCGACCCCATCCCGGAGACCCTGCAGGACTCCCTGGCCGCCCGCCTCGATCGACTCGGTCCGGCCCGTCGGCTGGCCAGTATCGCCGCCGTGATCGGCAGAAGCTTCACCTACGACCTACTGGAAGCCGTTTCCAGCCAACCGGAGGGACTGCTGCGCCAGCAGATGGATGATCTTCTGGTGTCCGGGCTGCTGCAGTTCTCTGATCAGACCGCCGGTGAAGCCTACGAATTCAAGCATGCGCTGATTCGTGATGCGGCCTACGAAACCATGCTGAAACGGGAACGGCAGATCCTTCACGAACAGATCGCCGAGACTCTCTCGGGTCAGTTTCATGAGCTCGTTGATGCGGAGCCCCAGCTGCTGGCCCATCACTTCACCCGCGCAGGAGCCTTCGAACAGGCGATCCCCCACTGGATCAGCGCGGGGGCACGGTCAGCTGAAATGGCTTCCCATGAAGAAGCTGTGCAGCACTTCCAGACGGCCCTCGATCTGCTGCGTCGCGAAGCCTGTCGTCAGGAGACGCTGCCAGCCTCCCTGGAGCTGACACTGCTGCTGGGCCTGGCCATGAGCCTGGCCGGATCCCGCAGCTACTCGGCACCTGAAGTCGGGCGGATTCTGGAGGAATCCCGGAGACTGGCGGAGCGCCTCGACGATAGCCAGTCGTCCTTTGCGATCCTGCGGGGAATCTGCAACTTCAGCATCGTCTCCTGTGATCTGGATCATGCCGAGCACTCGGCTGGCCAATGTCTCCAGCTATGGGAACAGGGCCGGAATCCCATCCATGGGATTGAAGCCCATTTCTCCATCGGTTACGTCCATTACGTCAAGGGATCCATGACCCTGGCACGCCAGCATCTGCGTGAAAGCATTGACCTTTACCACCTCCACGAGGGCTGGGATCTGAGCTTTCCGTCCACCCATGATCCGATGACGGGCTCCCTCACCGCCCTCGCCATGGTGGAGCAGGCCGCCGGCGATCCTGATCGGGTGGCCGCCACCCTCGAACAGGCGAGGCGGCATGCCGCACGGCTGGGCAGGAACTACGAGACGGTCTACACGCTGAGCCACGAACTGCTGATTCTTGTTCTGCAGGGTCGCTATCTCGAGGCCATCGCCCTCAGCGAAACCATCCTGAAGATCTCCGATACCTACGGCTACCTGACATGGCGTGCCATTGCCAAGGTCTACAAAGGCGTCGCTCTGGCCCATGCCGGACAGGCCGAGCCGGGTGGAGAGGCGCTGGCGATCGCCACCGAAGGCATGCGGGAACAGCAGCGCCTGGGTGTCATGACACTGGAGGGCTTTCGACTGGCCGAGATTGCCACGCTCCACTCTCTGGCCGGCTCCACCTCCGAAGCCTTCGCCACCATTCAGGCGGCAGAGGAGGCGGTCAGACGCTCGGGTGAGGCCTACTTCCAGCCCCTTGTCCGTGTCCGCAAAGCGGACGTTATCGCCAGGGCCAGGGGCCATGACGAGCCATCCGTGATGGAAACCCTGGATCAGGCCCTGGCCATCGCCAGGGCCCAGGGGGCCACAAGCTTCGAGACGATGATCAACGACAAGAAACAGCTCTACGCACGCGAACGGATCGGCGGATCGGCGGATCGGCGCCGTAACCCGCCGCATCCACCACTCAGGGTTTCAGGCCAAGCACTTGTCGCGCCAGGGAAACGGACAGGCCGGCCCACTGGATCGAGGCATCCGCCAGGTCGGCGCTCAGCGACAGGCAGGCCCTGGGGATGGTGGCGAGATCCCGGATCAGGGGGCTGCCCGTCGTCGGCCCATCAGCGTTCGCTTCCGCCAGGACGGAGGCACTCACCATGCGCAGGTCGGCGCTGAGGGAATAACTGGAGCCCAGCCCCACCAGCTCAATGAAGTCACCATCGCGCTTGTGCTCCCCCAGACCGAGCTGGTTGACCAGGGGAAGGCCAGCTTGATTGAAGATCTGAATGCGGAAGTGGCCGAGCCCCCAGAATCTGAGTTGACGCACGTTCTCCGACTGCCAGACCGTCTCGAGCAGGGCCTGATGGTCGGAATAGGCTGGATCCACACTGCTTCTGGTCTGCTTGAGGCTGTTGATGACCAGCTTCGGAGACAGGAAGGTGAATCCCTGCACCAGCTCGGCGATCCGGTTCAGGACAGCGCCCGCGTCGGCCGCATCCGGAGCAGGCCATGGCGGGCCGAAGCAGGCCCTCGCCTCGGCGGCAGCACGATCCAGAACCGGCGATTCCTGGAGGGGGGGCACCTCACCATCGAGCAGGGCAGCCGCCTGGAACTTGGGATCCGCCTGGACGCGAATGATGGGCAGCATCTGCTCGTGGATGTCCTGTCCGTAGCGCATGTAGGTGGGCACACTGATCCCCATCGAGTCCGTATCGTCGCCGAACAGTTCTCCGGAGAGGGAGTCGCGGGACGGGGGGTGAGGCGCGCCCGACGGGCGGGAGTCCAGGCAATCGAATCGGCCCACCAGCTTGGACAGCCCGATCACTTCCCGACCCGTGATCGCCGAACGGATGTTGTCCACGCAGATGAATGGATAGACCCAGCAGATCCTGTCTGGGAATCCATTGTTGAAGCGAAGAACGGGGAATGAGAAGAAAACCTCGTGCTGCTGGGTGAAGCGCTCAGGGTGGAAGCTGCCGGAGCGCATGTCTGGATAGAAGAGCACCCCTAGAACAACGAACGGCTGTCCGAAACCGGCACCCAACAGCGGCAGGGACGACAGCGGCCAGTAGGTGAAGGCGTTGGAGGCTGGATTGAGATAACGTGAGCAGAAGCTCTCCAGGGCCCTGGCCTCGGCCCTGAGCTTGAAATAGTGCGACTGGATCCCCTTGAAGACGTAAGGGGGGGCCTCCTGCTGGCCATCCAGTGGATTGTCGAGATAGGGAAGATCGTTCACAGATGCAGGAGCGACTGGTCCCGGCACGCGTGGACTCACCCTACCCGCAAAACACAGCCGGATTCCTCCAGCAGCGAGCCTCCGTAGAGGTGGGCGGGCGACTGAAAACCCGCCGCGACATGGCCGTTCAGGACACGCCTGACGATCGCCGACACCGTCGCAGCGGTGACGGTATAACCATCCGGTGTCTGGATGCGGAGGGAGCGGCAGCGTCGCCAGCGATCCTCTGCTTCCACCACCAGGGTGAAGCCGGAGCGCTGCCGTTGCGTTGCGGAGGGGGCCTCGGGCCAGCCCTGGCTCAGAAGATCCAGCAGCCGCTGGCCCAGGGGCGACTGGGGGAGAGGGGCCAGGCTGGAGCCGGCCCGCAGGGCGACCTGAACCGGCCAGTCCGCCTCGGCATACACCTCCAGGGTGGGGATGCCGCGGGTGACCTGGCTGATGACGACGTCCGGCCAGGTGACGGCCACCGCCGTCCGCAACCCGGCGCCGAAATCGAAGCAGCGCGACAGCGACCCCGCCGGCACGGACGTGGGCGTCCCCTGCCGGCGCACCAGAACGGTGGAACTGGTGAGTCCCATCAGGCTGCGGAAGGTGCCCCGCGACATCACATCAGGCGCGGACAGGGCCAGCCGCAGCGCCACCGCATCCGGGAACCTGGCGCGGGCCAGCGCCAGGAGACAATCCGACGCCACGATCGAAAAGCCGATCCCCGGCATCAGCATCACGCCGTTGCCGGCGGCCTGATCACCGTGATCCATCGCCTGCTGAAACACAGGCCATTCCCCGGCCAGATCGAGATAGTGGGTCCCGCTGCGAAGGCAGGCGGACATCATCGGCAGGGCCGTGCGCTGAAAGGGGCCCGCCGCATGCAGAACCACGCGAATCCCGTCGAGGGCAGCCTCCAGCTGCAAACGGTCGTCGAGGGAAACCACACGACCGTCCAGATGCCACCGGCGGGCCATCTCCGTGACCCTGCCGTGGTGCCGGCCGGCCAGCACGACATCGACACCCTGTTCCCGAAGCGCGCGGGTCAGCAGGCGGCCGCTGAAGCCGGTGGCGCCGTAGAGCAGGACACGACCGACAGGCTCGGCGACAGGGACGCCAGGGGTCTCAGCCATCAGGTCGTCCGGTTGAACACCCAGGGGACCAGATCCTCGATGAAGTCCTTGTCCGGAGAGTCGGGAAGGTGCCCGTAGGCTCTGATGAATTCGTGGCGCGCGGCGCCCGCCAGGGACTCCGCCACCATGCGCGCATAGTCGGTCGAGCCTTTGCTGACCATGAGGTCAGCCAGCCAGGCCACGGCATCAGCGGTGCGCTCCTCGCGGCGCAGGTTCATGAAGTGATCGAGGTCCCGGCGTTCGCGTTGATTGCATTGGTCACGGACATGAATCAACAGCAGGGTGTGCTTGGCCTCAAACAGATCCCCTCGCGGCTCCTTGCCATAGGCCGCTTCCGAGGAGAAGTTCAACAGGTCATCCTGGATCTGGAAGGTGGCACCGAGAAAGAAGCCGAAGCGGACCACGGCCTCCGGGTCCACCAGGCCATGGGTGCCGAGCAGCATCCCCACCTGGGCCGGCCAGATGGTGGCCATCCATGCCGTCTTCTTCAGCACCATGGTGAGATAGTCCGCTGTGCTGATGTCATGGCGACGGTCCATTCTCCAGCCGATATCCAGCGCCTGCCCTTCCGCCGTTTCCCTGGCCATCCGTCGCGTCACGTCCAGGATCCTTCTGGCAAACGTGCCGCCCCGGCGGCCGACATGGTCGAGCAGGGGACCAAAGGCCATCAACAGCATGGCATCGCCGGCGTTGATCGCCAGCGGCACACCATGCAGGGCATGCAGGGTGGGAAGGCCACGACGCTCCACACTTTCATCCTGGATATCGTCGTGAATCAGCAGGGCATTGTGGAGAATCTCCACGGCACCGGCGAAGGGGATGGCGTCCTCCAGCCTTCCCCCGAAGGCGCGCGCATTGGCCATGCAGATGCACGGCCGCATCATCTTTCCGCCCCGGCTCGGATAATCGGCGAGCAGTTCATGGAGATAGGGAGCCCGGGGCTGGCTCGTGAGGTAGCGCTCCACATACTCACGAATCAGCCGCCCATAGGCTTCGAGCAGGGGCTGGATCGTTCTCGTCATGGCCCCCACGCGCCCCTTGGGCGACCGCCTCTCCTAACGCGGCTCGCCGGCATCGTCGCGTCCCGTCTCCGCAGGGGGATCCCGCTGCTCCGACGAGCGCTCACGGTCGGCGCGCCGCTGATCGACCTCCTGCAGGAGGACATCCATGGCATCGAAGTAGGTCGTGGCCATGTCCCGCCCCAGCTGGATCATGCGACTGGCCAGCGTGCCAAGGTCGCCGGAGGCGTCGCCAGCGCCGCGGGTCGTCTCCCGGCTGTAGCGCTCGGCGGCGTCATGACCCTGACGAACGTTCTCCCCAAGGACCCGATACGCCGTCCGGATGGTGTCTTCCACGGTCTCGGTGATGGGCCGGCCACCGAGCTGCGGACCGCCGTCGGACCAGCCGCTCCGAAAGGGTTGGTCACGCTCCAGTGGTGGGCGCTGCCAGCGTCCGTCCGAAGTCGCCTCATCCCCTAGTCCCGGTTGATTCTCTGGCTTTGGGTTATCCGGCATGGGGCCATCAGGCATGGAGCGATCTAGTTCTGGTAGGGAATGGCTTATGGTCTGACGGGTCGTGCTGCAGCGGAGGCCGTGCTGCGGCGGAGATTTGATTCTGAAATCTTCAAGGATGATCATAGCCATGAATCTCTGCCAGCGAAGGTGAAGCAGACAGGGCATGGGCCGCCAGTCGCCCGGAGATCACGGCGGCTTCGGTGCATCCCTCGTTGAAGCCGCAGTCGGTCCAGTCTCCCGCGATGGTGAGGTTGTCGTAGGTGGAATCCAGCGGAGACATCCGATACTTCAGGCTGCCCGGCAGCGCCAGCACATAGCGGTCGGTCGGATTGACGTTCGCCCGCCAGTACTGACTCAGGAATCGCTGCTCGCCGAGGTTCGCTTCGCCGGGGAGCCCTCCTGCACCCTCCGGTGCCGTGGGATCGGCCAGCAGCTCCCAGCGGAACGCTCCGGCGGCGTCATAGGCCCCGGGCCAGAGGGCCGAGCCACTATTTCGCAGGAAAGCCAGGGCGTTCTCCCTGACCTCCTCCGCCCTGCGGAGCGGGTAGGGGGTGTCGGTATCCGCCGGCGGCACCGGAGGATCCCTGAGCACGCCGCAGAAGTAGAGGGCGGTGGCGGGCGGCCGCGCCCACGCCTCTTCAGGAATGACGTGCGCCATGTCACACCAGGTGTCAAAGGGCTTGTCGAACGCCGAGACGATGTAAGGAGGACCCTGCCATCCCAGCTGGGAGAGATCCTCCTGCAGCCAGAGCTGGAAGGCCTGGGTCGCCGTGGTTTTCACCTTCTCCACCATGGTGGCCCAGCGCTGATCCCTGGCCAGGATCCCGGAGCAGACATGGGGGATGGCGCCGATGCTCACACCCAGGACCACGGCATCGAAATCCCGCTTCACTTCGAGGCGGCGCCTGGAGGTGAACGTGCGATCCCAGTGGGACTCGAAATCCCGCTGTTCGCGTCGGAGGCGATCCCCGTCGACCAGCTGGTCATCGTCGGGCTGGGATGGCCAGCAGGGGCGACCGCCGACGCTGATCAGGGGGTCATAGTCGCGATTGCCGTGGATCTCTGCCTGAACATCAAACTCAAGGGCTTCCACATGGCTGCGATCACCCGGCTGGATGGGTGGCCCCGCCGGAATCTGCACGTTGGTGAGCTTGTGGAAGAACTGGAAACGCACCCCCCGACGGCGCAGCAGTTCATAGAGCGGCGCAAACACCACATCGCCCATGCCCGCCCGCAGACGCCAGAACAGGGAGCCCCGATAGCCGAAGAACATGCGCAGCGAACCCCGGATCGCCTGGCCGGCAGCCAGGGCAGGCTTGCTGGCATCGCCGTCCTCATAGGCCAGGGCAAGGTCATAGAGACCGACGACGAAAGGAGAGCGCACGGCCCGCTCCGAGGCCCCGTTCAGGCGCAGCCATTCCCGGCACTCGTAGTGGTCGATCGCCTCCAGTCCCCGGGGATCCCGGAGCAGGTTGAATCGCACGCTGCCCACGACAATGGCCAGCACGAGATCCACGATCTCCCAGATGTGGCGCTTCGGGTGGTCCGCGAGCCAGCGCTCCTCCAGCCAGGATCGGGTGGCGATGTTCAGCTCCTCGACGAAGCGGACCAGGGGGGCTTCCATCGGCAGCGGCAGGATCCGCAGGGCGCTGCTCAGCAGAGCGAGGCCCTCCACGATCAGGGCCGCTCCGGTGAAGGTGCCCCCCGAGAGCCAGCCGGCCATGGCCTCGAGGAGGTCTGCGGGCCGGCGCCCATCAGGGGCCTCCGTCGGCGTGCTCACGTCCACGTCCAGGATCAGGGTCCGCAGCATGGCGATGGCCTGCTGCAGATACCCCGCCATGGAATAGGTGGCACCGGGTGGCAGGGGATCCCCGGGCAGTCCCGGGCGGGGTGGGAACCGGGCGCTCCACTTCCGCCAGTCCGACGACCCCGATCGCGAGAACAGCCCCACATCCCTTTCCGGCAGAAAGGCGTCCTGCCAGGGACCGAAGGGTGAGCCCTCCGGCGACGCCTCCAGCTCGGCGTAACACTCCCGCATCATGCGGAAGGAGTTCTCATAGAAACCCAGCCACACATGCAGTCCGTGCTCCTCCACCCGACCGGATGGACCACGGCCCGAGGCCCCCTTCCCTCCCAGCCTCCAGCCCTGCTGGTAGACGGTGATGGCGTAGCGGCCGTTGTGCTCGGGTCTGGAGAGTTCATAGGCCGCCGCCATGGCGCCACAGCCACCGCCGATGATCACGACTCTGACGGGCTCTTCCACGACCATCCGGACGAATCAGCCGCTGTGCCGGCAAACGCTACCGGACCTTTCCGCTGGCCTCACATCCGCTCCAGGGTGGGAATGCCCAGCAGGCCCAGGCCCTGCTTGAGGGTGTCGGCGCTGAGGCGGCAGAGCGCCAGCCGGGACGTGCGGGCCGGCTCCTCGGCCCTGAGCACCGGCACCTGGTCGTAGAAGCGGTTGAACAGCTGGCAGAGCTCAAACAGGTAGCTGCACAGCCGGTTGGGCAGCAGCTCCTCCTCCACCTCCTGGATGACGGCATCGAACTGCAGCAGCTGGCGCACCAGCGCCCACTCCTGGGGCTCAGTGAACGCCAGCGACGCCGGAGCCTCCGGGCCGCTGGTGCCGGCCGCGTCCTCGCCGTCGCCGCCGCCCTTGCGGGCGATCCCGGCGATCCGCACCACCGCATAGAGCAGATAGGGGGCGGTGTTGCCGCTCAGGGCCAGCATGCGATCGAAACTGAACTGGTAGTTGGTGATCCGGTTGGTGGACAGATCGGCGTACTTCACCGCCGCCAGGCCCACGGTGGTGGCGACCTCGCTGGTGAAGGCCTCCTCCTCCTGGCGCCCCTCCTCCTCCAGGCGGCGGCGCAGGTCGGCGTCGCAGCGCTCCACCGCCTCATCCAGCAGCTCCTTCAGCCGCACCGTGTCGCCGGCGCGGGTCTTGAGCTTCTTGCCGTCCTCCCCCTGCACCAGCCCGAAGGGCACGTGCTCCAGCCGCCCGCCCTCGGGGATCCAGCCGGCACGGCGGGCCACCTGGAACACGCCGGCGAAATGGCTGGCCTGGCCGGCGTCGGTGACATAGATCACCCGGCGGGCACCGTCCCCGTCGGGAGGCGCCGCGAAGCGGTAGCGGATGGCCGCCAGATCGGTGGTGGCGTAGTTGAAGCCACCGTCGCTCTTGCGTACGATCACCGGCGGCGCCTGGCTGGCCGTGCCGTCGTCGGCCTCAAGGAACACGCACTGGGCGCCCCCGTCGCTGACCAGCAGGCCGGCGGCGGCCAGATCGGTCACCACCCCCTCCAGGTAGGGGTTGTAGAAGGATTCGCCGCGTTCGTCGAGACGGATGTCGAGGCGGTCATAGAGGCGCTGGAACTCCCGGCGCGACTGGTCGCACAGCAGCTGCCAGGCCCGGCGGGACACCGGATCGCCACTTTGCAGCTTCACAACCTCCTCGCGGGAGGTGGTCTGGAAGGCGTCGTCGCTGTCGAAGCGGGCCTTGGCCTGGCGGTAGAAGGCCACCAGATCCCCCAGGTCGACCGCATCGGCGGTGTCGAGGGCCTCGGGCGCCACCTGCTTGAGGTGGGTGATCAGCATGCCGAACTGGGTGCCCCAGTCGCCGACATGGTTGAGCCGCAGCACCGGATGGCCGCGGAACTCCAGCACCCGGGCCAGGGCGTCGCCGATGATCGTGGAGCGCAGGTGCCCCACGTGCATCTCCTTGGCGATGTTGGGGCTGGAGAAATCCACCACCACCGGCGCGCCGCCGGGGGCCACGGGCTCCACCCCGAGACGAGGATCGGCCAGGCGGCGGCCCAGCTCGGCCGCCAGCACCTCAGGGCGGACCGTGAGATTGATGAAGCCCGGGCCGGCGATCTCCGGGGGCAGGCAGAGGGCCAGGAACGCGGAATCCGCCTCCAGCCCGGCCACGATCGCCGCGGCGATCGCCCTGGGCGCCTGCCGCAGGGGCTTGGCCAGGGCCAGGGCCCCGTTGGCCTGGAAATCGCCGAACTCCGGGCGCGACGCCGGCGCCAGCTGGGGATCGAGAGGCTGGCCGCCCTGGCGGGCGGAGGCCGCGGCCTCCGGAAACGCCCGCTCCAGGGCCCCCAGCAGCAGGCTGTTCAGGGCATGGGCGAGTCGGAGCATGGCGAAGGTTAGAACTGATTCGGATCATCCTGCCCGGAGGGGGCCATGGCTAGGACAAACCCAGCTCCCGCAGGGCCTCTCAGCGGGAAACCGCCTAAGGCAAGCCGCCCGAGAACAAGGGCAACACGCCATTGTGAAAATCCTCAAACTGCCTGAAGAAGCGCGAAGGGTTTGTGGTGTAAGGTTGGAAGGTACTGAGTAAAGCCCTGATGTCCTCTGCAAGTGCCGCGTCGCTACGGAAAGCTGCCCGTATCGGTGGCATGTCGCTCGCGGCTGGTCTGACGACTCTCCTGGCTGCAACACCTGCATTCGCCGCAGACCCCTTTTTCAAAATTCACTTTGCCTCCGGCCCTACAAGCAGCAGCAATGGGCCGAACGGATATCCTGGCATTCAAGGCGTGGCAACTTATACCTTTTCGACAACGAATATCGGTCAAATGGTTCTCAACCTAGAGAACACTTCCACGGTTGGCACTTCTAAGCTCGTGGGCACTGGCTTTGACATCCCCAGCGCCACTTCCAGCCCATCCTTTAGTCCCCCTATCACAGTTGCCAACGCTACATCAATCCCCAACTGGGGGATTAATACTGGTGATAGCCTTCCTCCCTTTGGCCAATTCGATATTTGCGTAACAACTAACGATCCCAATGGCACAACTCTCAGTGGTTGTGATGCTGGGGCCCAAGTGTTTGGCCTGAGCAATGGACAAAATCAGAACGTTGCAACATTCAATTTTACCGGCTTATCCAATACAGCCTCAGCCACAGACTACCGCAACGCCTTCGCAAGCCTGTTCACCACAGCTCCTGATAACAGTTTTGTGATGCGCTTCAAAAACGTCGATATTCCAGGAGTCGTCACTGATGGAAGCGACAAAATCCTGGCAACCAGCATAGAGAGGGGCGGAAACGGCGATCAAGCCCCTGGAGACTCCGTACCAGGTCCACTTTCCGTCTTTGGAGCAGCTGCCGCTTTCGGCTACAGCCGCAAACTCCGCCAGCGGATCAAGTTGCAGCAAGTTACTGACTGAGAACCACATAACCTCTCTATAGCCATCATCTTTGCCTCTCGCTCAGTCAACTCACAAGCCTGTTCGTTATGAACAGGCTTTTTTTCTCAGAATTACAGTCGATGGCCTGCTTCAGAATAGCTGAATCTGCAGACTGATACTCCTTCAGGCCCGGAAGCCTAATTCCCCAACAGGCTCAAGTCTAGCTGTGCCCTAATCTGAAAGCATAGATTCCTGGCTAGTCGCAGGCTTGGCATCGAATTCAACCATTGGAATCTTGGCCTCTTCTCATGCACACACTGGATGGCCACGCCTTCAAAACCTGACTTCCCGCCAAATTCTCAATAATGTCACCGACCCAACCAAGCAGAGAATTGGATGCCGTGATCTTTGCCGACCGCCTAGCCGTGGTCGCTATTTCTCTGTTTATTGTTTATCTCTTCTCTGTTCTGGCTGTCATCCTGCCCTTCAGGCTGCTAGATCCACTATGGCAGATAAGCGCCATCAAAGTGGCAACAGAAGCAGGATCTATTCCCTTGATCGGCTTGGCTTTACTCCACCTAGCCGCCTACATTTGTCCTGACAACATCCCTGTCCAACATCGGCAGAATGGCTTGGCACGGCTGGCCATTCTAGCGTCGATTGGCTTTCTACTGTTTGTTCCCCTGCAAGGCTATGCAGTCATTAAGTCTTATCGCATCGCCAATGAAGTTTCAAGCCAGCAGCAAGGAACTGCGACCCAACGAGCCGACACAGTACGCAAAGCGATTGAGCAGGCATCCAGTTTTGATGACCTTAAGAAACGACTTCTCGAGTTGCAGCGCAGCAACATTCTTCGCACGCTGGACATCGAACGCATTCCATCGATTCCCTTGCCACTGCTGAAACAACAGCTGCTGGCCCAAGTGAATCAGGCGGAAGGTCAGTTCAAGGCAGCCGTGGGGCCCCTCGATGCCGCCGCGGTTGACCGCATCACACGAGATAGCCTGCGAGTGATGGTATCCTCCCTCGCCTTCAGCATCGCTTTCGCTGCCCTTGCCCAGCGCCGAAACAGCAGAGTTCCATTCCTCATGGAACTTCCGACGCTGCCCGGTCGTCTGATCGGATCGTTGCAGCCTCGGCGGGCCCGGCCTGGGCAGGCGGGTACAGGTCTGGACTTCCTGAAATCACCCACGAAACGTGAGGAGGAATTCTTCGAATCCCTTGCCCCTCCGGAGGATGAGCATCCCAGAACCCGGTGAGTGGAACCACCGACCTCGAATCAGAGCTTCCATCCGTCCGCTTCCAAACCCACTGAAGCCACCCCCTCGGCCGAGTCGGGCCCTGAGAGCCCAACTCTGTTCTTACGCCGGAAACAAGGGGCTCCTGGTCCGGCTTCCAGAACCACAAGCACCTGGGCCTCGCCATGGCTTGTTGTTCCAGGCAGCCCCATTACAGTCAACGCAATCTTGAAAGATCGAGGGGCTCCACAGGGAGAGCCGCGGCTGTTCCTGTGCTCGCAGGCTCCTGGCCTTGTCCGGCCCGTTCGATCGGAGGCCCGCGGGGACACCCAATGGTGAGACCACTGCCCAGAACCGCTCACCTTCTGCTAAAATTTTGGTGAAAGCAGTCTGAAGCCTGATCCGGCCGCCACCTATCATGCGATCTCTTCTGGCTTCGCTCGTCTCCTTGGCAGGGATGTCGACGCTGCTGAGCGGCGGATCCGCCTTCGCCGCCACCAGTAGTTTCGTCGTCGATCTGAACAAGTCGTTTGGCGACAGCTACACAGGCGTGACGGGCACGATGAATTTCCTGTTCGGCGATGCGGGCGACTCAAATCCCAGCACCTACACCCTTGATCTTACGATCAAAAATACCTCCGGATCTCCGATCACCTCCTCTTCTCTTACCGGTTTTGCGTTTGACACTCCAACGAGTGTGTCCTCCCTCGTTTACAACCGGAACGGCACCAATTTCTATCAAGCCACCGATCTGACGATCGCTCCGGCGCCCTCTTTCACTTTCTGCGCAAGTACTGATAACAACATCAATAACGGAACCCAGTGCGGGGCTGGCTCAGTTCCTCAAGGTCTTTCGAATGGGCAGTCAGCAACCGTTAAATACACCTTCAACTTTGCTGGCCTCAACCCGGGCGTTAGCGACGTTTCCACCGCATTCTTCAATCTGTTCAACGGACTGGTCGTTTCCCCTCCCCCTAATGACACCAAGGTGGTGAACAGCACCGTTGTCCTAGCCGCTCGATTCCAGGAAATCAACACTGCAAGTTCTACAGGTGGCAGCGACAAGGTCACCGGAAAGCCCCGAGGATCTGATCCAGCCCCGGGCGATGCCGTTCCGGGCCCGCTCCCCTTGCTGGGCGCTGCAGCGGGTTTCCTCCAGAGCCGCAAACTGCGCAAGCGCTTGGCCAAAGCCCGTCTTGCCAATCACGGTCAGCTCTGAAGAGCCCCACCCTGGCCACCACCCCTGAGCAGAAGCTCTTCGGCAAAGTCTGTCCGCAAGCGGTTCGAGGTCCTGCCCATTGGCGATGCTCGCCCTAGGGTCTTGATGTCTCCCTGGTTGGCCCGCCCGCACCCATCGGGCCAGCGGCCCCATCCGTTCCATCGGATCTGACAGGCTGGGAAGAAGACATTGGCACCTCAGGCAGCACGCGCTCCTGACGCTCCTGTCTCACACCTCCTCGTCACCTGCGCAAGACCATGGATGAGTCCTCGGAGTTCAAGGGCTACGAAGCATCCATTCTTGCCGACAGGTTGAGCCTTTCCTCCCTGGCCCTCCTGATCCTCTACATCGCAGCCGCAGGGGCCGCGCTTCTGCCCCTGGCCTTGCTTAACGCCGACTGGCAACTCAGGGCCATCCGCACGCTCCTCGATACCGCCTTCCTTCCGCTGCTTGCTCTCGGGCTGCTGCATCTTGGCGCCTACCTCGACCCACAGAACCCCGTGCTTCAGAAACGGCGCATGCTTGTCGCACGGCTGGCCATCATTGCGGTGGTCGGATTTCTGCTTTTCATTCCCCTGCAGATGTCTGCTGCATGGAGAACGGTGGCCGCCGGCAATGCCAATGCGTCACGACAACTGGCGCGGGCCAACGAAACGTTCAACATCCTCCGCGACATCATCGTGCAGGCGCCCACTCTCAATGATCTTCAGGAACGGCTCGACAACCAGGAGAACCGTGGAGTGCGCCTGAACCTGGAAGCCAAGGGAGTCTCGCTCGAGCAGACGAAAAAGGAACTCCTCGAGCAACTGGCCGTGGTGCGCGATGCCGTCATCGCCCGTGTCAATAAGCCGGATCGGCAGGCGACAGAAGCGCTGGCGCGCGAGAGCGTCAGAGTCGTGATCTCCTCCCTCGCCCTGGCCCTGGCTTTCTCCGCCGCTGCGCAGCGCAAGGGGAGTTCCGTGCCCCTGCTGGTGGAATGGCACACCCTCTTGGTGCTGAGGGGCGCCCACAAGGCCGATGCGGACAATCCACTGTCGAAAAGTCTCTCGCTGGGTACCCGCTCAAGACCTATTGAAGACAATTATATCGAGCAACTCGTCCCCGCAGAAGACGAGCCTCCTAAGCAAGGCTGAGGAACGAACGGATCCTCGATGTCTTTCTCCCTTTGCAGGGACTGGGGTCCAGGTTCCTGGGATCGTCGCAGAGTTGCCGTTGACTGCCGAACGGACCCTCCGATCAAGGGGCTGCGGATGCACGTCTGAACAGACCCAGACTGAGCTCAACCCGTATCGGCAGCGTGTTGCGGTTGATCGCGCCATGGTCCTGCCCTTGCATAAAAAAAAGGCTCCCTGGCTTGATTCGATGGAACGACGACATTGAGCTCCTGGTCGGTTGGCAGACTGGCAACATTCGTCGCTACGGCATCAGGCGATTAGGGCAGAGTTCGCCATTGCGAATCTGCATCATTTCGTGCCGCCCACCTTCCACCAGGCTGACTTCCCGATTGGAGTTTCTGAAAACATCGTTCGGGGCGCCGCGGCTCCCCGATGGACCCACGGCAATCCTGATGACGGGCACCATGGAATTCCTGGCCTCTGATGGCGGTGCGGCACACGGCGATCAGTCCGAGGGGCCCGAGGGCGCATCAGCCCGGGGCCGGCGGCTCGCTTGATCTGCTGCCTCCTTGGGACTTGCCGCCCGTTGGCCTGGGTGGCACCATCCCAGCAGGATGGTCCTTCCATGGGTCATCAGCGCCATGGCTGTGGATCCGCCATGGGAGGGTGGCCATGCTTAAAGCCGCTTAGGGCGATCGTCCACAGAGCCTCAGGTTCGGGGGAGCCATCCCACACGGCTGGGAAGCCGGGAAGCCTTCGGCCGGAGGTCTTGGCACGACTGGGATGGGGCCTCCAACACTCACTCCGGGTAGCCCCTCGCCCCACCAGGGAATGGCGCCCGGGCAGCCATCGCTCCACCTCCCGGGCACGGCCACAGCGGCCGCCCCACAGTGTTTTTTGAATCCGAAATCACAGGGGAGGTGGTGAAATTCCAAGCCAATGCTCAGCCTCGATCACGCAACTCTCCCTGGGAATTGGCCTGAGCGCAAAGGCAGTCAGCCTGCACAACGCCGATACTCTGACGGGAAAAAAGCCTGCCTTCGGGCAGTCCCCCGGCGAAAAGTCGATCCCTCCAGTGCTCTGGGCGCAACGACTTTCAAGATCTCCTGAAGCACCCACCTTTCGAGGATTGGGTGCTTCAGGTGCCAAGGATCACGCTGCCTGTTTACCCTCCGATCACAATGACTTCCAGCGCATCCGCAAAAGGCCAACCATCGCTTTCCGCCCTGTTCCCTGAACCATCGAGCCAAGCAAGACGTTCCTCCGACACAACGCTCACCCTGCTGGCTGATGGGGCTCCGGCCCTGTCGCAGGCGCCCGCCGCCCCGATCAAGCCCGTTCTGGCGACGGCCAAGGCCTCCCCTCTCTTGCGGGGCTCAGGCAACACCCTTGCTGGCCTGGAGGCCAGCGATGCGGCTCCTGTCGCGCAGGCCGCCGCCTTCCGGCAGAACGTCACCATCGACGCCTCACCGGCGGTGGCCACAGACAGCCACCAGGTCCTGAGCGATCCCTGGCCGGGGGAAGCGAGCGGCACCACCGCCGCTGCGACAGGGCCCTCCTGCGGTTGCCGCTCCTGCAGCGTGCTGGCCGTCACCAGCGGTGATGGCGCCGCCGCCTGGGATACCGCCAGCGGCCAGGCGCCACTGGTGCTCGACGGCCAGGTCACCCTTGGCGCAGGAGTGGATCTGAGCAAGGTGTTCCAGCTGCACAGCAACCCGACCGCCACGAAGACGATCTTTCTCGACTTTGACGGCTTCAGTATCAGCAGCACCCCCTGGGAGAATGGCGGTGCCCTCAGCCTGGGCAGCTTCTACAGCAGCTTCGATACAAACGCGCTCACGGAAATCCAGCGGATCTGGCAACGGGTCGCCGAAGACTTCGCGCCCTTCCATGTCAACGTCACCACCGAGGATCCGGGCAGCGAAAACCTGCGCAAATCCGGCACCGGCGATGAGCGCTGGGGCATCCGCGTGGCTTTCACCAGCAATCTCAACCTGCTCACCGGCACGGCCATCACCAATGCCGGTGGTGGCGGCACCGCCTACTACAACAGCTTCAACTGGAGCACCGACGACGTCGCCCTGGTGTTCAACCGGGGCGAATACACCGCCGCCGAGACAGCCAGCCACGAAGTCGGCCACACCCTTGGCCTCAGCCACGATGGCGCCGGCTCCACCACCTACTACGGCGGCCACGGCGGTGCCGGGCCCACCAGCTGGGGCACGATCATGGGCGCGGCCTGGCTGGGCGACGACGAGAACCTGACCCAGTGGAGCAAAGGGGAGTATTTCGGCGCCAACAACACCCAGGACGACCTGGCCACGATCACCACCGGCAACGGCTTCACCTATCGGGCCGATGACCATGGCAACGCCTTCAGCACCGCCACGGCGCTCACCGGACTGAGCTTCAGCAGCTTCGGGGTGATCGAGCGGAACACCGATGTGGACATGTTCCGCTTCGATACCGGCGCCGGTCTGGTGAGCTTCAACATCGTCAACGCCTCCAGGGCCTTCGTCGGCAGCGGCGGCAGCTACACCACCGAATACCTCACATCCCGCGGCGCCAACCTGGACATTGGCGCGACCCTCTACAGGGCCGATGGCAGCGTCCTCCAGATCTTCAACCCGGCCGACCTCACCACGGCCAGCTTCTCCCTGAACCTGAGCGAGGGGACTTACTACCTGGGCATCGACGGCGTGGGTGCCGGCACCCCCATGGCCAGCTCCCCCAACGGGTACACCGACTACGCCAGCCTCGGCCAATACATGGTCAGCGGCACCGTCCAGGCCACCTCCGGGACCTTCACCACCCCGCCGCCGCCGCCGGCACCCACCCTCGTGGTGTCGGGCGCCACGGGCCTGGTGACCACCGAGGCCGGCGGCGCGGCCAGCTTCCAGGTGGCGCTCTCCAGGGCCCCCTCCAGTGACGTTACGGTTCGGTTCAGCAGCAGCGACGCCACCGAGGGCCTGGTGTTGACCAGCACCCTCCTGTTCACCGCCGCGAACTGGCAGACGCCCCAGACGGTCACGGTGCAGGGGGTGGACGACACCCTCCTCGACGGCAGCCAGACCTACAGCATCCTGATGAGCACCTCCAGCGCCGATCCCGCCTTCCAGGGACTGAGCGGCCCTGCGGTCACGATCCAGAACAGCGACAACGAGGTGGCCACCACGACAACCACCACCACGACCGTCCCGGTGACCTTCCAGGCCTCGGCCGGGGGATTCGCAAACAACATCACCTACAGCAACGCGCCGACGGTGGCGGGAAGCCTGACGGCGATCCACGGCAGCGACGATCAACGCCTGGCGATCACCGAAGGGGCCCAGAGAACCAACAAGGGCATCGTCTCCACCCTCAACGCCTACCAGTGGACCTTCGACAACCTCAGCGGGGCCAACCAGCTGGTCTTCGAGGGATACCGCACGGCCAGCTCCTCCGAAAGCTTTCAGATCCAGTACTCCTCCAACGGCAGATCCTGGACAACGGCTTTCACGATCCGCAGTGGCACCGAGAGCACCTACACCCTCAATCTGGCCAGCCCTGTCAGCGGCAGGATGTTCGTCCGGGCCCTCGACACCAAGACCAGCAGGGAGGACGGGACCTACGACACCCTGTTCGTGGACCGGCTGGTCTTCCTGGCCACCACCGGGGCCGGGAGATCCTCCCGCAGCCTGGAGGACCCCATCATCGGAGGCGAGGTCAGCCTGGCCCCGGAGCTCGCTCACGCGTTCGACCATGGCTTCGACCATGACTTCGCCCCCATCGAAGCGGGGCTGTCCGCGGATCCGGCCTTGGGCGGGGAACCCCTGTCGCCCCTGCAGCCAGGTCTCTCCGGCTACGGGGAGCCACTGGTCGGCTTCACCGAGCCTCTGGAGGCCACCCCCTGGCTGATCGCCAGCTCGACGCTGGTTTGAGCGAGGCCTGGCGGGCTCAGCGAGCCAGACCCAGCGCCTCCTCCAGGCCGTCAAGGACCACATCGGCGGTGATCTTGATCCGGTAACGGCAGGCCTGGGTTTCGCTGCAGGCGAAAGTGCCGTGCTCCCAGTACTTGTTGCTGCCGGCGCCGCCGCCGCAGAGGCCGAAGTAGGCACACTCCGCCCGGCAGCGCTCGGTGCCGGCGCGCATGTCCGCCAGGATCCGCCGGAACTTGGCGCTTTCAGCGATCGACACCAGGCTGTCGTGCTGCACATGGCCCAGCACGAAGTCGCCGTAGGTGTCGGTCTGCACCGCCAGCAACTCCGGATCGAAGGTGGAGATCCGGCCCCGCGCATCCACGTTGACGATGGCGAAGGGGTTGTTCATGTCGGTGCACTCCAGCCGGGCATCGGCCTGGGCCAGGCTGCAGATGCCCTCGAACTCCCGCACCCGCATCCGTTCGGGTTGCTCCTGCCACAGCGCCCAGAAGCGCTCCAGAAAACGGCGATAGGCGGCCTCGGCCCGGGGGCGGCTGAGGGTGGAGACGCGGTTCTCCCCTTCGGTCTCCTCCATGTTGAAGGCCACGTCGGTGATGCCGTTCTCCACGAAGAAGGCAAAAAGCGCGTCGGCGTGGCCGAGGGACTCCTCGGTGATCACCGCGATCACCTGGAAGGGGATGCGGCGGCGGCGCAGGTGTTCGATGCCACGGAGCGTGGCGGCATGGGTGCCCAGGCCGGTGCGGGTGCGGCGGTGGACGTCGTGCAGGAAGGCCGGCCCGTCCATGCTCACGCCCACGGCGATGCCGTTGCGCTCGAAGCAGTCGCACCAGGCCTCGTTGATCAGCGTGGCGTTGGTCTGCACCGACTGGTGGATCGTCAGCGGCTCCCCGGCCCAGCCCTCCAGCGCCCGCCGCACACACGCCGTCGCCTCGTCGTAAAAGGCGATCGGCACGGTGAGCGGTTCACCGGCGTGCCACAGGAGGGTGAAGTCACCGCCCACATACGGGCTCTCGAGCACCCGCTCCAGGGCGGCCTCCAGCAGCTCCAGCGATAACCGCTGCCGGTCGTCGCGGTTGGGCAGGTAGCAGTAATCGCAGTCGAGGTTGCAGTAGGGCGTCGGCTGCACCACCAGCAGCTGCAGCGGCCCGAATCCTTCCGGGTTGGCCGGTGGCGGGGCGCCAGTGGCGGTCACCAGAAGTTGCGGAAGCCGCCATTGCGGAAGCCGCCGTTGCCCCAGCCGCCATTACGGAAGCCACCGTTGCCCCAGCCGCCGTTGCGGAAACCGCCATTGCCCCAGCCGCCGTTACGGAAGCCGCCGTTGCCCCAGCCGAAGCGGG
Source organism: Cyanobium gracile PCC 6307 (assembly GCF_000316515.1). NCBI lineage: Bacteria > Bacillati > Cyanobacteriota > Cyanophyceae > Synechococcales > Prochlorococcaceae > Cyanobium > Cyanobium gracile. Next base: position 2,741,138 of record NC_019675.1, on the reverse strand, counting down.
GCCCGCCCCCGTTCACGAAGATGTAGCCGAGGCGGCCGTCAGGGGCCTTGGCCCGGCCCTCCGCCCCCGCGGGCTGACCGGAGGCGTGTCCCATGGCCTCCGAGATGCGCCGCAGCCGGGCGTCGATGGAGCCGGGCGCCGCCTCCAGGGGGGACGAGGACGGGGCGGCCGTCGCGGGCCGGGAGGGTCCGTCGATCACCGCCCTGGCCCCGGCGCCGGCCGGCGCCAGGGCGGCCAGCAACAGCAGGAAACCGAACAGACCGGAACGGGGGTGGTTCGTCATCGGGTTGCTGCCAGGAGGGAACGGGGAGGCGGAAGGGTGGGGCGGAACCGGACGGTTCAGGGACGGGGCGCCGGCGCGGGGGCCACCAGCTGGAGGCCTTCGCGGCTGATCAGCACCGATTCGAAGAAAGCCCGCATCCGCTCGCTGGGGACCGCCAGCACACCGGTGGGGCCGAACCAGGGGGCGACGCTGGCCACCGCATCGGGGCGACCCTCCAGGTAGCCCTGGAAGAGGCTGGCGATGGCCAGGTTGACCACGTTCAGCAGCCGGGAATTGTTCTCCGGCACGATGCAGCCGACGCCGTAGCTCACGTAGGGCTGCTCAGGCACCAGGGCCACGCCGGAGAGCCGGCGCTCGTGCCGCAGGCCGGCCAGCACGTTGGCATCGCCCAGCACCCCCGCCACCTTCTTCTGCTCCAGGGCCGTGACGGCCTGGGGCAGGGTGGGGAAGCTCACCGCCTTGGCGCTGGGCTGGAGGGAGCCGAGGAAGCCGGCCCCGAGCGAACCCTCCACCACCGCGATTGGCTGACCGGCGAGGGAGGCGGGGGACCCGTCGAGGCCGCCGCTGCGGGTGAGCAGCCTCAGGCCGGAGAGACCGATGGGCAGGGAGAAGTCCACCAGCTTCTCCCGCTCCCAGCTGAAGGGCACCCCGCAGGCCAGGCCGGCCCGGCCACTGGCGACGGCCTCCACCGTGACGCCGGTGTTGTCGACGGGGGCGAAGCGGATCCGCACCGACTCACCGAGCTCCGCCTTGAGCTGGCGATCGATACGGCGGGCCAGGTCGATGGCGTAGCCCTCCGGCTCCCCCTTCGGCCCCATCCGGATCAGCGGCGGGCTGTCGGCGGGACCCACCATCAGCACCTCACCGGTCTTGGCCGCCTGCTCCAGCACGGCTTCGGCCGCGCGGGCCGGCAGCCCCAGGGAGCAGAGGCAGGCCAGGGAGCCCAGGGCCAGAGCCCTGCCGCGGCGGGATCGGAGGGAACCGGGGGCCACCGCAGCGGGAGAATCCATTCGCCGATCCGTGCACGTGCTGCACCTTAATGGCGGTTGCCGGGCTTGCCCACGGAAGCTTCCGGGCTTGAAACGCAGGCCACGCTGCGGGCAGGCTCTTGGGCCGGGGCTCAGGCCAGCGTCGCCGCGAAGCGCATGCTCAGATCCAGCCAGGGGCTGCGGGTGATCGGGGCACTGGTGGAGATCAGGTCGATGCCGGTGGCGGCATAGGCGGCCAGCTGCTCGGGCCGCACCCCGGAGGCCTCCAGCACCACCGCCGGCGCCAGGGCCCGCAGCCGGGGCACCAGGTCCGCCAGGGCCGCGGGGGCAAAGTCGTCAAGGAGCACCGCATCGGCCCCGGCCCGCACCGCCGCTTCCGCTTCGGCGGCGGTTTCGGCCTCCACGATCAGCCGCGCCGGCCAGGGGGCCGAGGCCCGCACCGCCGCGACCGCGGCCGTCACCCCGCCGGACCAGGCCAGGTGGTTCTCCTTGAGCATGGCGGCATCGTCGAGGCCGAGACGGTGGTTGCAGCCGCCGCCGCAGCGCACGGCGTATTTCTCCAGCACCCGCAGGCCGGGGGTGGTCTTGCGGGTGTCGGCCAGGCGCACGCCGGTGCCCGCCAGCACCCGCACTAGGGCGTCGGTGGCGGTGGCGATGCCGGACAGGCGCATGGCCAGGTTGAGGGCCGTGCGCTCCACCGCCACCAGGGCGGCCGCCGGCCCCTCCAGCTCCAGCAGCCGCTGGCCGGCCAGCACCGGCTCCCCGTCACCCACCAGCAGCCGCACCGACGCCCGGGGATCGAGGATCGCCAGCAGCGGCCCCACCAGCACCCCGCCGCAGAAGACCCCGTCGGCGCGGGTCACCCAATGGGCCCGGCCGCTGCGGCCGACCAGGGCCGGAGCCGTCAGGTCGCCGCGGCCGAGGTCCTCATCTAGCCACTGACGCAGCTGGGCCTCGAGCGCCGGGGTGAAGGAGAGCACCGGGGCCGGGGCCCCACCGGGTGGCATCACGGGCGGCCTCAGCTGCCGGCCGGTCCGGCCGGAGGGGCCGGCACCGGGGGCGGGGCGAAGGGCGGACAGACCCGCTTCACCGGATCACAGGCATAGATGGTGGGCTTCTGCCAGGCCAGGGGAATCTCCAGCAGGTCGCGACTGCCGGTGATCCCCTGCGCCACGAACAGCACCGCCGCCAGGATCGAGGCGCTCAGGTGGATCCGTCGCCAGCGCAGATCCTTGAGGATCTCCGGGCGGGCGGCCAGGGAGAAGATCATCAGCCCCACCACCCCGACCCCGGCCCAGTAGTGGGACTGCCAGAACTCGGGGCTCAGAGGGTTGTCGCTGAGGCGCCACACCTCCGGCTGGGCGCCGAGGCCGAGCACCCCGGCCCAGGTGAGCAGGGCGAAGACGAGCCGGTAGCCCTTGGCCTTCACCCGCCAGAGGGCGAGAAGGGAGACCACCGTGCCCACCAGCACCAGCAGCAGCTGCAGGGCGCGGCCGGGGCCGCCCGTGAAGCCCTCCGCCGGCTGCTTGGTGACGATCACCACCGTGAGGGCCACGAGCACCACCAGCACCACCCCCGCCGAGAGCCACTGGCCCAGGTCGGCGTGGTCGCGGCCGGTGGTGGGGGGCAGCTTGGCCTTCTCGACCCGGCGCTGGCGGGCCTGGACCCCGAGCCGCACCACCATGCCGATCAGGGGATAGATCAGCACCACCGCCAGGGCGGGGTGCAGGATCCAGAGCCAGTCGACCGTTTGCATTCGACGCTGGGAATCGTTTCCCAAAGCATTGGCGCTGGAGGTTAAGCGGTCAACAGGGGTGAGCGTTTCGTGATGGCAGCCGGAGGTGGCCTGTCATCGCCGGGAGCTACTTGCCGATGCAGAAGCGGGAGAAGATCCGCTCCAGCACCGCCTCGCTCACTTCCTCGCCGGTGATCGCCCCGAGGCCGGCGATGGCGCCGCGCAGGTCGATGGTCCAGAAGTCCCAGGGCAGATCCAGCGCGGCGGTCTCCAGCGTTCGCTCCAGGCTGGTGGCCGCCGCCGCGGCCAGCTCCCGCTGCCGGCCGTTGAGGGCCACCTGCAGCCCCTGGACGTCGCCGGCGCCGCAGAGGCCCAGCAGGGCCGCCACCAGGTCGTCGCGACCCGCGCCGGTGAGGGCGCTGATGGTCACCAGGGGAGCCTCCCGCGGTGCCGACGGGACGCCGGTCGGAGCGGCCCCCGGCGGCAGGGCATCGCACTTGTTGCCCACCAGCAGCAGGGGCACCCCCTCGGGCACGAGCTCCCTGAGCTCCTGGTCGGCGGCGGACCAGCCGGCCACCCGATCGAAGAGCAGCAGCACCGCATCGGCTCCGGCCAGGGCCTGGCGGCTGCGTTCGATGCCCAGCCGCTCCACCCGGTCGTCCGTCGCACGGATCCCGGCGGTGTCGAGCAGGGTGAGAGGCACCCCATCGAGCACCAGGTCGCTTTCGAGCAGGTCGCGGGTGGTGCCGGGCAGGTCGGTGACGATGGCCCGCTCGCGGCGGCTGAGCAGGTTGAGCAGGCTCGATTTTCCCACGTTGGGACGGCCGACGATGGCCACCCGCAGGCCCTCGCGCAGCAGCTCCCCCTGGCGGGATTCGGCCACCAGCCGCTCCAGCTCGCCCCGCACCGCCTCTAGCTCGGCCCGCACCAGCGTCCCGTCGAGGGGGGGCAGGTCCTCCTCGAAGTCGACCCTGGCCTCCAGTTCGGCCAGCTGGTCGAGCAGGCGCTCCCGCAGACCGCTGATGCGGCGCTGAAGGCCGCCGTCGAGGCCGGCCATGGCCAGCTCGGCCGCCCGCTGGCTGCGGGCGGCGATCATCTCGGCGACGGCCTCGGCGCGGGTGAGATCGAGGCGGCCGTTCAGAAACGCCCGTTGGCTGAATTCCCCCGGGCCGGCCAGGCGGGCGCCGGCGGCCAGCACCAGCTCCAGCACCCGCCGCACGGCGACCAGCCCCCCGTGGCAGTGGAACTCCACCACGTCCTCCCGGGTGAAGCTGCGCGGGGCCCGCATCGGCAGCAGCAGGGCCTCATCCACCCGCCGCCCATCGGCCGGATCCACCACGTGGCCGTAGAGCACCCGGTGGCTCTCCCAGACCTGGGGGCCCGGAGCCTCGAACAGGCGCCGCCCGATCGCCTCGGCCGCCGGGCCCGAGAGGCGCACGATCGCCACGCTGCCGGCCCCCGCGGCCACGGCGGTGGCGATGGCGGCGATGGTATCCCCGTTAGGGTTCGGCCCATCCGTGCCCTCACCCCGCGTCACTGGTCGCATGGCACCGTTTCGCCCCCAGTCTCTGTCCCTGCCGCGGCTGGTGCGGACCGTGCGACGAAAGCTCCGCCAGGCCATTGAGTGGGTCTGGCGCCAGGAGGGCAGCCATGGCCAGCGGGCCCGGGGGCTGGCGGCCGGGGTGTTCATGGGCTGTTTCCCGATCTTCGGCTTCCAGACCCTGCTGGGGGTGGCGCTGGCCAGCCTGGTGCGGGGCAACCACCTGCTCGCCGCCGCCGGCACCTGGATCAGCAATCCGATCACCGACATCCCCATGATCTGGTTCAACTACCAGCTGGGCAGCCTGCTGCTGGGGCCCGGCAGGGGCTGGCCGGGACGGTTGACCCTGCACCACGAGACCCTGCGCCAGCTGGGATGGGACTTCACCTCCCGCCTGCTGCTCGGCTCGGCGGTCGTGGGGGTGGTGGCGGCCACGCTCAGCGGTTTCCTCTGCCTGCGGTGGCTGGAGCGCCGCCAGCGGGCCTCCTGAAGGCCGCAACACCGATGCCGGACATCCCCGTGGCCCCGTCACCCCTGATCGAGATTCGCGAGGCCGACCTCAACAACCCGGTCGATGGCGCGGCACTGCTGGCCCTGATGGAGATCTATGCCCGCGACCCCATGGGTGGAGGCCACGACCTCTCCGAGTTCACCCGGGCGAATCTGATTGAGGCCCTGGCGAGGCGCCCTTCAGCGCACGTCATCCTGGCCTACGCAGCGCAGGAGCCGGCCGGGCTCCTGATCAGCCTGGAGGGCTTCTCCACCTTCGCCTGCCGGCCCCTGCTCAACGTCCACGATCTGGTGGTGGCCGAGGGATTCCGCCGGCAGGGGGTGGCCCGGCGACTGCTGCAGCGGGCCGAAGTGATCGCCCGGCGGCTCGGCTGCTGCAAGCTCACCCTGGAAGTGCTGGAAGGCAACAGGTCCGCCCAGGCCGTCTACACACGTGCGGGCTTCCGGGCGTATCAACTGGACCCCGCCATGGGCCGGGCCCAGTTCTGGGAAAAGCGGCTCCCGGATGGAGACTGAAACCTCAGGATTCGGCCAGCCCGGGAAACACCATCAGATCGATGTGGCCGCCGGAGGGTTGACGCCACTCACGGAATTCCGCCGCCAGGGCCCGGTGCTCGTGGTCGAGGGATTGCGACTCCAGATCCATCAGGCGCTGATGCACCAGATCGAGCGTGTTGTCGATGAGCTGGGCAGCCTGTTCGGAAGTCATGGCATCGCTGCGATGGAGAAAGCCTGAGCTTCGAGGTGTTGTAGAAGACGCCGCCCCGGTGGGTTGTAGCCCCTGACACGAGCCGTCCCCCCCGTCGGAGGACCCGCACCGATCACAGCGTCTGCACCAGCCACGTCTGCAGCGGCCTCCAGTCGTCCGCTTCGTCGATGGCCGCCCAGATCCGCTCGATCACGGGCCGCACCGGCGTCTCCGGCAGGTTCCAGCGCTGCAGGCCGGCGGCGATGGCCGCCTCCGCGGTGGTGCCCTGCCGGGCCGCCACGGCCTGGCACCGGTGCCACCAGCAATCCCGCCAGGCGAGCCATTCGGCCCGGGGTGGCGCCGGGGCCCCAGCCACGAAGGGCTCCAGCTCCTCGGCCGTGGCCGGCAGCCCGCCCGCCCGGACGCGCCCGGCCAGGGCGGCGAAGAAGGCGCCATAGGGAACGGGCCAGCCCGCCAGCAGCCGCAGGGTGGCGGACAGCGGATCGGGGAGATCGGCGGCCGCCTCGGCGCTGATGGGGGCGTCGATGCCGAGGCGGCGGAGCAGGCAACGGCGGAAGTGGGCGTCGTAGACCTCGCCGAATGGCTCCAGCGCCGCCTCCATGGGCGCCCGGGGCAGCAGCATCGCCAGGGGCTCCTGCAGGAGCCGCAGGTTGTGCCGGCAGACGAGCGGCTGGCGGCCGTAGGCATAGAGGCCGTCGTGGTCGAAATAGGCGGCGGTGAAGCCCGGATCCCAGGTTTCGAGGAAGGCGAAGGGGCCGTAGTCGAAGCTCTCGCCGGCCAGGGACATGTTGTCGGTGTTGAGCACCCCGTGGGTGAAGCCCGCCGCCATCCATTCGGCCGCCAGCCGCGCCACCCGGTGCACCAGCTCGGCGTAGAAGGCCACCAGCCACGGCTCGCCGTCGCCGTGGCTCGCCGCCAGGTGCGGGTAATAGCAGGCCACCACGTGCCGCAGCAGCCGCTCCAGCTGGGCCGGCTGACGCCGGAACAGCAGCCTCTCGCAGGTGCCGAAACGCAGGTGGGTGCGGGCCACGCGCACCATCACCGAACTGCGGGTGGGGGAGGGCTCATCGCTGCGCCAGAGGTCTTCACCGGTCTCGATCAACGCCAGGGTGCGGCTGGTGGTGACGCCGAGGCGCTGCAGGGCCTCGCTGGCGATCACCTCCCGCACCCCGCCCTTGAGGGTGAGGCGGCCATCACCGCCCCGGCTCCAGGGGGTGGTGCCTGATCCCTTGGTGCCCAGGTCCTGGAGCTGGCCGTGGCGATCGCGCAGCTGGCCGTAGAGGAACCCGCGGCCGTCCCCCAGCAGGGGGTTGTAGGTGCCGAACTGATGGCCGTGGTAGCGGAGGGCCAGCAGGGGGGTGCGGCCCTCGAATCGCCCGTAGGCCGCCTCCAGGTCGTCGTCGCTGACGCTGGCCACGTCCAGACCCAGCTGGTGCAGCAGGGGGTCGTTGCGGAACCGCAGGCGCGTGAGCGAGAAGGTCGCCGCCTCCACCACGTCCCAGTACTCAGGCCCGAGATCCTCGAGGGGCCCCTCGAAGGGCAGCCCCAGCAGCGGATTGGGGCGGGTGGACATGGGCATGGCGGTGACAGGGGCGACCCTAAGGAGCGGGCTCGGGCGGCCGGAGCACGATCACCATCGACGCGGCGACGGGCAGGATCCTCAAGCAAGAGCGCGCCGACTAGACCGGGCCTTCATCAGTTTCTCCATCCCCGCTATAAGGAAATGATCGCCATGGCTCCCGATCTCTGGGTGGCCGTCGTGCTTCTTTCCAGCCTCTCGCTGCGCCCATCGCCCGCGCCTGAACAACAACCTGCCGGACTGCAGCAGATCTGCAGTGTCACCATCCGGCCTGGGATTTCTGCATAAGGTTAAGGGGAGAAGCAGACCCGAAGAGGAAGGTGAAGTGATGAGAATCGCGCAGATTTCAACGCTCCATGAGAGAGTTCCACCGGTTGGCTATGGGGGAACAGAACGGGTTGTTCACTATCTCACCGAAGAACTGGTGCGACGCGGGCATGATGTGGTTTTATTTGCGAGCGGCGACTCTCTGACCAGCGCCAAGCTCTGCGCCTGTGTCCCCCAGGCCCTGCGGCAAAGCGGACAGGTGTCTGACGCCAGCGTTCACAACGCGATTCAGCTCGATCGTGTGCTCGAGAAACTGGATGACTTCGACATTCTCCATTTCCACAACGGCCATTCCCATTTTCCCCTCTCCAACCTGCTGGGCATTCCCCATCTGAACACCCTTCACGGCCCCTTGCATGCGCCCGAGCAGAAGCTGCTGTACACCCATTTCCATCGGGTGCCCCTGGTCTCGATCTCCGAGACCCAGCGTCAGCCCGTGCCCAGCGCCAACTGGCTCGGCAACGTTTACCACGGGCTCCCCAACGACCTCTATCGCTACCAGCCCACACCCAGGCCCTACCTGGCCTTCATCGGCCGCATCTCACCGGAGAAACGGCTGGATCGCGCCATCGCCATCGCCACGGCCGTAGGCCTGCCCCTGAAGGTGGCCGCCAAGATCGATCCAGTGGATACCCCCTATTTCCACGATCACATCGAGCCGCTGTTGCTGAACAATCCCCTTGTGGAATTCATCGGTGAAGTGGATGACGCCGGCAAGCAGGATCTGCTGGGCCATGCCCTCGCGCTGCTGTTCCCGATCGACTGGCCCGAACCCTTCGGCCTGGTGATGATCGAGGCCAACGCCTGCGGCACGCCGGTGATCGCCTGGCGGAACGGCTCGACCCCGGAGGTCATCCGCCAGGGGGTCAACGGTTTTCTGGTGGACTCGACCGAGGAGGCCATCGCCGCGGTCGGCCGGCTGGAGCAGCTGGATCGATCGCGGATCCGCAGCCACTTCGAGGTCTGCTTCTCGGTCACGCGCCAGGCCGAGGACTACGAACAGCTCTACCGGCACCAGATCCAGGCCCGTCGCTGCCACAGCCCCGCCCACCGGACTCCGGTGCATGCCTGATCCGCTTCCTCCCTTCGTTCTGAAGAACGAGGAAACCTTCGCGATCCTGGATTCCCGTGGAGAGATCTGCCCGGACCTCCAGCAGGAGGCGGGCATCTTCCACCGCGGCACCCGTCATGTCAGCCGGCTGGAGGTGCTGTTGTGGGGGCGAGCGCCATTGGTGCTGAGCTCCACCGAGCTCGGCGCGGTGGGCGTGCTGGTGAGCCACCTCAGCAACAACGATGGCGGTCCCGAGGGCGCGGCGGCCATGACGATTCACCTGGAGCGCAGCACCGTCCTGACGGCAACCGCCTGCCTGCAGCAGCTCTGCTTCACCAGCTACGGGGACCGGCGGGTGGCGATGCCGCTGACCCTGCGGCTCGATGCGGATTTCCGTGACATCTTCGAGGTGAGGGGGTACGCGAGGGCGGAGCGAGGCCGCACCATCCGCCGCGGCGTCGACGGCAGCCTGGAGCTCATCTACGGGGGCCTCGATGGGGAGGATCGGGTCACGGTCCTGCGCCTCAGCGATCCTGTGCAGGACGTGGGTGTAGAGCACATCGGGCTGGAGATGACCCTGGAGCCCCGGCAGACCCGGCGGCTGTTCCTGGTGCTGGATTTCCATCCCCTCGCCGTGCCGCTGGGCGCGGAGGATCACTTCAACGCCGCCATGGCCGCGACGATCGAGCGTTTCCGGGACGCCCGGCGCAGCGCCGCCTCGGTGGTCAGCGACAACCCGGCCTTCAACAGCTGGCTGATGCGCTCGTTCTCCGATGTGCACCTGCTGGCCAGCCAGGTGGAGGATGGCCTCTACCCCTACGCCGGCGTGCCCTGGTTCAGCTGTCCCTTCGGCCGTGACGGGCTGATCACGGCGCGCCAGATGCTGATGGTGGAACCCCGCCTGGCGCGGGGGGTGCTGGGCTACCTGGCCAGCAGCCAGGCGGCGATCGACGATCCCGCCCACGACGAGGAGGTGGGCAAGATCCTGCACGAATCACGGCTCGGAGAGATGGCGGCGCTCGGGGAAGTTCCGTTCTCCAGGTATTACGGCGCCGTAGACTCCACGCCCCTGTTTCTGATGCTGGCGGGCGACTATCTTTGCCGCAGTGATGATCGGGACTTCATCGCCGGCCTGCTGCCCGAGCTGGAGGCGGCCATGGCCTGGATCCACAAGGCCGAAGCCGGCAGCGCCGATGGCTTCCTCCGCTACTTGCGGGTGGCCGAGAACGGCCTGCGCAACCAGGGCTGGAAGGACTCCGACGATTCCATCCACCACGCCGACGGCCGGCTGGCCGAGGGTTCGATCGCCCTGTGCGAAGTGCAGGCCTATGCCTATGGCGCCCGGCGCGCCTTCGCTTCGATCCTCCACCGCCTGGGCAGGCCCGCCGAAGCTGAGGGGCTGCTGGAGGAGGCCGCGGCTCTGCGTCACCGCTTTCACCGGGCCTTCTGGTCGCCCTCGATCGACTCCTATGCCCTGGCCATCGACGGCGACGGCCAGCCCTGCCGGGTGCGGAGCTCGAACGCGGGCCACTGCCTCTGGACCGGCATCGCCTCCACGGAGGCGGCGGCGGCGGTCGCCCGGCAGCTGATGGCCCCCACCAGCTTCAACGGCTGGGGCGTTCGCACCCTGGATGAACGGGAGAGCCGCTACAACCCGATGAGCTACCACAACGGCTCCGTCTGGCCCCATGACAACGCCCTGATCGGCATGGGCCTGGCCCGGTACGGCCACCGTTCCGAAACCCTGCAGATCCTCACCGGCCTGTTCGAAGCCGCCAGTGCGGTGCCGATGTTCCAGTTGCCGGAACTCTTCTGCGGCTTCCAGCGCCGGGAGGAGGAGGGACCCACCTTTTACCCGGTGGCCTGCAGCCCCCAGGCCTGGGCCAGCGCCAGCGTGTTCGGCCTGCTGGAAGCGATCACCGGCATGGCGATCGAACGGGAGCACGGCAGCAGCCGGGTGCAGGTGCGCCTGCACAACCCCTGCCTGCCGAGGGGCCTGAACCTGCTCGACATCAACGGACTGCGGCTGGGGGATGAGGAGATCAATCTGCAGTTCCACCGCAGCGACCACGACGTGGGCGTGATGGTGCGGGGGCGATCCCCCGGGGTGGACGTGCTGATCATGAAGTGACAGCCTGGATCGGGGCGTCAGCCGATGCCGGTCCGGCAGAGGTCGAGCACGTCGGCCATCGAGCGGATCTGGTCCATGGTGGTGCGCAGCTGGGCAGCGCTGAGCAGTTCGACCCGCAGGTCGATGCGGGCCGGCTTGCCGGCGCTGGTGCGCACCCGGGCATCGCTGACGTTGATGCGGTGGTCGGAGAGGCGCATCAGGATGTCCTTCAGCACCCCCACCCGGTCGAGCACCTCGATGCGCAGCCGCACCGGGTAGCGCCGTTGCTGGGCCTCGCCGAGCGGGTTCCAACGCACCGGCAGCCGCCGCTCCACCGGCACCTGGGGCACGTTGGCGCAGTCCTGGCGGTGGATGGTGATGCCGTGGTTGCCCAGGGCCACGGTGCCCACGATCGCCTCCCCGGGCAGGGGGCTGCAGCAGCCCCCCAGGCGGTATTCCAGCCCCTCCAGCCCCAGGATCGGGCTGTTCGAGGGGTGCCCGTGGGGGGCCTGGCGCGGCTGGGCCGCGGCCACCCCGGCGGCCACCTCCTCGTTGGTGGGGACGGGGGCGGCGGCGGCGGTGCTGAGGCGCACCTCCTCCCGCAGGCGGTTCAGCACCTGCTGCAGGGTGACGCCGCCGAAGCCCAGGGCCGCCAGCAGGTCCTCGGTGCCCACCAGGTTGCAGCGCTTGGCCACCCGGGCGATCGCCTCGCCGTTGAGCAGGGCGTCGAAGCCGTCGCGGCCCAGCTCCCGCTCCAGCATCTCGGTGCCTCGCTGGATGTTGTCGTCGCGGTGGCTGCGCTTGTACCAGCCCCGGATGCGGTTGCGGGCCGTGGGGGTGGCCACGAAATTGAGCCAGTCGAGGCTCGGGTGGGCGTTCTTGGCGGTGATCACCTGCACGAAGTCGCCGTTCTGCAGCGGGGTGGCCAGGGGACAGAGGCGGTCGTTGATGCGCACGCCCTGGCAGTGGTTGCCCACCTCCGAGTGGATGCGGAAGGCGAAATCCACGGCGGTGGATCCCTTGCGCAAGCCCACCACATCCCCCTTGGGGGTGAACACGAACACCTCCTCGTCGAAGAGGTCCTCCTTGATCGAGGCCAGGAAGTCGCTGCTGTCCTCGCCGCCGTCGTCCTTCTGCCAGTCGACCAGCTGCCGCAGCCAGTTGAAGCGCTCGGTGTCGCCGGCAGCCGGCGAGCCCCCCTCCTTGTACTTCCAGTGGGCGGCGATGCCGTACTCCGCCACCTGGTGCATCTCGGTGGTGCGGATCTGCACTTCGATCGGCCGATGGCGGCCGATCACCGCCGTGTGCAGCGACTGGTAGCCGTTGGGCTTGGGCAGGCCGATGTAGTCCTTGAAGCGCCCGGGGATCGGCCGGAAGATGTCGTGCACCACCGCCAGGGCCCGGTAGCAGCTCTCCACGCTCGGGCAGAGGATCCGCAGGGCCGCTACGTCGTAGATCTCGTGGAAGGCCTTCTGCTGGCGCTGCATCTTGCTCCAGATGCCGTAGAGGTGCTTGGGACGGCCGCTCACCTCGCAGTCCTGCAGCCCCGCCGCCACCAGCCGGTCGCGCAGCAGCTGCACCGTGGCCCCCAGCCGTTCCTCCCGTTCGCTGCGCTTGGTGGCGACCTGCTGCTGCACGTCGCGGTAGGACTCGGGCTCCAGCACCTTGAAGGCCAGGTCCTCCAGCTCCCACTTGAAACGGCCGATGCCCAGACGGTTCGCCAGGGGGGCGTAGATGTCGCGGGTCTCCCGGGCGATGCGCTGCTGCTTCTCGGGCTTGAGGGCGCCGAGGGTGCGCATGTTGTGGAGCCGGTCGGCCAGCTTGACCAGCACCACCCGGATGTCGCTGGCCATGGCCAGGAACATGCGGCGCAGGTTCTCCGCCTGGGCCTCGGTGCGGTTGGTGAAATGGATGCCGCCCAGCTTGGTCACCCCCTCCACCAAGGCGCGCACCTCCTCGCCGAAACGCGCTTCGATCTCGTCGGGGGTGACCTGGGTGTCTTCCACCACGTCGTGGAGGAAGCCGGCGGCGATCACCGCCGCGCTGGCGCCGATGTCGCGCAGCAGACCGGCGACGGCGATCGGATGGACGATGTAGGGCTCGCCGCTGGCCCGGAACTGGCCGTCGTGGAGCTGGTAGGCGAAGTCGAAGGCCGTGGCCACCAGGGCCTCCGGATCGACGGGGCGCGCCTCCGCGTCGGCGGGCTGCCGTTGCTGGAGGCTCTGGCGCAGCCAGGCCGGCAGGGGAACGCCGTAGTCGCGCTCGGGGACGGCGTCCCGCGTCCCCTCTGGAGCAGCAGAAGTTGCGGCCGAGGCGTAAGCCAGCGGAGAGGAACCTGGATCCGGCGCCACCCTCAGCATCACACCCTTCAGGGTGCACCCATGGTATGGGGCAATCGTCACGAACCAGGGGATTTGCCCATTCGGCCATCCAGACTGTGCGCCGCCGGTGTCGTCCATGGCCCTGCCCGCCCCGTCCCTGCCAGCGGCCCCGGTGCTGCGCATCGGTGGTCTGCAGGTGCGCTACCCCGGCAGTGAACGGCCCACCCTCGATGGGCTCAACCTGACCCTCAGCGCCGGCGAACGGCTGGCCCTGGTGGGTCCCTCCGGCTGCGGCAAGAGCACCGTGGCCCGGGCCGTGCTGCAGCTGCTGCCCCCGGGCAGCGTCTGCGACGGCGAGCTGCTGCTGGCGGGGCAGGACCCCCGCCGCCTGCGGCGCGCCGCCCTGCGTCGGCTGCGGGGCGAGGCGGTGGGCCTGGTGTTTCAGGACCCGATGACGCGGCTCAACCCCCTGCTCACCATCGGCGAGCACCTGCGCGACACCCTGGCTGCCCACCGCGGCGGGGGCCGTGAGCGGGCCCGGGACCTGCTGGCCCGGGTGGGGATCGCCCCGGAGCGCTACGGCAGCTTCCCCCACGAATTCAGCGGCGGCATGCGCCAGCGCCTGGCCATCGCCCTGGCCCTGGCCCTCCACCCGCCCCTGGTGATCGCCGACGAACCCACCACCAGCCTGGATGTGGCCGTGGCCGGCCAGGTGATGGCCCAGCTGAGCGATCTCTGCACCGAAACCGGCAGCGCCCTGCTGCTGATCAGCCACGACCTGGCCATGGCCGGCCGCTGGTGCGACCGCATCGCCGTGCTCGATCAGGGGCGGCTGGTGGAGGAGGCCCCAAGCCTCCGGCTGCTCACGGCCCCGGCCTCGCCCCTGGCCCGGCGGCTGGTGGACGCCGCCCGGGAGCGGGAGGGCGGGCACAGCGAGGCCCCCGCCGCCGCGCCGGTGCTGCTGGAGGTGGAGGAGCTGCGCAGCTGGCACCCCCTGCCCTCACTGCCCTGGCAGCCCCGCTGGATCAAGGCAGTGGATGGGATCAGCCTGACCCTGCACGAGGGCGAGACCATCGGCGTGGTGGGGGCATCGGGCTGCGGCAAGAGCAGCCTCTGCCGGGCCCTGATGGGGCTGGCACCGGTGCGGGGCGGTGCGGTGCGGCTCCAGGGGGTCGACCTGCGGCGCCTGGGGGGGCGGTCGCTGCGGCGGGCCCGGCGGCGCCTGCAGATGGTCTTCCAGGATCCCCTGGCCTGCCTCAACCCCCAGATGACCATCGGCGAGGCGGTGGCCGATCCCCTGCTGATCCATGGGCTGGCCCGCCGCCCGGAGGCCCGGCGCCGCGCCAGGGAGCAGCTGGCCCTGGTGGGGCTCGATCCCCCCGAATCCTTCGAAGACCGCCTGCCCCGCCAGCTCTCGGGGGGCCAGCAGCAGCGGGTGGCGATCGCCCGCGCCCTGATCCTGGGCCCCCAGGTGCTGCTCTGCGACGAGAGCGTCAGCATGCTCGACGCCGAGGTCCAGGCCGACGTGCTGGCCCTGCTGCGGCGCCTGCAGGGCCAGCTCGGCCTGGGCATGCTGTTCATCACCCACGACCTCTCGGTGGCCGGCGGCTTCTGCCATCGCGTCCTCGTGCTCGACGGCGGTCGCGTCGTCGAGCAGGGGGCCGGTGCCGAGCTGCTGGCCCACCCCCAGACGGCGATCACCCGCACCCTGGTGGAGGCCTGTCCGCGCCTGCCCCCCCTGCCCTGAATCACCCTTTACGCCGCACCGCCATGCTGCACCGCCTGCTCCTGCGCGCCCGCTACCTCACCCTGGTGCCGATCCTGGCGCTGCTGGCCAGCTGCCTGGCCCTGTTCGTGCGCGGCAGCCGGCTGATCCTGGAGCAGCTGCGACTGGCCCTGGTGAGCATCACCGACCTGGTGGATCTCAACCGCTTCGAGATGGACATTCTCGAGGGGATCGACCTGCTGCTGGTGGGAACGGGCTGCCTGGCCCTGGCGATCGGCATGTTCTCCCTGTTCATCAGCGAGCTGAAGCTGCCGAAGACCCTGAGCTTCCGGAACTTCCACGAAGTGAAGGGCATGTTCGCCAACTTCATCATCCTGGCGATGGCGATCTCCTTCCTCGAGCTGCTCAACAGCTTCGATCCCGACGACCCCGCCCACTCCGTCGCCGGCGCCGACATCTTCTTCCCAGGCGCCGGCATGGCCGTGGTGACCCTGGCCCTGCTGGCCTTCAAGTACTGGGGCGGCGAGCGGGAGGAGCATCGCTCCGCGGCATCGCCGGAGCGCGACTGATCAAGCCGACGGCCCCGGGAGGTCCCTCAGAAAAGGGCGCGCAGCAGGTCGGCGATCAGCAGGTTGTCAAGAGACAGCAGGCCGCCGCCGGAGGTGATCAACACCAGGCACATCACCACGTACATGGCCGCCTTCTCCCAGCTGGGCGGTTCCCCGACGCCCATCGGGCCGGCGTAGTCGCCCTCGGGAATCTGATAGGGATCCGGTGCAATGAACGGGGATCCGGAGGCCAGCTCCAGCACCATGGCGTAGGCCATCGACACCAGGATCGCCAGGGCCGCCAGGGGGGTGAGCAGACCGGGGATCAGGGCGATGCCCGCGCCCCACATCGAGGCTGCCGAGAGGAAGCAGAGCCACTCCGGCGTCTTCATCGCCGTGGACCAGGTGCGGAGGTTGCGCAGCTTCGGCCAGCCGTGGCGGATGAAGGCCACCCCCACGAACACCCGCAGCACCAGCAGAGCGGCAGCGGCCGCCAGGGACGGGCCGGTGGGCACGAGCAGGGTGACGATCTCGAGGTCCATCGGCGGGCGGAACGGCGGGACGGCGTGCCGGCTCAACGTAAGCAGGGTCGGTAGACGGCGCCGTGGCCGGGTGGGGGCGGGGCGAAACCGGGGGGCCTGGCCATCATGCGGTCCGGGGGCCCCCCATCCCCTCCACCGCCGCTGACGCCATGACCCCAAGCACGGCGGCTCTGCCGTCCCCGGGCAGCAGTGCCCCCCTGGGCGCCTCGATCAGCGATGGGGGTGTCAACTTCAGCCTCTATGCCCGGCGGGCGGCGGCGGTGGAGCTGTGCCTGTTCGCACGCGTCGACGATGCCGTGCCCAGCCAGCGCCTCCGCCTCGATCCCGACCGGCACCGCACCGGCGACTACTGGCACTGCCGGCTGGAGGGGATCGGGCCGGGGCAGCCCTACGGCTGGAGTATCGAAGGCCCCTGGCAGCCCCAGCTGGGGCTGCGCTTCGATCCGGCCAACCTGCTGCTCGATCCCCACGGGCTGGCCCTGGCGATGCCGCCGGGCTACGGCCGCGCCGCCGGCCGCATCAGCGCAGGGGACTGGGGCACCGCCATGAAGAGCGTGGTGGCCGACCCGCTCGCCTACGAGTGGGAAGGGGATCGGCCCCTGCACCGGCCCTCCCGCGAGACGGTGATCTACGAGCTGCACGTGCGCGGCTTCACCGCCCACCCCAGCGCTGGCCTGCCGCCGGAGCAGGCGGGCACCTACCGAGGCCTGATCAGCCGGATCCCCTACCTCCAGGAGCTGGGCGTCACGGCGGTGGAACTGCTGCCGGTGTTCGCCTTCGATCCCCAGGCGGCCCCCGCTGGCCTGCACAACTACTGGGGTTACCAGCCGGTCTCCTTCTTCGCCCCCCACCCCGGCTACGCCTGCAGCGCCGACCCCCTGGGGGTGATCGACGAGTTCCGCGACCTGGTCAAGGCGCTGCACCGCGCGGGCATCGAGGTGATCCTCGATGTGGTGTTCAACCACACGGCCGAGGGGGGCGCCGAGGGACCCGCCTTCTGCTTCCGCGGGCTGGCGGACGGCGACTACTACCTGCTGAACGAAGACGGCACCTACATCGACGACACCGGCTGCGGCAACACCTTCAACGCCAACCACCCGGTGGTGCGGCGCCTGATCCGCGAAAGCCTGCGCCACTGGGTGCAGCACCTCCATGTCGATGGCTTCCGCTTCGATCTGGCCTCCGTGCTGGACCGGGACCAGACGGGCCGCCCCACGCCCCTCTCGCCGATCCTCTGGGACATCGACACCGATCCGGTGCTGGCCGGGACCAAGCTGATCGCCGAGGCCTGGGATGCCGCCGGCCTCTATCAGGTGGGCAGCTTCGTCGGCGACAACTGGCAGGAGTGGAACGGCCGCTTCCGCGACGACGTGCGCCGCTTCATCAAGGGGGATGGGGGCCTGGCGGCCAGCGTCGGCCAGCGGCTGATGGGCAGCCCCGACATCTACGGCCACAAGCAACGGGAGGCGGAGGCCAGCGTCAACTTCATCACCTGCCACGACGGCTTCACCCTGGCCGATCTGGTCAGCTACAACGGCAAGCACAACGAGGCCAACGGCGAGGGCAACCGCGACGGCAGCGACGACAACGCCAGCTGGAACTGCGGTGTCGAGGGGCCCAGCAGCGACGCCGAGGTCCTGGCCCTGCGCGCCCGCCAGAGCCGCAACCTGCTGACCATGCTGCTGCTGGCGGTGGGCACGCCGATGCTGGCCATGGGCGATGAGCTCGGCCGCAGCCAGCAGGGCAACAACAACGCCTACGCCCAGGACAACGCCATCAGCTGGCTCGACTGGTCGCTGCTGGAGCGCAACGCCGACCTGCATCGCTTCGTGCGGGAGCTGCTCGCCTACCGCCAGCGCCGCGACGTGGTGATCAACGCCCGCAACCTCAGCCTCGGCGAGCTGGTGCGGCGCCATCACGTCCGCTGGCATGGGGTCGAACCCGACCATCCCGACTGGAGCGAAAGCTCCCGCTCCTTCGGCGCCACGGTCACCAGCGTTGACCACCGGTTCCGCTGGCACGCCATGGTCAACGCCTGGTGGGAGCCGCTGCTCTTCCGGCTGCCTGCCGCCGAGGGGGACCTGCCGAGCTGGCGCCGCTGGATCGACACCTCCCGGCCCAGCCCGGAGGACATCGTGCCCTGGAGCAGCGCCCCGGCCCTGGAGGCGGACACCTGCACCCTGGACCCCCGCTCGATCGTGGTGCTGGTGGTGGGCCTCAGTCCTGGAGCAGCTGCAGGCGATGGCCATCCGGATCCGCCAGCTGCAGGGCCTGGCTAGCCCCGAGCCATGCCGCCTGATCCCCCAGCGCGACGATCCCCGGCGACATCACCCGCCCCCCCAGGGCCCCGGCCCGGTCGGCGATGGCCTCCAGATCGGCCACCCGCAGGCGCAGCTGCCAGTGGGCCAGGTCCTGGAAGCCCTGGTCGGCGGGCATCGGCCGGCCGCCGGTGGGTGCGCGGTAGTCGAGGCACTCGACACCGGCGCCGCTGGGGCAGCGGTGGCCGGTGATGCGCACCCGGGTGCCCGCCAGACCATCGAGGCCATCCTGCTCCGGGCCGCTGTTGACGCCGTCGCCGCCGGCGGCCAGCCCCAGCAGATCGCGATAGAAGCGGCCGCTGGCGGCCGTGTCGGCGATGCCGATGGCGCTGTGGTCGATGCCGAGCACCGGCCCGGGGGCCTCGCCATGCCAGCGGGCCTCCCCCTTGTCCGGCGGGAACTGCAGCAGCTCGAGGGGATGGCCGTCCGGATCGCGGAACTTGAAGGCGACGATGCCGGCGGCAGCCGCATTCCAGTCCGGCAGGCGCTGGGGCGCCGCGGAGATCGCCGTGATCCGGCCGGCGGCGAAGGCCGGCTGCAGGGCCACCAGGGCCGCCTCCATGCTGTTGACCACCAGGCAGGCGTGCTGGAACCAGCGGTCGTTGCTGCGGGATGCAGCCGGGATCGGCCGCCCCGGAAGGACGCCCGGACCCGGTGTGAGCACCTCGGTGAGCTCCAGCACCTCCGCCCCGATCGCCAGCCGCAGCACCCGGAGGCGGGCATCCGGCAGGCCCACCAGGGCCCCGTAGGCGCCCCCCTCCAGCACCCGGGCCTCGCCCAGACGCCGGAAGCCCAGGCAGGTCTCGAAGAAGGCGGCGCTGGCCTCGGCATCGGCTGTCGTGAAGCCGAGGCTGTCGATGTGGGGAAGGGTCACGGCTGTGGGGCGGCCACAGGGTTCTGCCCCACCAGGCTGAGCACCCCGCCGACGCAGATCAGCACCGTTCCCACCACCACGCCGGCATTCGGGATCTGGCCGAACCAGATCCAGCCGATCAGGCCGGCGAAGACCACCGAGGCATACTGAAAGGCCCCGATCGCGCTGGGATCGGCATAGCTGTAGGCGCGGATCAGCAGAAACTGGAAGCTCAGCAGACAGAGGGCCGAGGCCAGCACCCACAGGAACTGATCCGGGGTGATGGCGTGGAACTGCCCCACCATCATGAGGCTGGAGACCAGGCCGCCGATGGCCAGGAAATAGACCAGCTGCGTCAAGGCGGACTCACTCCTGCCCAGGGCCTTCACCGCCAGAAACTCGATGGCGCAGACGAATCCGGCCGCCAACCCCAGAAGATCACCGGGCTTGTCAAGGAGACTGGCGTTGGGCTGAACGACGATCACCATCCCGGCAAATCCCACCGCCAGGGCCTTCCAAAGGCTGGGGGGAATGCGCTGCCTGAGCACCAGCCAGGCCAGCAACGGGATGAACATGGGGGTCGTGTTCAGCAGCACATTGGCGTTGACAAGATTCACCAGCTTGGCCGCCGACATGAACAGCAGAAACCCTGCCATGCCCATGGCGCCGCGCAGCAGGTGAAGCGGGAACACCCGCGTGGGAAGATCGCGCCCCCCGCGCGTCGCCAGCAAGGGAATCAGCAGCAGCAGCGCCAGAATGAACGTCAGCCAGGTGAACATCAGGGCATCCATGGCGCTGCCCACCGCCCGCGCAAACGCGCTCTGCAACGTATTGGCCAGGAAGGCCGCCACCAGCAGGGCCGCCCCCCTGGCCACCGAAGGTCTCACCGGCCCGCCGCGATTCCCGTTGCTGTCCGGCCCCTGCAACGCTTCGCCGTCCATCGGGCTGGTTCCATTCGGTTCCGACACACCCTAAAGGCCTTCAGCCATGACGCCACGGTCACTGCATCCTGGTGTGGAATTCTGCCTATCCAAAACCATCGATTCGGTGGGCCCGGACGGTGGCCGTCCCTAGGATGAAACCGTGGACATCCCTCCCCATTCCTTTCCGGCCGCCCCCGATGACGAGCTCCAATCCCCTGGCCGGCAAGGCCCTGTCCACCCTGCTGCAGGGCAAGGTCGTCATCGTCACCGGTGGCAACAGCGGCATCGGTAAATCGATCGTGGAATATCTGGCCGAACTCGGTGCCAAGGTGGTGATCGATTACCGCTCCCATCCCGAAGCCACCGAGGAACTGGAGCGTGAAATCGGCGCCTACGGCGGCTGCAGCTTCGGGGTTCAGGCCGATGTGGGCAAGCTCGATGACCTGCAGCGGCTGGTGGACACCACCGTGCAGAAATACGGTCGGCTCGATGTGATGATCAACAACGCCGGCATTGAAACCCGCACCTCGATCCTCACCACCACTCCGGACAACTTCGACAAGGTGCTGGACGTCAACCTGCGGGGCGTCTTCTTCGCCACCCAGTTCGCCGCCAAGCAGATGATCGCCCAGGGCGGCGGCGGCCGCATCATCAACATCTCCTCGGTGCACGAGGACTGGCCGATGCCCGACAACACCCCCTACTGCTGCGCTAAGGGAGGCGTACGCATGCTCACCCGCACCGCGGCCCTGGAACTGGCGCCCCACGGCATCACCATCGTCAATGTGGGCCCCGGCGCCGTGGCCACGCCCATCAACGACTCCACCATGAACAATCCCGAGCTGCTGGCCAGGCTCAACGCCGCCATCCCGATGGGCCGCATGGCCCAGCCGGAGGAGATCGCCAAGGTGGTGGGTTTCCTGGCCAGCGACGCCGCCAGCTACATCACCGCCACCACGATCTTCGCCGATGGGGGCCTGATGCACAGCAGCCCAGGCCTGTGAGCCAGGGACGCAGGCCTCCCGGCCCCTCAGGCCGCCGCCGGCTGCTCCGTGGAGGCCGCCGCGGGTTTCACCGCCGGTGCCGGAGCGGGGTCCTGGGCCCGTTCGGCCCGCTCCAGCCCCACCTCCACACCCAGGTGCTGGTCGGGCCGGCCGGTGATCAGCAGGCTCGCCCGCTGCTGGGTGGCGATCATCCACAGCCACTTGGTCAGCAGCGTGAGGCGGTTCTCGTTGGCGGGCATGAAGGCCAGATGGGCCAGGCCCCACAGCAGCCAGCCGAGGGCGCCGGTGACCTTGAGGCCCCGCAGGTCGGCGACGGCACAGAGGGGGCCGATCACCGCCATGCTGCCGAAGTCGAACCAGCGGAAGGGGGCCTGGCGCCGCCCCCCCAGCTGGGCCAGCAGGTCGAGGGCGACCCAGCCCCCCATCTGCACCGCCGGCCCGGCCATGCCCGGCAGGGGCTGGCCGTCGGCCGTGTGGGCGTAGGAGCAGAGATCGCCCACCACCCGGATCTCGGGATGGCCGGCGATCGAGAAGTCGGGCTCGACCACCACGCGCCCGCCGCGGTCGACCGCACAGCCGGTGCGCTCCGCCAGCAGCTTGCCGAGATGGGAGGCCCGCACCCCCGCGCTCCAGCAGATGGTGGCCGCCTCCAGCACCCGCTCACTGGGGGTTCCGGCCGGCGATGACTTGAAGGTCACCGTGAGGCGTCCCGCCTCGATGCTTTGCACCCGGCCCCCCAGCACCAGCTCCACACCGCGGGAGACGAGATAGTCGCCGGCCGCCTGGGACAGCGATGGATCCATGGCCCGCAGCACCCGGTCGCCGGGGTCGACCAGCACCACGCGGCAGAGGCCGGGATCCAGCTGGCGGAAGTCGCGCCGTGCCGCATGGCGCATCAGCTCGTTGATCGATCCGGCCAGCTCGCAGCCGGAGGGGCCGCCGCCCACCACCACCACCGACTGCAGAAAGCGGCAGCGTTCCGGATCCGGGGTCTGCTCGGCCTCCTCCAGGGCCGTCAGCACCCGCCGCCGGATCTCGTCGGCGTGCTCGAGGATCTTCATCGGCGGCGCCAGTTCCCGCCACTCCTCATGGCCGAAGTAGGTGCTGCCGGAGCCGGTGGCCAGGATCAGGCTGTCGTAACGCAGGCGGCGATCGTTGAAGACCACCTCCCGGGTGGCGGCATCGAGATCGACCACCTCACCGAGCAGCACCTGCACATTGGCCGCCCTGGCCAGCAGCCGTCGCAGGGGCGTCGCCACATCCGCCTCCGACACCAGACCGGAGGCCACCTGATACAGCAGGGGCTGGAAAAGATTGAAGTTGCGTTTGTCCACCAGGGTCACCCGCACCGGCTGGCCGGCCAACCGGTGGGCCGCCTTCAGGCCGGCAAAACCGCCACCCACGATGACCACATGGGGCCAGCCCTTCATCACGGCCTCGCTCGGCTCCAGCTCGAGGAAGAAGCGTTCCTTCGCCATCGATGCGGTCCGCAGGATGCCTGAAAGGTAGGGAGGATCCCGGAAACGGCGAGCTCCCGGTCACGTCGGCATATCGTCACAATCCTGCAATAAAAGCTCACAGACCCGGGCCAGCCGCCGGAGCCTGGCCATGGTGAAGCGGCACAGCGTGGCCGGTGCCCATGCAGCAACTGCTGCCAGCCCTCAATGACCACAACCTGCCCTGGATGGACACCCTCCATCCGATCGTGGTCCACTTCGTCATCGCCATGGCGGTGATCAGCGTGGTCTTCGATCTGATCGGTGTGGTGCTGCGGCGGCCGAATCTGTTTGAAGTCAGCTTCTGGAATCTGCTGTTCGCCACCGGGGCCATCTTCGTGGCGATCATCTTCGGCCAGGTGGAGGCGGGGCTGGCCGATCCCTATGGCGCCTCCCGGGCGATCCTCAACCTGCACAGCACCCTGGGCTGGTCGTTGGCCGGCATCCTCTCGGTGCTCACCGGCTGGCGCTACGTGCTGCGCAACCGGGATCCCGAGACCCTGCCGCTGCCGTTCCTGGCCGCCGGCGGGGTGCTGGCCGCCCTGGTGGTGGTGCAGGTCACCCTGGGGAACCAGCTGATCTGGGTGTATGGCCTGCACACCGTGCCGGTGGTGGCCGCCGGACGGGCCGGGCTGATCTGATGGCTCCCTCCCTGCTCCCGGCCGAGGCGCCGATCCAGCAGCTGGGCGACTGGCTGGGGCCCAACGACCTGCCCTACAGCCTGCCGATCCATCCGAATCTGGTCCACTTCACGATCGGCCTGTTCGTGATCGCCATCGCCTTCGACATCGTCGGCGCCCTCTACCCGATCGAGAAGCGGGTGTTCCGCTTCCTGGCTCTGCCGATCACCCGGGCCGGCTTCCACGACGTGGGCTGGTACAACCTGCTGGCCTGCGCCATCGTCAGCTTCTTCACCGTGGCGGCGGGCTTCTTCGAGATGCTGCTGGCGGTGCCCCTGCCGGGTGTCACCAGCAGCATCGGCCTCCAGAGCATGGAAACCATGCTCTGGCACGGCGTCGGCGGGGTGGCGATCCTGCTGGCGATCATCGCCATGACCGTCTGGCGCGGCTACCAGCGCTTTCTCTGGCGCCGGGACATGGGCCGGCAGGTGCAGTGGCTCTACCTGCTGGTGGGCCTGGCCCTGTTCCTGGTGATCGGCCTGCACGGCACCCTCGGGGCCGAACTGGCGGCCGAATTCGGCGTCCACATCACCGCCGACCAGCTCCTGGCCAATGGCGCCGACCTCCGCGACGCCCTTCCTTGAGGGCCCCTTTCCCATGACCTCCGCCCCCCCGCGTCGCCCCGGCCCCATCGCCCTCGTGGCCCTGGTTCTCTGGGTCGGGCTGCTGCTGCTGATCAGCCTCTGGGTGGCGGGGCAGTCCCTGCGCTGGCTGCCGGTGCAGGCCTCCAATGCCGCCCCGCTGGTGGATGGTCTGTTCAGCTTCGAGACCGGCGTCGGCACCTTCGTGTTCCTGGGGGTGGTCTCGGTGATGGCCTGGGTGGTGCTCGTGCACCGGGCCGAGAAGTACGACGAGAGCGATGCCGAGCCGATCGAGGGCAACACCCGCCTCGAGGTGATCTGGACCGCCATCCCGCTGGTGCTGGTGATGGCCATCGCCTGGTATGCCATCCAGGTGAACACCGAACTGGGGGTGCTGGGGCCGATGGAGCACGTCCATCTGAGCGAACCCCTGTCCATGGCGATGGGCTCCCCGAAGGGCCAGGGATCGGCGGAGGAGGTGGAGGTGATCGCCCGGCAATGGTCGTGGGAGTTCCGCTACACCGCCGAGAACGTCTCCAGCACCGAGCTGCATCTGGAACTGGATCGGCCGGTCACCTTCCGCCTGGTCTCCGAGGACGTGCTGCACGGCTTCTTCATCCCGGCCTTCCGGCTCAAGCAGGATGTGATCCCGGGCCGGGCGATCGATTTCAGCCTCACCCCCACCCGCATCGGGCGCTACCGCCTGCGGGATTCCCAGTTCAGCGGCACCTGGTTCGCCGCCAACCAGGCCGATGTGGTGGTGGAGACGGCCGACGACCACGCCGCCTGGCTGAAGCAGGCCGCCGCGGCCCCCCTGCAGGCCGGCCTCAGCGTCGCGGCCGACGAGTACGCCGCGCGCCAGGCCAAGCCCCGCAGCGGCTGGCCCACGGTGGTGCCGGCCCCGCCGCCCCAGGTGAACACCCCCGGTTCCCGTTCCCTTCCCCACGACGCCTGAGGCCATGACCAGCACCGCCCTCTCCCCCGAACCGCCCGCCTCCTGGCGGCGTTACTTCGGCTTCAGCACCGATGCCAAGGTGATCGGCATCCAGTACATCGTGGTGGCCTTCTTCTTCTTCCTCGTGGGTGGGCTGCTGGCCATGATCATGCGGGGGGAGCTGATCACGCCCGAGGCCGATCTGGTGGATCGCACCGTGTACAACGGCCTCTACACGATGCACGGAACGATCATGCTGTTCCTGTTCATCTTTCCGGTGCTCAATGGGCTCAACAACCTGTTGATTCCCACCATGATCGGCGCCCCCGACATGGCCTTCCCACGGCTCAACACCGCCGCCTTCTGGCTGGTGCCGGTGTTCGGCATCCTGCTGATCGCCAGCTTCTTCGTGCCCAGCGGCCCGGCCACTTCCGGCTGGTGGTCCTATCCGCCGGTGAGTCTCCAGAACCCCCTCGGCCACCTGATCAACGGCGAGTTCCTCTGGGTGCTGGCAGTGGCCCTCTCCGGCGTCTCCTCGATCATGGGGGCGGTGAACTTCGTCACCACGATCCTGCGGATGCGGGCGCCGGGCATGGGCTTCTTCCGCATGCCGGTGTTCTGCTGGACGGCCCTCGCCGCCCAGACCCTGCAGCTGATCGGCCTGCCCGCCCTCACCGGCGGCGCCGTGATGCTGCTGATGGATCTGAGCGTCGGCACCTCGTTCTACCGGCCGGAAGGGGGCGGCGATCCGGTGCTGTATCAGCACTTCTTCTGGTTCTATTCCCACCCGGCGGTGTATGTGATCATCCTGCCGGTGTTCGGCATCTTCTCGGAGCTGTTTCCCGTCTATTCCCGCAAGCCGCTGTTCGGCTACGTCTATGTGTGCCTGGCCTCCTTCATCATCGTCGGCCTGGGGCTGATCGTCTGGGTGCACCACATGTTCCCCAGTGGCGTCACCCAGTGGATGCGCAACCTTTTCATGGTCACCACGATGCTGATCGCCGTGCCCACCGGTGTGAAGGTGTTCGCCTGGCTGGGCACCCTCTGGCGGGGCAAGATCCGGCTCACCACCCCGATGGTGTTCTGCCTGGGCGGCCTGTTCAACTTCGTCTTCGCCGGCATCACCGGCATCATGCTGGCCACCGTGCCGGTCGACATTCACGTCAGCAACACCTACTTCGTGGTGGGTCACTTCCATTACGTGATCTATGGCGCGGCCGTCATGGGTGTGTTCGCCGCCATCTACCACTGGTTCCCCAAGTTCACCGGCCGCATGCCTTACGAGGGCCTCGGCAAGCTGCATTTCGTGCTCACCTTCATCGGCGCCAACCTCAACTTCCTGCCCATGCACCCGCTCGGCCTGATGGGCATGCCCCGGCGGGTCTCCTCCTACGACCCGGAGTTCGCCTTCTGGAACGTGCTGGCCAGCCTGGGGGCCTTCCTGCTGGGGGTGTCGATCATCCCGTTCCTGCTCAACATGATCAGCTCCTGGGCCCGGGGGCCGAAGGCTCCGCACAACCCCTGGAACGCCATCGGCCTGGAGTGGCTGCTGCCCTCACCGCCGGCGGAGGACAACTTCGGTGAGCACGTCCCCACCGTGATCAGCCGCCCCTACGGCTACGGCACCGGCGAACCGCTGGTGGCGCACCAGGCCGAGATCGAGCGCACCCTCACCCTTCAGGACGCCAACCGATGAGCAGCACCCCCGCCACGTCCGGCGACACGGCCGCGCCCCACGCCCACGGCGCGGGAGCGCACGCCAGCCACAACCTCACCGGCTTCATCATCTTCCTGTGCTCCGAGAGCGTCATCTTCCTGGCGTTCTTCAGCGGCTACGCCCTGCTGCGGCTCTCCGCCATCGACTGGCTGCCCGCCGGTGTTGAGGGCCTGGAATGGCGCCTGCCGCTGATCAACACGGTGGTGCTGGTCTCCAGCTCCTTCACGATGGTGGTGGCGGAGCATTTCAAGGGCAAGGGGAAGATCTGGCTGTTCCGGGGCTTCTGGCTGCTGACCATGGCCATGGGGGCCTATTTCCTCTATGGCCAGGCGGTGGAGTGGCGCGGCCTCAGCTTCGGCTTCACCTCGGGCACCTTCGGTGGCACCTTCTATCTGCTCACCGGCTTCCATGGCCTGCATGTGCTCACCGGCATCCTGCTGATGGGCCTGATGCTGGCCAAATCCTTCGTCCCCGGCAATTACGACGGCGGTGAAGAAGGCGTCATCGCCACCTCCCTGTTCTGGCATTTCGTGGATGTGAT